>NZ_CP012752.1:1505681-1806818 GCF_001302585.1 Kibdelosporangium phytohabitans | reverse complement strand
CGAGCACGTGTGGGATCGCATCTTGCGGGCGTGCGAGCAGGAGCCGGTACGCAACCGGCTGATGGTGACCTTCGCCTATGACGGTGCGCTACGCCGGGAGGAACTGGTGTCCCTGGAGCCAGGTGACCTGGAGCCAGCGTGGTCATTGATCCATCTACGGGCCGAGACGACCAAGTCCAAGCGCGCTCGCGAGGTGTCGTTCGGCACCACGTCCGCGCAACTGCTGGTGGCCTACCTGCGGCAACGGGGCGAGCGGTTCGGACGGGTCGACGGCGCGCTGTTCCTCAGCGAGTCCCGTCGCAACCGCGGCGACCAGCTTGGCCCTTCGAGCTGGTCGAAGATCGTCACCGGGATCGCGACGCGGGCCGAGGCGCCACAGCTGTCCACACATACCTTTCGTCACCTGCGCCTGACCGACCTGGCTCGGGCCGGTTGGAGCATCGACGAGATCGCGCAGTACGCCGGTCACCGCGACCTGTCCACAACGTTGAAGTACATCCACCTGTCCGGCCGAGAGCTGGCCGCCAAGCTGCACAAAGCCACCTGCTCGCTGCACGCCGACCGCGAACGCCGACTCGCCGCGCTGGTGGAGGCATGGTGAACCCACTCACCGATGCCGAACGGCAGGCGCTCACCGACACCTATGAGGGGTGCCGTCCCAGACTGGGTACATCGCGGACGAAGACGCTGCAGCGACTGATCGCACCGATCGAGCAGACCACCGGGCACTGGCCGGAGCCAGCACGGAACAGGCTTCGCGCCGCACTGCTGCGCCGGATCCACGACCAACAGCAACCGTTCTGGGCGTGGGACGAGCACACGTGGATCACCTTCGCCACGGAAGCCGGCCAGGGCAGCGAGAAGGGCCGCCGCAGCCTGATCGTCGCGTTCGCCAACCTGCTGGGGCATCACCGGTTGCACCACGAGGTCACGGTCTCGCCCGTTCCGTTGGCGGAGCTCGTCTTCGGCCGCGACGCCGTGCAGGCCGCTATTACCGAGGTGGTCGACACGCTGCGGTCGTGGGACGCCTCCAAGCACACCGTCACCGGCCACATCCCGGCGGCGTTGAGCGACCTGCTGCTGGTGGCCGGCACGGCACGCCTGGACAAGATCATCGAGCCGCAAATCCGTGCTCTGGCCGAGCGATACCCCCAAGGCGGGCGGCGCAGCGGACTGTTCAAGGTGTCTCGAGTGCTGGCGCACAAGGGCATCATCACCGGCCCGCTGAACAACACCGACCCCCAGCGCGGGCCACGACCGGACACCCTGTCCACAGTGCCACCGAGCTGGCTGGCCTGGGCGCAGCGGTGGCGGACGCTGTCCACCCACGAGCCCGGCACGATCCGCGGGATGTTCTCGGTGATCCTCATCGCCGGGCGTTGGGCCGCGGAGAAACACCCCGAGGCGCTGGAACCCCCGCTCTGGACCCGTGACATCGCCGCCGAGTACGTCGCCGACACCCTGCACGCCGTGCACGGGCAATGGGCCGGGCACAACCGCAACACCACCAAGAAGGGGCAGCCGCTCAGCGCGGCGGGCAAGGTGCAACGCATCGACAGCCTGCGCGCGTTCTTCTGCGATCTGATCGACTGGGAGTGGATCACGTCCACGTTCGACCCACGCAAGGTTCTCGCCGGGCCGCTGTCGGTACGCGCCCAGATCGGGCCGAACCCGCGGATCATCGACGAGGTCTCCTGGGCCAAGCTGATGGCCGCCGGACTCACTCTCAACAGCGAGGACCTCAACGAGTACGGCACACCCAAGGCGAGGGCAGCTGCGGAGCACCGGCGCCTGTACTACCCGATCGAGATGGTCCGCGCCCTGGTCGGCGTCTGGCTGTTCGCCGGGTGCCGCATCGATGAGATCCGCCGCCTCGACGTCGACTGCATCGAACGCGATGAGGGCCGCGACGACAAGACCGGCGAGACGTTCCCGATCTGCTTGTTACGCGTGCCGCAGAACAAGACCTCCCGGCCGTTCACCAAGCCGGTCGACCCGATCGTCGGACAGTTGATCGACGCGTGGAAGCATGTTCGCCCGCCACAGCCGAAGATCGTGGATCGCAAGACCGGCGAGCATCGCGAGTTCCTGTTCTGCGTTCGTGGTGCACAGATCGGTCGGGCCTATCTCAACGAGACCGTGCTGCCCGCGCTCTGCCGCAAAGCGGGCATCCCGGAAACGGACTCCCGCGGCGCGCTGACCAGCCACCGTGCTCGCTCCACCATCGCCACCCAACTGCTCAACGCACCCGAACCACTGTCCATCGCGGACCTCAAAGAATGGTTGGGGCACAAGCACTTCTCCAGCACGCGGCACTACGCGGCGATCCTGCAGCGCAGGCTCACCGCCGCTTACCGCAAGGCCGACTACTTCGCTCGCAACGTGCGCACCATCCAGGTGCTCATCGACCGGGAATCCATTCTGTCCGGCGCCGCGACCGGCGGCGAGCAGCCGTGGAAGTACTACGACCTCGGCGACGGGTACTGCACCTACGACTTCTTCGCCAAATGTCAGCACCGGCTGGCCTGCGCGCGCTGTCCGTTCTACCTGCCCAAGGAATCCAGTACCGGGCGCCTGCTCGAAGTCAAGGACGGTGTCGATCAGATGCTGGAACGCCTCACCCTCACCGATGACGAACGCGCCGCCCTCGAAGGCGACCGTGCCGCGCTTGCCGCACTGGCCGAACGCCTTGCCAACGTCCCCACGCCCGCCGGTCCGACACCGGAACAGCTCGGCAGCGACCGTGCCTTCGTTGCCCTGACCTCGGTTCAGGACAGCATCTTCGGGAGGCCCGAATGATCACTAGTGATGAAACCAGCAGCCGCAACGACGCCTTCGGGACACCGCAGCGCGGTCATGACTCGATCACCCCACCAGTCGCAAGCCGCAAGTTGGCGGCGTGGACGATCCCTTCGGCAAGATCCCGCATCTCAGCCCGGATCGTCTCGTCGTCGCGGTGCGCTGGCAACGTTTCATCCCAAGCTTCCAAAGGTTGGAGCATCAGGCCGATCTCCTGCGCGGTGTCGCAAGACCACCACAGGCCCCACAGCGAACGCGCTCCGTCTTCGGGCAACAGACTGCCGGCGATCATCTGGCGGGCGATGTCGCGGGCAACGACCCAGGGAGCTTGCGACGCGTCAATCGGCTCGACGCCGAGTTCGGCGAGCACCTGCCGAACAAGTGGCACCGCGTCGGCGGAAGTCAATCGGGTGGGCGATTCGCCGGCCAACTCGAGCAAGGTAGGGGTCTCAACACCGGCGACGAGCAGATCGCAGGCCAGCCAGACCGCCTCATCAGGTCTGAGCAGGTCCACAAGCAGGTCGGCGTTGAGCCGCAACACGCGTTCGCGCACCCCATCAGGCAGGTTGTCCACGAGCTCCATTGAAGCGCTCGGTTGCCGTGATTGTTACCGGATATTCGCAATAACTTGCCCGTTCCACGGCAACGCGGGCTGGCGCTGGATCCGCGACCACGACCCCGACGGGTGGGCCGAGGCGGTCGAGTTCGACAAGGCAATCCGCGACGGCTACCCGCACGCCACTAAGCAGGGCCAGGAGTTGCGCGGGCAGTACTTCCTGCACCGGGCTTGTCGGCCGCTCGACGAAGTCGACCTCGATCCACCCGTTCCCGGCAAACGTCACCTGCGGCTGGTCTCCACGAGTCCGGTGGAGGAGGACGACCCGGACGGCTGTTCGCCGTGGTCATGCCGATCCGGCGCGCCAGTCACCGCAGAGCGTGCGGACGCGCACCCGGCCACAACCGCTCCTGGCGACCGACTTTCCCGCCCGGCAAAGAAACCACGAGTGCGAACACAGGGTGGGCGCACCCACCCTGTGTCACCGCGCCCACGCCAGGCCCAAGGCCAGACGGCAGCTCACACCCAGAACTCGCCTGCGGCATAGCCCGCCCTCTTCACGGGATTGGAGAACCGCCATGCCCTCGAACACCACCGCGCAGAATCAGTCCGGCGACCCTACTCCGCATTGGACTGTGACCGCCGATCACCAGACCTTCGGGCAGCGTCTCAAGGCGATGGGCTCCCGACTGCTCGGTTCAGTGACGGAGCCGGAGACAGGCAAGGCCACGCCGTCACGGCGTGTCCGGCAGCACGTCTTGCGCGACTACCACGCCGCGAACCTCGCCGCGGCCCGCACCGCGTCCGAGGAACTGGTGCGCGCCGGTTTCAACACCGGAGACGTGCCCTACGGCTATCGAGCCCAGCGGATCCGGATCACTCCGGCGGGCCGGCGACCGCGCTGGCGCACCCGGCTGCTGATCGAACCAGTCGAAGCGTCCACCGTGCGGATGATCTTCCTGTGGAGAGGCGAGGATCGCTTGTCCACCAGGGAGATCCGTCACCGCGTCCCGCTACCCCGCGCCGTTGCACCCTAAGACGGGTGAGCCAGGCATGTGGACGGTCGCGATTGTGCGGGCGATCCTGCGCAACCCGAAATACACCGGCCGCCAGGTCTGGGGACGCACCCACCACGGAAAAACGACTCCGCGAGCCGACTGGGTCTGGTCGGAGGTGTGGGCACACCCGCCACTGGTCACCGCCAACGAGTTCACCGCCGCCGACCACCGCTCCCGGGGTGTCCCAGCCTCGGCCGGGGCCAACGACTTCTCCGCGAATGCGCTGCCGACCGATCAACGGCAGGCCGCGTAATGGCCGCGAACCACCATCCAGACGGGCTGACGATCAAGGTCATCACCGCGCTGCAACAGGAAGTGGACGAGGAAATCCGGCAGGAAGGCCACACACCGCAGCCCACATCGAGCGAGTCCTCGTGCGCTCCACGATTCCCACCCGGCCCGCGCCCGCAATCGTCAACCCTCACACCACACTGACGACCCACACCGCGCACGCACGCCAACGAGAGCACCTTCACCCAGGGGTGCCAGCCCCGCACACCACGCAAGCACGGCGCCCAACGTCCGGCCGCATAAGGCCAGCACGCCCACAACAGCGTTCCGACCGGTCACCTTCCCACCGACCACGTGACGCCTCACCCGGAAGGACAAGCCATGCGTGCTAGTCGCCGAACCGCCACCCACCAGGGTGACAATGACAGCACCGACAGCAACGAAGTCAGCCGACCTCGACATCGCAAGAATTCCGCGCGCCCACCTGGCCATCGCGACAACGCACCCGACGAACTGCCACAGTTGCACACACCTGGCGAAGCCGCCGAAATCCTCACAGTGAAAGAGTCCTGGCTACGCCGCAAAGCTGGCCAGCGACTGATCCCCTGCACCTTCGTCGGCAAACATCTCCGGTTCTCCACCGCCGATCTGCGACAGATCGCCGACACCGGCCACCAAGATCGACGTACCAGCGTCAGACGGCAACGCCGTTAACACTTGCCAACACCGACAATTCTCTTGCCCGCACAGAAGTTTCGGCAGGAATCGCTTGCCCTCTTCGACGAACGGAGCGTCCATACACCCGTCACACCCGTGACCCCCACACCACCAAGAGAGGAACAATCATGGCCTGGGTCGAGAAAAGCGGGAAACACACCTGGCGGGTGCGCTACGAAACCGACGACGGCATCGCATCCATCCCCGGCTTCCCCACCAAGAAAGCCGCCGACGACGCCGCCGCCGACATCGAAGCCCAACAACGCAGCGAGACCTGGATCGACCCTGCTGCAGGACGAACCACCCTCGGCACATACGTCGACCAAGACTGGCTTGACGCCCTGGACGTAGGGGAACGCACCGAAGAGAACTACCGCAGCAAACTCAAAAACCACATCCTGCCCCGCTGGCAAGACACCCCCCTCACCCACATCACCAACAGCAAGGCCCGCGCCTGGGCCAAAACACTCCGCCACAACGGCCTCGCACCCGTCACCGCGTCCGACACCATGAAACTGCTGTCACTCATCCTGTCCGACGCCGCCGACGACCAACTCATCCCCACCAACCCCATCCGATCCCGACACCGCGGAAAGGCATCCCGAACCCGCACCCGCGAGAAGGTCTGGGCCACACCACACGAGGTACTCCAGATCGCCGACCAAGCCGCCGCCTACTACGGACACGACGCCGCGATCCTCATCCTGACCGCAGCCTGGACCGGAGCACGCTGGGGAGAACTCACCGGACTCCAACGACCCAACCTCCACCTCGACGACGCCACACTCGTCATCGACCCCGACATCGGAGCACTGCACGAATCCAACTCCGGCAAACTCTGGCTCGGCCCACCCAAAACCCCGGAATCCGCCCGCACCATCACCCTGCCCGACTTCCTCATCCCACTACTCAAGCTCTACCTCGACACCCACGACCACGACCACGTCTTCGTCACCACCGACGTCGAACTCCAGCGCCGCAGCAACTTCTCCCGCCGCGCCATGCGCCCCGCCGCCGACGGCAACCTCGACGTCACCCGCCCACGAGTACGCACCCAGCCAATCAAACCCGGCCTCGTGTTCCACGGACTACGCCACAGCCACAAAACCTGGCTCATCGCCGACGGCATCCCCGACATCGCCCAATCCCGACGCCTCGGCCACAAACTCCCCGACAAGATCCAAGAAACCTACTCCCACGTCGCCGCCGAAGTCGAACAACGCCTCATAGCCGCACTGACCACCCGCTGGGACGAAGCCCTCAACGCCCTACGTCCCAACGAAGTCGACACCACATGGCGCACAGCCGCCTAACTCCCGATCAACCACGTGTCGCCTCTTACAGGGCGGCACGGCTACTTTTACCCTCTCAGCTCCAGCGACTTCCGCCCGCTCCTCCGGACGACAACGCCAGCCGGTTGAAGGCGGCGCACTGTGCTTGCGGCGGTGAACGCGCTCACGGCGACAGTCTCGGGCGGCACCCTCGACCCGGCGACCGTGATGCAGCGGGTTGACAAGGCAGTGTGTGAGGCGACTGAGCAAGCGATGGAGACGCGCGTTCTCCCGACTCTGCGGGCTGTCGTGCTCGACGTGATCGGCGCGGACAACGAAGCCCAGGCGACGCCATCGTGATCGAGTAGGCGAAGTGGCTGCGCCGGCCGCTAGTGACCGCCAGAAAAGACTAATAGCGACACACCGACGGCTGCTGCCGCGCTGGTTCGCGGACAAGTTTCATGTTTCACCCGTCTTGTGGGCATGCCGGCCATTCTCACGTGTGTGGCTGCTCAAGCTCCGGTTTGCCCGGGTCGAACGTACGTGGTCCCCGGTCGGGCCGAATGCCACCTGATTGTGATGGACCCCAGGACGGACGAACAGCCGGTCCATGAAGTGGTCAAGGGTCAGCGCGGGACGCGCTTCACCGCCTCGGTGAGTTTGGCGAGCGCCTGAACTGCGATTTCTTCGCCGAAATGGTGGCTGCCCCGCGACGCCACCTGCGCTTTGGAGTCGGCTTGACTGGTTCAGTCTTGCCACGAAGCTCGAACCTGAGCAGCCACAGCAGGGTTACACGGGTGGGTTCCCCGGGCTCTCGATTCGAGAGGATCAACCGCGCCAACGCGTACAGAAAGATCAGCAGGGCGGCTATGACAGCAACCGTGATCCACGGATGCCTGTCCAAGAACGGCCACACGTCAGCACACCTGTCCGGCGACCGGCCCGAGTCAGACACCTGTCAGGTCATGCCACGCGTACGCGGAACTGCAACCCTGCTGTCCGGCACTTCTCGGACGGTCCTGCTTCGTGCGACAGAACCAAGTGCCGAATTCCCTCGGGTTTGTGGTGACCGTTGTTGGCGGTCAACGGCGAAGTCCAAAGTTACCAGACGCCTACGTCACGTTGATCCGCTCCCCTCGGTGATGTGTCCCGATGATTCGGGGTTTAGCCCGGCGCCTGCAAACCTGCGGCGGCACGATCTGTGGACAACCCGGCGCTGTGGATAGCACCGCCGAAGGCTACGCACGTTGGCGTGTCAGTCGCCCGAAAGTTTGTGTCCTCGCACGTCACCGGACGGCGGAAACTGGTCTATGCCGCGAAGGGGGAGGCTGAAGGAATGACCACAAATGGCAGTACCGGTCAGACGGCGATATGCCCAGCTCCAAGGCATGTAGAAACCATGGAACGCGAAAAGCGTGCCGTTGAAACGAATCTCGACATGGCGTGGAAGCGGGGCTCCGCCTGGGGCATGACGGCATCCGCGATCCGTCAGCCGACGCTCGCTGACCTTACAGGAGGCGATGATAGGGAGGACTGACTCGGAGGTGATGGCCCCGTGCGTACGGAGGGCGCCGCGTTTGGCGGTTTGTTCGTCACCTCACTCTCGGTGGATCCTATTTGGGCATGCCATTCCGGCTGTTGGCGTGACAAAGCTTGCCATTGACGCGATCTACCAACTGAACCCGGACGGCAGGCGCCAAGACGGAGAACTGCACGGCCTACTGGATCAGTGGCGTGTAGGTCCCGGTTCTGGCGTTGCTCCATATGGTGAGTGCGTCTCTGAGGTGGATGCAGATGTCCTGGTTGAACATGATGCGGTCGTTGGGTGCGTTGGTGTAGTGGCCATAGGAGGCCCACTCTTCTGCGGTGGCGCGGCTGCTGCCCAGCAGGGCTACAACGAGTCCAAGGTGGTCGTTCAGCGCGGGCAGGCAGTCACGGCCGGTGCGGATCCGGTGCGTTGCCGTGGACGTTCTCGAGTTCGGGCATGATGGACATGCGCCTGCCCGCTGACGCCTTCATCGCCGCGCAACGACTTGAGGATCGTCCTCATGTCACTGGCAAGTCGTGTCGCCAATGAAGTAGCGCACCTTGGTAGTTGTAGAAAGGATCCAACGGGTCAAGGAGTAGGTTCCAACGGTAGAAAACACCTACGAAGTTGATGATCAGACTGCTGGAATACCTCGTCAGCCTTTGCGTGGAGGTGCTGACCATACCGAGGGCTGGCTCCATCCACAGACCCCGGCCATCGAGCCCGTCACGTCGTGCCTGAAGGTACATCTGGTAGTGCGGATCACTCTTGAAAAGCACCATCTGCACGTCGTGCGCATAATGTGCACCGTCGAGAAACCTGCCGAGGGAAGGGGGAACAGGAAACCGGTCATGAGCTATTCGGCTGCCGATGTGCTTGGCGAAGTACCGGGCCAGATTCCGGACCTGCCGGGGCCAATCGAGACCGTAGACCGCTGACATGTCAAGGCTCGCCTGTTGGCTCAATTCGGGATGATCCCAGACATAGTTGGAAAAAGCCTCGTAGGCTCGGTCAAAAGGCTGACTGCGATCGTTGTTGCAGGGACCGCACATACCGGGATCGAATCGGACCTCACGAGACTTGCGCGCGCTCCGGATGCGACGAAGGTCCACGGAGTCTCCCCACACGAGACCTCCACCAGGCTCCCACATTCGGACAAGATCGCTCTTCTTGAACTTGTGTTCATGGGTGAGAGGTCCAGAACTGCCGCACCACCAGCATGCAGTCAGCGCAGGGCACCTATATGGGTCTAGATCGGCTCCCGTGAGCATCTCTTCCGACATGGTGGCGCCCCTCATCTTCTGTCAAGCCCCGTTCGCCCATCGGGGCGATGTTGGGCGAGGCTGCACCTTCACAGCCCTATCGCTTTGTGGTTGACCTGGACTCTACATAAATGGGAGTTAAATCCCAGCCATATTTTGGCTCGGCTCTGGATACAGATCACCCTGTGCCCCTGCGGGTATGGCGGCCCGGACTAACCCGCTACCACCATGCATCCGGACTTCGTAACCTTCTGGCCGCGCAGCCGCCAGCCGGAGACGGCCATCGCGGCTGTGGGCACCGCGTCGATCCGGCGGCCGGTCTTGTTGCGCACCGGCTTGTCCGGTCGGATGAGGTCCGGTTCGCCGGGCGGGTGGCGGACCTCGACAGAGTCGAAACTCGGCAACCGGGTCGTCGTGGTGTGACCAGGTGCGGGATCGGGTGAGCCATGGCTTCGGTCATACCGTGGGTCATGCCTTTGTAGGTCTGCGCGACCGGGTACATCGGAACCCCGGTTCGGCGTTCGAGGCGTTGCCGGACGGGTTCGCCGGACCACTCGTCGTAGGAGATGTCCGCAACCCGTAGTAGGCCGGTGTCGGCGACAATGTCATCCTCGATTACTTCGTAGTCGAGGACCTCGCCGTCCGTGACGGTATCCCAGCTCTGCTCGGCCCACCGGGAGAACTGGCGATCAGTGCGTTCGTCCAGGAACGCCAGCCCAGCTTCGGGCAACCAGAAACGCCACAATGCAGACACGTGACCGGGTCCGTCGATGCCGTCCGGGACAATCAGGCACCAGGCGGTCAGGTCGAGTTTGGACGCGAGGTCGAGCCCATCCCAGGCTGGTCGATGCGCCACCTGGTCTCGCAGCCAGGCCGCTCCGGTGTCGGCGGTGATGCCGGTGCACGCGTAGTAGAGGTGCATCGGCATCCACCGTGTGAACTGCGAGACCCACTGGTTGAGCCGGTACTGGCGGAAACTGTTTTCCTTCGACGGGTCGTTGGGCCTCCAGGGCTTCTTCCCGCAGCGCGGACAGGGCGAGGAAGTCCGCGATCCGCGCGGCGTGCTCGATCACCCGCAACCGGCGCGCGAGCACCTTGGAGAGCTTGACCATGCGCGCCGCGACGTTGAACACCAACCGGGCCTGCTCTGTGTCCCGGGCACAGCCGTAGATCTCCGCGGACTCGACGCCTATCGCCGCACAGCATGTAGAGCGCGACGAACGCGAGGATCTCGGACTTGCCGTTCTTGCGGGCCAGTTCGATCCAGCCGATGCGGAAGCGGCGGACGTAGCACTCGGCCTCGTCGTCCCAGCGGACCTCGCCGAACAGCGGCCGGACGATGTTCTCGCGCTGCCACTCTGCGAGCAGGAACGGGCGCCGTGCCCGCTGGTCTTTGGTGTGGACACAGATTTCCTTGGCCCCGGATCTCCACCACTGTGGGCTTGCCATCGACCAATGAAAAGCTCGACCAGGTAACGCGGGAACCGAGCGCATAGACGAAGAACCTGCCGCGTCCCATGTTTCCGTGCAAGGCGCGCTTGTTGTTGACAGTGCGCCCGTTGAGGGTCTTCTTCCATGAGTCGCCCAGGGACAGAAATGCAGTCTCGGCTAGATCGGGCGTAATGCCATGGCCGTTGTCGGAAACAACGATTCGAGTCACGTAGGTAAGCGTGCTATCGGCTACGCCGATCGATGCTGTTTCCATCTGGACGTCAACCTGATCGGCCTCGGCATCCAAGGAGTTCCAAATGAGCTCCGCCACAGCGTCAACGGCCGGTTGCTTGCCGTACTGTTGAATGTGGTCTCGTCCAGCGCGGATCGGCTTCCATGCCATGTCCCTAATTATGCTGGAGGCACGTCTCTGGGCGCCTGACCAGTGACCGGCGTGCCGCGTACACCGCGGCGGGCCGAACCGGCCGAGCGTCGTCCGACTGTCCGCATGATTCGGCTCACAATGCTGAACCGCTTGTTGCCTCGGTCCGAGCAAGTCGTGCCCCATTCAGAGGATCTGCGTGAGTTCGCACCGCTGAGTGATGCCCGGCTTGAGTGTGATCGATCGCCTTCGTGCGCTGTGTCGGGTTGGGCGGTGGCTACTCGTGAGCTTCGCCGTAGGTCAGCACGCGATTCAGTGCTCCTCGGCCTCGAACTGCAGCGCTCGTTCGGCGCTGTCGACCAGCTCCGCGTACGTGAGGACCTGCACGCGACTCAGGTGTGCGTTGTAGGAACGGATCGTCTGCTCGATCTGTTCACCGGCCACTGAGTCTGTCGCACATAGCTCCGGATGCCCGATGACCACCGTGCCTTTCACACGACGGTAGTCGTAGACCACGCCGAGTTCGTTGCGGTGAAGAGTCTCAAGACCTGCGCCCAGCTCGTCGAGCGCGCGGATGTAGTTCATGCATTGCCCTACTGCCTCGTGAACTTCGTTGGAGACGATCAAGTGGTTACGGTGCGGCTTGACGAGCTGATGGCCTGGTCGTTTGAGCTCGACGATGTGGATACTGCGATCGGCGCAGACGAGTGGGATGTCGTGTTGGTCGAGCGGGACGGCGTTGCGGCGATCGAGTACGCCCGTGTAGTGACCACCAAATATCCAGTACCTACGGCCGATCATCTTCTGGATCTCGGCTTCGGTGGTCGCTGGGTTCAGCACGAGCTCGCGCAGTTCCGCGACTGCCTCGCGGCGTCGGCGGATGACGTCGACATCCACCGCCAAGCGTCCCTCATCGGTCGAGGTGATGCCCGAGACCACACCGCCCACGTCGGCGAGCCCGGCAATTGTGCGACCCAGCTCAGTCGGGCTGACGTTGCGCTCGGCGAGCAAGCGGCCCAACTCGGCCGCGCTAAGGTTGCGCTGCCGCCTAGCCTCACGCACCTTAGTGATCCGGTCGACCAGCGTCTGCGCGAACGTGGCGAAGCCCATCCCTGGGTCAGGTTCGCGAACGGTTACAGTCGGCGGGGCGTGAGAAACCAGGTAGCAGATGGCATCGTACATCCCATCGCGAACGAGGCGTTGAAGGAAGTCCAGCAGTCGGCCTTCGTGTGACTTCGGCGGGCCAGCCGATTCGGACGCGTCAAGTGGGTTAGGTCGTTGACGTGGCGGCGTAGTCGTCGCGGCGCATTCTTCGAGCAGGAACACCTGTCCGAGTGCAGGTTTGAGTGCTTGCACCGATTGTTGATCGTAACCCCGCGAAACGTTGGTGGTTTGGGCGAGGATGTCATCCATTCTGTTTCGCAGGTTGTTGGTGAACGACCCGGTATTGATCGTGACTTCGACTGCGGCGACGGGCACCCCCTCGTCAATGACAACAAGATCCCACGGCCTGTGACTCTCATGGTAAGAACCGGGGAGAGGTAGTGGCTGGTCGCGACGGATCGACGCTCGGTCCAAACCGCAAAGCACCAGTTCCTCGACGATAGCATCGACGATAGCTTGCGTGCTCCGGCCGATCCGCACTCCGCCAACCCCACGCGTGCTCAGCCGATCCCCGTGAGCTTCCCAGAAGCTCCGGATGGCGTCTTCCGCTGGGTGCAACAACAACAGTCCCTCCGACCTTCACGACACGTACCGACAGCCAACCATCCTGCCGGAGTCGTGATCCGCTGCGCCGAGGTTTGGACGATCGAACCCAACCGGAACCCCATGATGCCTTGCACCGTCTGGGACACTGCCGCCCTGCTCGCGCACAACCAGCACCGGCGCCGCGCCGAACAGGAGGAAACCACGCCCGCCGCACTCACCGCTTGAGCGACATTCCGGATCACCGATGACCGCGCTCGTTGCACCACGCCCCAGGACTGACCGAGGGCTGTTTCTGGTGCTGAGGCCTGCGGTTTGACAGGTCCGATAGTCTCGGTGTCGGCCAGTGCGAGGCCTTACCGTCGTGGAACTCCCGGACATGGTTCCCAACAGGGCGGCTGAAGGGGTTCACAACTCCCGCACCTGTAGGTTTGATGACGTGAGTGGCAGCAGCTGATCTCGATTGCCGCAGGCCGGGTTGCGGGACGGGAGATGACTGTGCCCTCTGTTGGCTTTCCGGCCTTGTCCGGTATTGCGGTGCGCTCGCTGGTAGTGGCGATCGCCTTCCTGCCGATCATGATCATGGCGTTGTGCGCCATCCCGGTCTGGGCAATGGCGCTCTGGCGCCCAGCAACCCATGGCGACCTGGCCTTGCGACTGTTGCGAGGGCTTCATACCTGGAGCCGTGACGTGATCACCGCAGTGTACGGCGGGCACAATCGATGAGCAGGAACAATCGCAAGAACACCGCACGCCGCCGCACCCACTTCACCGGGGAGGCGTATCAACACGCTCTGGGCAAGATGCCAGCGGCCGCCGATGGACAGCGGTGGCTTGTGGACGCGCAGACCCGTGCCCAGCAGTTGGTAGAGTCTGCGGTCCTGCACCGTCTGGTGCAGGGCGCGAGGGCACAGTGGCCTGGTGATTCCCGGCGCCAGTTGCCTCTGCTCATCGAGTCGGTCAGCCCTTCGCATGACAGTACGAGCCTGGAGGTCCCAATTGGGAGTGTGCAGGCATTTGGCACGGCACTGGCCGGGGGTGGTCATCCCTCGGCGGACGAGATTACCATCCGTTCGATCGGCAGCAACCTCGTCCACGTTCAGACGGCAGGTGCGGCGGCCGGAGTGGTCAAACTGCTCTGTGCGTGGAACCCGCTGCGCGCTGGCGTCGGGGATGATCCGCACGTCTCGGCGGTCACTGGTGGGCTGCATTTTCGCGCCACGGCCGGCCCGTCACTGACCGTACAGGAGCGTGCGATCCTCAGTGGACTGTTGCGCAGGATCGCCCTGTTCACCGATCCCGGCGCGCTGGACTGGTTGTTCACTTGGCACGAATGGCTGCAGCAGGGTCGCGTAGGGGCACGCCCTCGGCTGCCCAAGCGTTTGGCCGACGACCTGGCCGACGAGGAATTCGGACTCGGACCGGCACAGCTTCGCACTCTGGGAATCACCGGCCCATCCGGTTCGGCGTCGGTCGCAGCCACGCAGCCACGGCCAGGTTCAACTCGACGAGACGCCGAAATTACGATCAGCATCCATAATCACATAAAGACCTTCTGCAATGATGACACACCCGACGGCAATCCCTGGAACGTTCATTTCAGCAGCGGGTTGTTCAATACGACATTTGACGCGAACGTCTTTTATGACGAAAAGTCACTTCGCAGCGAAGGTTGGACTTTGACTGGAAACTCTTTCGTGCGCGAAGACTCCGTCATGCTCCCCCTATACGACGCGAAGATGACTCGCCACTTCGACCATCGCTTCACCACCCACGCTGGAATGGCGCAGACTCAGATCAACAACAACCCGCCGCCGCGTTTGACCCTTGAAGATCATTGCGATCCGAATATTGTCTCATTGCCGCGTTATTGGGTGTTCAAACGTGACGTTGATAGTAAGCTGGAGGGGAAATGGACGAAAGGCTGGATGCTTGGTTGGCGCGACGTCACCAGGGGTACCGACGAACGGACAATGATCGCTACAGTCATCCCAAAGTCCGCTGTAGGTGACAAGTTTCGTCTCGTATTCGCTCAAGCGGACCACCCGGCATGTCTTCAAGCGAACCTATCTTCATTAGTCCTTGATTACTCTGCACGGCAGAAGCACATCGGAGTCCACCTGAACTTTCACGTGGTCAAGCAACTACCCGTGCTTGAGCCAGCGGCATACGACGCACGGACACCCTGGCAACCGGATCAATCTCTGGGTGAATGGATAAGTATGCGAGTGCTTGAGCTCTCGTACACGGCGTGGGACATGCAGCCATACGCCCGTGACCTCGGTGACGATGGCCCCCCATTTCAGTGGAACGAAGAGCGACGCGCACAACTGCGGGCCGAGTTGGACGCCGCCTATCTGCAGCTCTACGGGCTTGATAGAAGCGACGCCGAGCATGTCATCGACTCGTTCTTCGTGCTGCGTAAGAACGAGGAGCGACAATACGGCGAGTTCCGCACGAGGCGGCTAGTGCTAGCAGCCTATGATGCGATTGCTGAAGGTGAGTTTGTTAGCCCGCTCGATCCGGCACCTGGGCTGGGCCTGCGCCATCCGGGCCGGGATATCGTAGCCGCAGTGCACCCGAGATGAGGCACAGCATGGCAGTCGTCGTCAGCATCACTGGCGTTGCGGTGGCTCTCGCCATCGGCTGGTTCACCGCAATACGCGCACAATACGACCGCCTAATCGACGTCCTGCGCTACATCAGCTCGGACTCTGTCACGAACGCATGCCACCAACTCGGCCAAGTCATCCACTCACAGACACCCCAGTACATCGACGCCACCGCCCGACACGATCGGATCAACGACCTGTTCGCTGGCCTGTGGCGTTCGGCCGGATCGACGCAGTCAAGCGAACACTATGCAGTCGCTGCAGCAGACCTCTGCGCGGCAACACGCAATGCGTTGCGCGCACGCGCTAGCCTCGGACGGCCATAACAGCCAAAAACAAGCCAATCGCCCAGCACCACGTCAGCATTCGGCGAGTTCAGAGCGTCGACGCTCCAGGGCGAGTAATTGCGACGGAGCAATTCTTGATCAACTGCCCATAGTCGACATCAACGCGCAGGTCCCTGGCCGACTAAGATCGAATTTCAAATGTCACGGCGCGGCGTCAATAACACAACACATCTGCCGACCCACCACGAAACACGAAACGAGCCGCGCGCAAACTGCGACCTGTAAACACAAGCTTAAGTTTGAGTTGGCTGATGTTGTCGGCCCACAGGACGAGCAGGTGCACATCAAGTGGCTGGCGAGCGCCACGGCGCTGAGCCACCTGATCACGCAAGCCCGCGTGTCTGCCTGGTCTCAACGACTCAAGCCCGAAGCACGGCGGCAGCTCGACGACAAGGTCCGGGCGCTCGACAGCGGGCGCCGCATCACCGAACGTCCGAAAACGTTCGTCCTTGCTGCTGCCGGGCGGAAGTGGCACGTCGACGAACTGTTCACCCTGTCTATGATCGGCTTGTTGAAGCTACGAAACGATCTCCTTTGCCTCGGCGTCGACCTGCAGTTCGCTGACATCCCGTTCACGCCGAAGCGGAAGAAGTCGGCGAACAAGCGAGCGGCGTGACCCACAGGGCGTAAGCATCTTGGTGCGGGTGTTGACGCCTTCGGTGCGGCCGTTGTGGTAGGGCAGGGGTGACGGCACTGTCCACTGCGGACTTGTCGATCTCGATTCCGTTGTTCAGGCTGTGTAGATGTGGCAGATCAGCGGCGCGGGCATGTGCGATCCACTCGGTGAGCTTCATGTTGTTACCTGCGGCTGGTGTCAGCAGGGTGGCGAAGCCGCGTATCAGGCTGGCGAGTGTCCCGATCCGCGTCACATACGTCGGTCTATCGGCGATTCAAACGTTCCTGGGCGCGGAACAGATAGGTGTATGCGCTCGCAGGGTCAGCCTGACGTCGGAATCCCAGAAGCGCACCTGCGGCCGTGAGCGCGGCTGGGATGGGATTGCCGGCCGCGAGAGATACGGCACTACCTGCGATGCCGAGGCCGAATGTCGCCAGAGGACGTCGCCAAGCCTTGCGGGCAAGCCGTCGAAGCTCGTCGGCGGTATCGGCCAGAGCTTCCCGGCGGTCGGCGAACGCCTGCTCCTGCTCCTTCGGGTCAAGCGATGCCAAGTCCCGGACGAAGTGGCGGAGTGCGCGGGCGTACGTGCGGTGTTCTGCTCCGTGCTGTCGCCGGAAGTCGAGAACCTCGTCCAGGGAGATCGTCGAGAGGTCGAGGGTGACCTGTTCCAGATCAAGAGCGACAACGTGGCCGGCGGTTGGAAGCGCCGGGGTATCCAACGTGTCGAGCAGAGCCTGAAGCCACCGGTTTCTGAAGCTGACCGGTTGAAGGGCATAGCCAGCCGCTTCGGCCGGGGCCCGGAGAAGCTGCGGAAGCACTACGAGTACGAACGCCCTGACGGCTGGATGCAACGGCACGGACACGCCGTCTTCGCTGTGCCGGGCGAGCCCGCGCTCACGCAGTTGCTCCAAGACGATCTCGGTCAGCCCGGCCGCGGCGTAGCCGCCAAGCCGAGAATGCGACAGCTCAGCAAAGGCGGTGCCTCGGTCCAGGTCGTCGAACGCGCCGCTGTTGATGAGCTTGTCGAGCAGGTCGGTCAGCGCAACCGCCGTGTCCTCGTCAACGAGCGTCTCCGGACTTAACCGGTGCAACAGGCCTTGATCCACCAAGGGCTGAGCCAGGTTGGGATCGCTGAACAACGGCCGGTCCCACATGTAGTCCGGCACGAGCAATGCGATGCCGTCGAAAAACAACAGCAAGCTCTTGAACCAGTCGCCACTGCCTCCAGGCCAATACGCCTCGTGGTAGTAGGCCACCTCGCTGAGCGCATGTTCGGTATCAGCCGTCGACGACGCGGTGACCATGAGGCCCACCTCCTTGAGGGTGTGCTGTCTGTCGTGCCGTTGATCGGGAGCGTTACGGCGACCTCGAAGGACAGATCGACCATCGGAGTGTTCGGTGTGCGTTCGGCGCCCACTTGGCCCCGAAGGGGCAGGGCCGACCACGACCACAAATGGAACGCCCCAACCCCTGTCAGCATCGCCGCACACACGAGCAACCGGCCTGCCGGAACCCAAACCCACCGGGCGACAAAGACCCAGGTCACAGGCCATACGAAAGATTCCGTCAACAATCACCCAGACGGATGACACAGGGCGTAGCGATCACTCCAGAACATATGGCCATCCCGAACGGCCATTCTCCAGACTTCCTCCAGTTCGGTGCACACCACCCACTCAACAGTCCATATGCGACAGTCAAACAAGATCGCAAAAAAGCCCACTTGACCTGGTGAAACACCTTGATCAAATGGGCTTTGAAAGAATGTGGAGCTGAGGGGATTCGAACCCCTGACCCCCACACTGCCAGTGTGGTGCGCTACCAACTGCGCTACAGCCCCGCCGCTCTCTTTCGAGTGCTTGGATACCGTACATGACCCGCGCTGACTCGCGAAAACCGGGGGTCGCGTTCGGGTCGCCGGGGTGCTAGACCGTTGCTGTGATCAGCGGAGATGATGTGGTTGTGCCCCTGGTTGACGCGGATGCCGAAGGGATCGCTCCCGAGCGCCGGAGGCTGGTGCAGCAGCGGCGGTTGGGGCAGGTGGTCGACCGGGTGCTCGCCACCGGGAACGTGCAGGCAGAGCGGCTGCGAGCGGCCGGGGTCGAGAGTGGGACGGATGTCACCCTCGGTGATCTTCCGGGGTTGCCGACCGTCAGCAAGGCCGACATCTGGGACAACTACCCGTTCGGGTTGCAGGCTTCCGGTGACATCGTCTGTGTGCACGGGAGTTCGGGTACTGGCGGTCGTCCCACGCTCATCCCGTACACGGCTTCCGACATCGAGGTGTGGGCGAGTGTGATGGCGCGGGCGCTCGGTGGGGCGGGTGCCACACGGCAGAGCGTCATCCACAACGGGTACGGCTACGGTCTTTTCACCGGTGGCCTCGGTGTTCATCACGGCGGGATACATCTCGGCGCCACGGTTGTCCCGGTTTCCGGGGGTATGACCGATCGGCAGATCCGGCTCATCCAGGATCTCCGGCCTGACATCCTGACCTGTACGCCGTCGTACGCGATTCATCTCGGCGAGGCCCTCAAGGGCGAGCCCACGTCGCTCAGGGCCGGTGTCTTCGGCGCCGAGCCGTGGACTGAGGAGATGCGGGCGCAGATCGAGGCTCTCCTCAACATCCGCGCGCTGGACATCTACGGGCTGTCGGAGATCATCGGGCCTGGTGTCGCGTGCGAGTCGCTCGACTCCGCGGGCATGCTCAACGTCGCCGAGGACCATTTCTTCGTCGAAGCCGTTGACGCGCAGGGCGATCCTGTCCCGGACGGGACGCCGGGCGAGCTCGTGTTCACCACGCTCACCAAGACCGGGATGCCGCTCATCCGTTACCGCACGGGTGACGTCGCCGCGCTCGCCGACCCTGTGCCCGGCAGCCCGCGGACGCTCAGGCGGATGAGCAAACTCAAGGGCCGCACGGACGACATGCTCATCATCCGCGGTGTGAACGTGTTCCCCACCGAGGTCGAGGCCGTGCTGCTCGCCGATGACCGGGTCAGTCCGCACTACCTCGTCGTCGAGGATCGGCGGGACCCGAAGCGCAGCGAGCTGCGGGTCGCGGTGGAGCCGTTCACCGACAGCGTGGACACGGCGGCGCTCGAACGTGACCTGGTTGTCGCGCTGCGCGAACGGCTGGGCATCTCGTGTGTGGTGACGGCACTCGAGCCAGGCAGCGTGCCGCGCACCGAAGTGGGCAAGGCACGCCGCCTGGCTCGCTGGAACCAGGGTGAACCGCCGCTAGCCGGCCTGTTGTGACGCCAGCTTGTTGAGCCATTCCGGGTCGTTGGTGTCCACGATCCGGCCGTCGGCGGCCAGGGTCGGTGTGCCGAAGCCGCGCCTGCCCTGGCCGAAGTCCTGCTGGAGCTTCGGGTCCTTGGAGACCTGCTGGTAGGCGTCCTCGACGATCTGGTTGTACTTGCCGGCACGGACACCGTCGGCGAACGCGGGTGACGTGATGCCCACGTCCTGGCCCAGCTTGATCAGCTGCTCCTTGTCGTAGCCGCGCGCGCCTTCCTCGGGCTGGGACTTGAACAGGCTCGAGTGGAACGCGGGGAACTTGCCCTCGTCGGCGGCGAGCAGCGCGGCGTTCGCGGAGTCCAGCGAGTACCCCGGCGGGTCGGACTTGTCGTTGAGCAGCGTCAACATGTGGTAGCGGACACGCAGCGAGCCCTCTTCGACCTTCTTCTCGATCTGCGTGGCGTACGCGCCTTCGAACTGACCGCACGCGGGGCAGAGGAAGTCCTCGTAGACGTCGAGGGTCACCTTCGCGCTGTCCTTGCCGACCAGCACGGTCGCGCCGTCGCGTTTGACCTGCACCTGCCCGGAGGCGTTGTTGACCGGGATCTGCATGCCCTCGGTCTTGTTCTTCTGGTTGCCGGTGATCAGCACACCGGTCAGCACGGCCGCGGCGATCACCACGACCACCGCGACGGTGATGATGATCTTGTTGCGGTCGCTCTTGGCCTTGCGCGCGGCTGCCACCGCGCGTTGCGCGGCGAGCTCCTGTTTGTGCTTGCGCGCGTTGCGCTGGGCTCCTCCCACGTCCTTCAGTCCTCTCCCACTGCTTCCACGACAGCCGGGCGCCTGGTCAGCCAGCCGTCCATGGACAGCCACGTGCGCGGGCGGACGATCAGCCAGCCCATCAGTGCCAGGAACCCGATGTCCCGTGCGATCTCCTGTGGATACGCCGTCTCGCTCGCGGCCACCTGCCCGCCGCCGCCGAAGCAGCCGCAGTCGATCGTCAGCCCGCGGGCCCAAGCCTGCGAGATGGCGACGACGAAGCCGAGCATCACGATCGCCGACAGCACCGCGACCAGCCGTGTGCCGAGTCCGAGCAGCAGGAGCAGGCCCAGTGCGATCTCGACGAACGGCACGGCGGCTGCCACGACGCTGACCACGCCCTGCGGCAGCAGGTCGTACGCCTGCACCGCGATGTAGGCCTGATTCAGGTCGGCTGCCTTGATCGAACCGGACACGAACCACACAGCCGCCAGCCCGAGCCGCGCCGCTGTGCCGATCCCGTCGAGCACGCGAGGTGACGGTCGAACCACCTGGGGGACGATACCCGGGCAAACTGAGCATTGGCTGAGCAACGAACACCCGTGCACGAGTTCCCGGAATGACCTGACCAGATGAACCTTCCTGATCTGCCGATCCGGGCGATCCTCCCGGACCTGGCCCGCGCGCTGACCGGCAACGGCACCGCGATCCTGGTGGCCCCACCGGGTACGGGCAAGACCACTGTGGTCCCGTTGGCGCTCGACGGCCGGATCGTGGTGGCCGAGCCACGCAGGCTGGCCGCTCGCGCGGCGGCGGCCAGGATGGCGTCGCTGCTGGGCGAGCCCGTCGGCCGCACGGTCGGGTACGCCGTCCGCGGTGACCGCAGGACGTCGAAGGACACCCGGATCGAGGTGGTCACGTCCGGTCTGCTGGTCCGGCGGATCCAGCACGACCCGGAGCTGTCCGGCGTGGATGTCGTGATGCTCGACGAGTGCCACGAACGCCACCTCGACGCGGACCTGCTGCTGGCGCTGGTCACCGACGCCATGGCGCTGCGGCCGGATCTGAAACTGCTGGCCACGAGCGCGACCGTGGCCGCGCAGCGGCTGGCCGAACTGCTCGGCGACGCGCCCGTGCTGACGGTCGACGCCCGGACGTTCCCGACGGAGACGACGCATCTCCCACCGGCGAGGGGCGAGCGGCTCGAAGCCTGCGTCGCCCGTGCGACCCGCCGCGCACTGTCCGAAACGGACGGCGATGTTCTCGTGTTCCTCCCTGGCGCCGCCGAGATCAACCGGGTGCGGCAGCTGCTGGACGGCGTGGACGTGGTCACGCTGCACGGCCGTCTGGCGACGCAGGAGCAGGACGCCGCTCTGAAGCCGTCGGACCGCAGGCGAGTCGTCCTGGCGACGGCTGTCGCGGAGTCGAGTCTCACGGTGCCCGGTGTGCGGGCCGTCGTCGATTCCGGTCAGTCCAGGGTGCCGAGGGTCGATCACCGCCGTGGGCTGCCCGGCCTGGCCACGGTCCGCACGTCAGCGGCGGTGGCCGACCAGCGGGCGGGTCGTGCGGGACGCGAGGGGCCGGGTCGCGTCTACCGGTGCTGGCCGGAGCACGAGCACGCGACGCTGCCGCGCTACCCCGAACCGGAGATCAAGATCGCCGACCTGACCCGGCTGGCGCTGGAGCTGGCGTGCTGGGGAACACCGGACGGGTCGGCGTTGCGCTGGTGGGACGCGCCGCCGGAGGGCGCGCTCAGAGCGGGCCAGTCGGTCCTGCGCGACCTGCACGCGTTGGACAACGACGGCACGCCAACGGATCGAGGTCGCGCGATGGCCGACGTCGGCCTGCATCCGCGGCTGGCCAGGGCGTTGATCGACGGTGGCAGGCAAGCCGCGGACGTGGTCGCTCTGCTGGACGACGACACGCTCGCCGACGACGCCGACATCGAGGCAGCGCTGCGCAAGGTGCGCGGTTCGCCGCGCTGGCGCCGTGAGTCCCAGCGTCTCGCCGCGCTGGCGCCGCATTCGGATGAGCCGGGCGATCCCGCGAGGGTCGTCGCGCTGGCGTACCCGGAACGGCTGGCCCGCAAGAGGTCGGCGGATTCGCGCGTCTACCTGATGACGGGCGGCACGGCGGTCGAGCTGCCGCCGGGGACCGGGCTGGACCACCGGGAGTGGCTCGCGATCGCGGTGGCCGACCGCAGGCCGGGCGAGAAGCACGGCCGCGTCCGGCTGGCCGTGGCCGCGGACGCCGAACTGGCAGCCGAGATCGTCGGTGTGTCCGATGTGGACGAAGTGCGCTGGGACGGCGACGTGGTCGCGCGGCGGGTGCGCAGGATCGGCGCGATCACCCTGTCGGAGAAGCCGTTGGCCGACCCGGACCCGGCGGCCGTCGAGGCGGCGCTGCGCGACGGCGTGCGCGCGGAGGGCCTGCCGGTCCTCGACTGGGAGCCGCGGCTGCACGCCAGGATGGCGTTGCTGCACCGGGTGCTCGGCGACCCGTGGCCGTCCGTCGCCGAGGAGGATATCCTGTCCACTGTGGACGTCACAGGTGCGCGGAGCCGCGGCGACCTCCGCAAGATCAACCCGCTGCGCGCGTTGCTGCCGTGGCCGGCCGCGGCACGGCTGGACGAACTCGTGCCGGAACGCGTCGAAGTGCCGTCCGGTTCGAAGATCTCAGTGGACTACACGGGCCAGCGCCCGGTGCTGGCCGTGCGCCTGCAGGAGGTGTTCGGCTGGCGACAGGCGCCCGCGATCGCGGACGGGAAGGTCACCGTGCTGCTGCACCTGCTGTCGCCCGCGGGCCGCCCCGCGGCGGTCACCGATGATCTGGAGTCGTTCTGGGTGAACGGTTACCCGCAGGTCCGCGCCGAGCTGCGCGGGCGGTACCCGAAACACGACTGGCCGTCCGACCCGCTGGCGGCTACTCCACGATCCCGGCGAAGAAACCCGCGATGAGGCCGACCGCGAAGTAGATCAGCAAGCCGACGACCACCAGCGCGACGACGACCGTCGCGGGCCAGTAGCGGCCACGCGTGGCCGCGTGCCAGAACGCGCGCGCTTTGGGCATTTGCGCCTTTCGCGCCCCGGCCACCCTGTCCTCGGCGCCCATCAGGTCGTCGAGCTCAGACTCTTCCTCCACGGCGACAAATCTACGCACTACAGGTGCGGCAGCGGATCCGGGGGCATGGCATCCGCCGACCACTCCGCGTCCGCGGCGTTGATCTCCGCGACGTACTCCTCGTCCACCTCGTACACCCGGCCGCCGAGCTGGAACTCCGGGATCACGGTCAGGTCGACCGGGCCGAGCTTGGTGTGCCTCGGATACCTGCGCCACACCGCGTTCGGCCTCGTGCGGCCACCCAGCCCGGTGTCCAGCACGGTGATCGAGGAATCGGTGACGGCGACGAGGAAGTGTGCCGAGCTGTACGGTCCGCCGACCATCGAGGCCGGAAACAAGTAGCTGATCTCTTCACCTGGTTGCAACAGTGCGCGCACGTCCGCACGGTCATTGGATGTCGGTGACACAGCGCACCACCTCCCAGTACCAACTTTGGCAGAACCGGGAGCCGGATTCACTTCGCAAAAGGAGGAAACTCGCTGGTCACGTACGGTATTGAGAGGTATCGGCGAGCTGGTATACCAATTACGGGCAGGTTACGGAAAGTCAGATTCCTGCCCGTCCGGCCCAAGCCGCGCGCTTGCCGTGTTGCGCAAAGTAGCAAAGCTCACTTTTCGTCCTTGCGGGGCCTGCCCTGCCGGCGCTGCCGTGCCGCGTCACCGGGCATCCGGCCCGCCTCCGACAGGGCCCGGCGCAGCAGGAACTCGATCTGCGCGTTGGTGCTGCGCAGCTCGTCGTTCGCCCACCGGGCCAATGCGTCGTGCACCGCGGGATCCAGTCGCAACAGGACGCTTTTGCGTTCCGCCACAACAACCTCATTGGTAGAGCGAGCCGGCGTTCACGACAGGTTGGGCATCGCGATCACCGCATAGCACCACCATCAGGTTGCTGACCATGGCGGCCTTCCGTTCCTCGTCGAGCTCGACGACATCGTTCTGGGCCAGCCGGTCCAGCGCCAGCTCGACCATCCCGACCGCACCTTCGACCACCAGTTGCCGGGCGGCGACGACCGCGCCCGCCTGCTGACGGCGGAGCATCGCCTGCGCGATCTCCGGAGCGTACGCCAGGTGCGTCAGCCTGGATTCGATCACCCGCACACCGGCCGGTTCGACCCGGGCGCTGATCTCGGCCGAGAGCTTCTCGGTGATCTCGTCGGCGTTGTCCCGCAGGGAAAGCGCTTCCGCGCCGTGCGAGTCGTACGGGTAGCTGTTGGCGATGTGCCTGATCGCGGTCTCGGTCTGGATGCTGACGAACTGGACGAAGTCGTCGACCTCGAACATCGCCCGCGCGGTGTCCTGCACCTGCCAGACGACGACGGCCGCGATCTCGATCGGGTTGCCGTCCAGCTCGTTGACCTTCATCACGGCGGTCTCGTGGTTGCGGATCCGCGTGGAGACCTTGACGCGCGTGGTGAACGGGTTGACCCAGCGCAGCCCGGAAGTCCGCACGGTGCCGACGTACCGGCCGAGGAACTGCAGCACCCTGGCCTCGCCCGGTGCGACGATCGTCAGCCCGGCGGCGAACACCACCGCCGCGAGGAGCACCAGGGCCGCCACCACGATCACGGTGACGCCGAGCGACGTGGTCCCGCCTGCCGCCTGCAGCACGCCCCACAGCAGCAGGCCGGCCGCTGCGATCCCCGCGACGAAGGAGATCCCGGCGATCGGCAGGCCACCCCGCTCCACCGCGTTGCGCTCCCGCACCCGGGGTGTGGGCATGTCGACTGCGATATCGTTCATATCGGCAGCCTAGCAAACTGATATCAGTTTTACCACGTGTCCACGTTCGGTCGCGTGCCCCGCGCGACCCGCTTGGGCAGCGCGGCAGCGATCCACCCGCGGGTGGCGGCCGGGTCGATCACGTCGTCGACCTCGAACATCGACGCGGCGTTGAGCGCCTTGCCGCGCTCGTAGGCCAGCGCGACCATCTGCTCGAGGGTCTCGTTGCGCCGCACCGGATCCGCGATCGCCTCGAGCTCGCGCCGGAAGCCGAGCTTGACCGCGCCCTCCAGCCCCATCGCACCGAACTCGGCCGTCGGCCACGCGACGGTCGCGCACGGGATCTTCGAACCGCCGCCGAACATCGCCATCGCGCCGAGCCCGTACGCCTTGCGCAGCACGACGGCGCAGACCGGCACGGTCAGATTCGCGCCGATGACGAACAACCGGCTGAAGTGCCGGACGGTCGCCGTCTTCTCCGACTCGGGCCCGACCATGAACCCCGGTGTGTCACACAACGACACGATCGGCAGGCCGTGGCTGTCGCACAGTTGCATGAACCGCGCGGCCTTGTCGGCGGCGTCGCGGTCGATCGCTCCGCCGAGGTGACCGGGGTTGTTGGCGATCAGCCCCATCGGCCTGCCTTCGACGCGCACCAGGGCCGTGTGGATCCCCTGGCCGAACCCCGCCCTGAGCTCCAGCACCGAGCCGGCGTCGGCGATCAGGTCGATCACCTCGCGGACGTCGTAGGCGCGCACCCTGTTCGCGGGCACGGCGGCGCGCAGCCGGTCCTGATCCACAATGGACCACTCGTCCGCCGCGCCACCGAAGTACGACAGGTACTGCTTGGCGACGCGGACGGCTTCCGCCTCGTCGGCCACGGGGATGTCCACGACACCGTTGGGGACCTGGACCGACATCGGCCCGACGTCCTCGGGAGCCACCACGCCGAGACCACCACCCTCGATCATGGCCGGACCGCCCATGCCGATCGTCGCACCGGCCGTCGCGATGATCACGTCACAACACCCGAGCAGAGCCGCGTTGCCTGCGAAACAACGGCCAGCGGCCACTCCGACGAGAGGAACGCGCCCGGAAAGCCTCGCGAACAACGAAAACGCCGGCGCGTCCAGTAGGGCCACGGACTGGACGTCGGTGTCGCCCGGTCGTCCACCGCCGCCTTCCGCGAACAACACCACCGGCAGTTCGCGGCGCGCCGCGAGCTCGAACATCCGGTCCTTCTTGGCGTGGTTGTAGTAGCCCTGCGTGCCCGCGAGCACGGTCGCGTCGTACGCCACGACAACGCTTTCCCTGCCGTTGATCTCCGCGACGCCCGCCACCATGCCGTCCGCCGGGGTCTTCGCGACGAGCTCCGCCATGGACCTGCGCTGCCGTTGCGCGGCGACAGCCAGGGCGCCGTACTCGACGAAGGTGCCGGGATCACAGAGATCGTCGACGTTCTCGCGCGCGGTCCGCCTGCCGTCGCGGTGCCTGCGCTCGACCGCTTCCGGCCGGTTGGCGTCCAACCCGGCCGCGCGTCTGGCGAGGACCTCCGCGAGGTCGCGCCGGATCCCGTCACCCGTGCCCTGCTCAGGCTGCTGCGCTGCCTCCGTCACCACGCCCGGCTCGACTGTGAGGAGCACTTGATCGCGCCGCACGGTCTCGCCCACGGTCACGGCGATCTCGCCGACGCGACCGGCCGCGGGCGCCGCCACGACGTGCTCCATCTTCATCGATTCGAGCACGACCAGCTGCTGGCCCTCGGCCACCTGATCGCCCTGGCCCACCGAGATGAGCACGACCGTGCCCCGCATCGGCGCGATGACGGTATCCATGGTGCCGATCAAACATCACATCTGCCAGCGGACCCCAATGGTGCCCACGGCGTTGAACTCGATCAGGTGCACCGACCCGGCGTGCCCCGCGGACAGGTCCCATGACGGCGACGAGATCCGCGCGCAGCGGGCCGGGACCGCCGCCGGGTCGAACCGGGCCTCCAGTACGTAGTCCCTCGTCGTGCGGTGCAGCCTGCGCACGAACCGGTCCGGCTGGGCCGCGCCGACCACCTGGTACTCCATGATGATCGTGTCACCGCGCGCCAGCGGGGCGTCGAACACCAGCTCGGCCACCATCATCCCGATGTCGGCGTCGGTGTTGAGCGTGCGCAGCCTGCAGTGCTGGCCGGCGACGATCTCCGGCATCCGCGCCGCGCCGTCGGTGTCCCACACCAGGATCCAGCGGTCGGCGCCGTCGTGGCTGGCGCGCAGCACCTGCCGGTTGGCCACTTCGACGAGACGGCCGCCCGCGTCCACTTCGATCCGGTCGTGCTGGCTGAGCCGGGTCAGCCTGCCGTCCGACGAGGTGTCGATGCCCGCGAGCAGGTGCTCGATCGGCTTGCCCCACGCCTGGAGCATCGCCTCGGGCCCCTTGGGATGCGCGGCGCGGCCCCGCGGCCGGGGCGGCCCGAGCAACGACCGCAGGGCCTGCGGGGGCAGGTCGAGCACGGCCTCGAGTTCGGCGAGTGCCCGCAGCGACTCCGGGCGTTCCGGCCTGCGCCTGCCGGACTGCCAGTTGCTCAGCGTAGGCACGCTGATGGACACGTCGCGTAGCCGCAACCGGTAGCGAATCCGGTCGAGCGCCAGTCCGCTCGCGCTGATCGCCGCCCGCAGGGCCTCGTGAAACGGCCCCGCAGCCAGCAGTTCCGGTGTCACCACGCAGCGAACGTAAGCGGCGGTGAAATTCCCTGTCAATGCGGCCCAGCAGGTGAAACCCTTACGGCTGCACGAAATCCCTCGGTCAGAGTGCGGTGTGGGCCAGCCAATGGGTGAGCAGTTCCCGTTCTCCGGCAACCGTGACGCTGTCCACACCCGTGCGGCGGTAGAAAAGCAACAACAGGTCTTGGACAGTCCCCGACACCGTCACGTTCGCCTCACCGGTGACTGAGCGCTCCCACGTTGGCCCGTCCGGCGTCCGGGTGATCAGCCAGTCGTCACCCTCCGCTGACATCGGCCGGCTCATCGGCCCGCACGCGACCAGGCCGCCCACCCGGCAGGCGGCTCGGCGGGTTGCCCGAACGGGACGGCTTCACCGGTTCGGACGATCGCCGCGGCCCGGCGCTGGATGTGGCCGACGTGCGCGACGAGGTCCAGCACCGACCACTCCGGACACGTCGCAACCCGCGCGCCGGGGTCCAGATCCGTGACGGTGTCCGCGAACGCGCCGGTCTGCTGCCGCAACCGCTCGATGTGCATGGACCCGGCCTAGAGAGAAGTGTTCGCCAGCCAGTGCGTCAGCAGGTCCCGGTCGCCGTCGACCACGACGTCGGCCACGCCGGCCCTGCCGTAGCAGAGCAGCAGCAGATCCTGGGCGCTGGCCGTCACCGTCACGTCGGCTTCCCCGGTCGCCGCGCGCCCGGCGACCGGTCCTTGTGGGGTGCGGGTGATCAGCCACGTGTCGCCTTCGCCGGATCGCAGCGCCAGGGTCTGCCCGGTGCCCCGCAGGTTGACGAAGTCCGGTTTGAGCGCTTCGGCGCCCGGCAACGAGATCAACTCCAGTGCTTCGTCGATCGCGTCGGTGGCGATGTCTGCCGGGACGTGCGGGACGAGGCCTGCCGTGATGGCGGCGTCGGCCGCGTGGACGGTCGTGTCGTGCAGCATCCGGCGCAGCCAGAAGAACGCGGGACGCTCGCCGACGTAGGCCCACACCTGGTTGTCACGCGCTGCGGTCACGGCATCGGCGAGTTCGTCGGCGCCGTCGCGCAGCCACGGCGCCCAGTCACGCGGCAGTTCGGCGGTTCGCGGATCACGGAACTGCTCGGGCTCGCCGGTCCTGACGATGTTCGCGGCCTGCCGGTGCGCGTGGCCGATGTGCGCGACGAGCGTCCGCACAGACCACTCCGGACAGGTCACGACCTGCTGGGATTCCGACAGCGTCACCGCGATGTCGGCGAAGGCGGCGGTTTGGGCTCGTAGCCAGTCGGTGTGCATGGCCGTACCGTAGAAAGCGCACTGGGGTGGAGGTTCAACGTGACACAAGCCACACTCGGCATCGGTGATCTGTCGCGGGCAACCGGGGTGCCTGTCCGGACCATCCGGTTCTACTGCGACGAAGGCATTGTGGACGCGGTGCGCAGCACGGGCGGGCACCGGCGGTTCGCGCAGGCGGAGGTCGAGCGGTTGCGGCTGGTCCGCAGGCTGCGTGGCCTCGGGCTCGGCCTGCCGTCGATCAGGACGGTGCTGTCCGGCACGGAGTCAGTGGCCGACGCGGTCACGGCCGAACGCCAGGCGCTCGACGTGGAACTGGCCGCGCTGGCATGGCGGCGCGCCTGTCTGCACGCGATCGAGCAGGCGTCACCCGCGGATCGGGCGGCGCGGCTGGACCTGCTCGCCGCGGTCAACGACCGCACGGCCGCCAGGGGCTGCCTGATCGACTTCTGGCAGCGGATCTTCCTCGGCCCGATGCCGGAGTCCTTCGTGGACATGTTCCTGTCGGTGAGCGTTCCCGACCTGCCACCGGTGCCGAGCCCGGAGCAAGTGGTCATGTACGCGGAAATGGTTGTACTGCTTGGTGATTCGTCACTGCGCACGCGGATGCTGCGGCGCACCCTGCACAATCTCGACCAGGTTTCGGACGAGACTCGGCTGCACACCGGCGTGAGCGAGGCGTGCGCCATGGCCAGGCCGCTCGTCCTCGCCGGGCACGAGCCCGCGTCCGGTGACGCGCTCGACCACTTCGTCGCCGCGCACGCACGAGTTCGCGGTGTCCGTGACACGCCGGGCTTCCGGCGTGATCTGGCGCGGACGTCCGCCATCGACGCCAGCACCCCGATGCGCCGCTACTGGCGGCTGGTCGGGACGTTGACCGGGGAACCGGCGACGATCGGCGAAACCCACACGTGGCTCGTCGACGCCCTCACGACCTCGGTCAGCTCACGGCGATCCGTTCGCGCGCCGAGTTCCGCGTGACCGGGACCCACTCGGTCGCCTTGGCCAGGCCCATCTCCGGAGCCGCGTAGTAGACCGACTCGGCCCGGTCGACCAGGAACGTCTCGTGCCAGATCCCGACCGCGCCATCGGCTTTGGCCGCACGCCGGTTGAACCTCGCCCACGCGGGGCGGTGTTCGGCGGTGCGGTCGGACGCGTACGAGTAGAGCTTCTCCAGCGAGCTCCAGTACTGGATCAGGACCGGGCCGCGGGTGCTGATGCTCTGCTCGTAGCCGAGCAGGCCGAGGTCGGGCTCCCGCATGAGTTCTTTGATCATCGGCACCATGGACCGCGCCGTCGGCAGCCAGAGGTCCGGCCGCCACGGCTTGTTGACCGTCATCCCGATCAGGAAGACCACGAGTTCGCCGTCGTGCTTGTGCGTCATTCTGGATAGCTTCACTATCCAATAGTGGCGCTATCCGCTATCCAAGTCAAGTACTGTCACCGCGCGGCAGTCCTGCTCTGGACACATCTCCAACGCGGCTGCTGGACAGCATCGCGGCCCTCATAGGCAGCGGGCACGTGGACCGGATCATGCTCGGCGCCGACACGGTGACACCGAACGCGAGGCCGAACGCCGACGGCCCGGGCATGCCGTTCCTGCTCAGCGGCCTGCACCCGCGGATCGAGCGCGAACTGGGCCCCGACGTCGCGACCGCGATCTTCGTCGGGAACCCGGCCCGCGCGTTCGCCGCGAACCGGGAAGACCCGCGCGTCAGAACTGACCGCAGTTCCCCGTGGCGGGCTTGCCCGCGAACCGGTCGCCCAACCAGTTCGCGGCGTTGCCCTGAGCCGCGGTCATACCGAGCACGTGGGCGAACACGGGACTCGAGAACAGGTCAGCGAACTTGACATTCGCCCCCTTGCCGCACCAGTCCTTGCCCAGTTGCTTGCCGATCGCGTACGGGATGACGTCGTCGCCCTGCGCGTGCTCGACGAGCACGGGCGCGGACGGTTTGAGGTCGCCGATCCGGTTGGCCGCGACGATCGCGTCGAACGGCGCCTCGGCGAGGTAGGCGGCGACCGGCCTGCCGTCCTTCGTCAGCTGGGTGGTGTTGCGGAACATGTACTTCAGGACGGCATCCATCGTGCAGGTACCGCGTGCCTCCTGGAACAGCTGTTTGCCGGCGTCGTTGGCCAGGTCCAGGATCTTGGCCTCGGGGTAGGCCTCGTTCAGCCCGATGAGCGCGTACCCGAGGAAACCGACGTACATCCCGCCGTCGAGCGACTTGGCCAGGACCGCCTTGTCAGCGGGGGCAGCGCCGACATAGGCGCCCTTGATGTCGAGCTCGGGGGCGTACTGCGGCGCCAGTTCCACCGCGGAGGCAGAAGCACCGCCGCCCTCGGAATACCCGGCGATGCCCACCGGAGCCTTGGGCGAGAGTCCGGTGCCCGGCAGCCGCTGAGCGGCTCGCACCACATCCAGCACGGCGTGCGCTTCGGCCGCACGCACCACGTACGTGTGCTCGCCGGGCGTGCCCAGCCCCTGGTAGTCGGTCTGCGCGACCGCGAATCCCTTGCTCAGCAAGGCATTCACAAAGGAGTTCTGAAAACCGGAGACGATGTCGCCGCCCTCCCCGGCCATGGTCTTCGACGGCGCACACTGGTCACCCAAGCCTGCGGTGAACGGCGCGTAGGCAACGATCGGCCGATCCCCGGCCCCACCCCAGACCTTGGTGGGCACGAGAACAGTGCCGGTCACCGCGATCGCCTTGTTGCCGGCGTCCCGGCTCAGGTACATGACCCGCACCGACTTGGCATTGGCGTAGGTGGACGGCAACGTCTTGATGACGTCACCGTTGCCGCCGCCGGGAAGCGGCGACGGCGGATCGTAGAAACCCGGGTCGGCACTCGCCGGAGCAACACCGACGGTGACGGCCGAGAGCAGCACGGCAGGCAACGACGAAACCAGGAACCGGAAGAAAATGCGCATGAGCAAGCTCCCCGATGAGTAGAATTCCGGTCGACAACGAAATCCGGTCCCGACACCAGGATTCGCGGACTCATCGTTGCCACGGCATCACACGAAGTCAATGCCGAACCGAAAAAATATCATCGGCACACATATTCAGGTGGCGCCGTTGTCACAAGGTGATGGCCACCTTGCCGGCCAGCCCGCCCTGCTCGAATCGCCGGTGCGCGGCCTGGACGTCCTGCACCCCGTAACTCGAGTCAATCCTCGGCCGCACGGCGCCCCGATCCACGTAACTCACCAGTTTCCGCAGGTCAGTACCGCTTTCATGAACCTGGTTGACCGTGGTCCGGACGTTGCGGGCGGACAGGTCCGGAACTGGCCCGGCCTGAGTGGCGATCGAGGCATACCGTCCTTCGTCGACAACCGCGTCCGTGACAAATGCTCCGAAGGTGTCGAATACCGCGTCGTACGCCTTGAGCTCAGCCCGGTCAGTGGTGACCAGCTCCGCGCCGTTGTTCCTGGCGAATTCAATGTGCGCCGCACTGGAGACCAGAGCGTCCACCTTCACGCCTTTCGCATGAGCGATCTGCAATGCCACGCCGCCCACGGCACCCGCTGCCCCAGTGATGAGCAACCGCTCACCCTCCGCGACCGCCAGCCATTCCAAGGTCTGCAGCGCCGTCAACCCCACCAGCGGCAACGTGCCTGCTTCAACCAGGCTGATCGATCGCGGCGCAGGGGCAATCGCACTGTGCGGCAGCGCCACCACGTCTGCCCACGTTCCGCGCCCGGTCGCCAGTTGGTGGGACATGGCGATGACTCGCGCCCCTACCTCCAGGCCGCTGTCCCCGGGCTCGATGACCACCCCGGCAAGATCCCAGCCCAGCGTCGCCGGAAGCTCACCCGTCCCCGCGAACACCCCGTCGCGCGTCTTCACATCCACCGGGTTGACGCTGCTCCCCACAACCCGGAGCAACACCTCACCTGCACCCGCAACGGCCTCATCAACCTCGTCGACGCCCAGCACCGACGCCCCACCGAAGCTCTTCACTCGAACTGCACGCACGTCTTCCCCCAGCCTCAGGCTCTTTCCCCCGCCCAACTCCACCCGCCACCCACCCCATTCCCCCTGTGTCCAAGATCGCTTCTGACCCCAAGGGCACCAAGACCCGGACAACCAGACTGGCCCTCACAACAGGCAACACCCCAGGAGCACCTCCGGCGCCACCCACGGGCAGATACAACGCTCACAGGTCGTCCTCCGGCGCCCGATCGCCCACGAGGCCGCCTCCGGCGCCCGATCGCTCACCGGGGCGCCTCCGGCGCCCCGCGTTGGTCCAAGCGCACCGCACCCAGCGCTGGTTCAGAAGGAACTCGCACCGTGGGGGGCTTGGGGGGCTCGGCCCCCAGAAATAAGACGAGACCGGCCCCAGCGAAGGTTGCGAGGCAACCGAGCAGGGGCCGGCCGAAGGTCGAGTGGAGGTGCCGGGAATCGAACCCGGGTCCTCTGTCGCCTCACCAAGGCTTCTCCGTGCGCAGTTCACTGTGTCTCTGCTTGGCCCCACCGGTCTCGTGAACTAGTCCGGTGTGACGGGCCCAGTCGCTGTTTGGTTCCCTACCGCGCTCCGCGACCGAGCGCGGCGGTGAGCCTTCTAGATGATGCCGGCGACCGGGCCGAAGGCACTCCCGGGCCGACAAGGAAACTACGCTTTTACTTAGGCAGCAAGAGCGTAGTTCGCCTGACTGGTTTCAGTCTTGGCGCTTATTTTTTTGCGGCGACGCTTGAGGTGGTCTCTCGCCTGCACCTGCACGCTTCCCTTGAATCAACGTCCAGAGTCGAAACCGTTCACCCCCTGGTTGTGGTGTGTACCCGCCAAGCATAACGTGAGCGGGCCGGTGGTTCATTCCGGTTATCCGCCGGGGGTGGGGCTGGCCCTACCCTGGGGATGGCAGCTTGCTCCATCGCCTCGCTGACCTGGGCTTGGGATGCTTGTGCCATGAACACTCAGGTGGAGCAGGTTGATGGGCGTCAACATCAGCCGGGTGCTGTCGGGGCGAACGTCTACCTGTTCATCAGCTTCGTCATGACTGTTGCCTGGTTTCCGCTGGTGATGGCGTTGCTCTCGGCGTCGTTCGGCACGCTGGTCGTGTGGGTCGGGTTTCCGCTTCTGATCCTCACCATGATGCTGATCAGGGGTTATGCCCGGGTCGAGCGCCGGCTGGTGTACGCCTCGCTCGGCTGCTACGTCCCTGATCCGTATCGGCCGGTGCCGTCGGGGCTGGTCGGGGTGTTCAAGGGGCGGTTCACCGATCCCGCCACGTGGCGGGATCTGCTCTACCTCGTGCTGTTGCTGCCGGTGTCCGTCGTGTCGTTCGTGTGGATGGTCGCGTTCTGGTCGGTCGGGCTGGGGTTCGCGACGCTGCCGATCTGGTACCGGTGGGTCGACGGCGGGGTCATGCTGTTCGGGGACGTGCGTGGCGCCTCGTACTTGGTGAATTCGTTCGATGACACGCTCATCCCCGCCGTGGTCGGGGTGCTGCTCCTGTGCCTTGCCCTGGTGACGACGAAGTGGGTCGGGCAGGTGCGTGGCAGGTTGGCGCGTGCGCTGCTGGGGCCGAGCAAGGCGATGTTGCTCGCCGCCGAGGCCGCTCACTTGCAGGCGAGCCGGGCTCGTGGGGTGGATGCCGCGGAGGCTGAGCGGCGTCGGATCGAACGTGACCTGCATGACGGCGCGCAGCAGCGGCTTGTCGCGGTCGCGATGGGCCTGGGCCGGGCCAAGAGCAAGATGGAACGCGATCCGGAGGCGGCCAAGGCGTTGATCGAGGAGGCGCACGCGGACGCCAAACAGGCGGTCGCGGAGCTGCGTGACCTCGCGCGTGGCATCTACCCCGCCGTGTTGGGCGACCGCGGGCTGGACGCGGCGTTGTCGTCGCTCGCCGCGAAGTCGCCTGTGCCGGTGGATGTGCAGGTGGAGGACGGTTTGTCGTCGGGCAACCGGCCGCCTGCGGCTGTCGAGAGCACGGCGTACTTCACGGTGGCCGAGTCGTTGACGAACGTGGCGAAGTACGCCGACGCGAGTCAGGCGGCTGTCCGCGTGTTCCGGGAGGGCGCCAAGGTCGTCGTCGAGATCACGGACAACGGCGTCGGTGGCGCCGCCACTCAACGCGGGGGTGGCCTGGCGGGCCTCGCCGACCGGGCTGCCACCATTGACGGCGTGCTGACCGTGGTGAGCCCCATTGGCGGGCCGACAGTGATCCGGGCGGACCTGCCGTGCGAGTGGTGATCGCGGAGGACTCCGTTCTGCTGCGCGCCGGAATCGAACGACTGCTCGCCGACGAGGGCATCGAGACCGTCGCCGCCGTCGAGGACGGCGAGCGGCTGCTCGAGGTCCTCGACGAGCACCGGCCGGATCTGGCCATTGTGGACGTCCGGATGCCGCCGACGTTCACCGACGAAGGACTGCGGGCCGTGTTGCGGGCCCGTGAACGCATGCCTGACCTGCCGGTGCTGGTGCTCTCGCAGTACGTCGAGGAGCGCTACGCGGTCGAACTGATCTCGTCCGGCGCCGGCGGCGTCGGCTACCTGCTCAAGGAGCGGGTGGCCGACGTCGCCGAGTTCGTCGACGCGGTCAACCGGGTCGCTCGCGGCGGTACGGCCATTGACCAGGAGGTGATCTCGCAGCTCATGGCACGTGGCAGACGCAATCCGATCGACGCGCTGACACCTCGCGAACGCGAGGTCCTCGGGCTGATGGCACAGGGCATGTCCAACGCCGCCATCGCGAAGTCGCTGACCGTCTCGGACGGCGCGGTGGAGAAGCACGTCGGCAACATCTTCGCCAAGCTCGGCCTCGAGCCGAGCCAGGAGGAGCACCGCAGGGTGCGCGCCGTGCTGGCGTACCTCGAACGCAGGTAGGTAGTTGACTCCCCTGTCAGGGTAGGGAAAACCCCCTTTCCCGCTTGGGAGCAGACACCAGTGATTCTCCTTGATCAATTCGCGAAGCTCTTAGCAGCCAAGCGAAACGGGGGGCACACGGTGTCCAAGCGAGATCCATTCCTCGATGTGGTCAGGGTTCTGGCCATTCTCCTTGTGGTCTTCCAGCACTGGCTGGTGCCGGTGCTCGGCTGGAACGGCACCGAGCTGACCACGGGGAACGCTTACGCCACACCGGGTTGGTGGGCACTGACCTGGGTCGGCCAGGTGATGCCGTTGGTGTTCTTCGCCGGGGGTGCGGCGAACCTGTTGTCGCTGCGGTCGCACCGCGGCCGGGGCGGTTCGGTCCGGGACTGGCTCTCGAGCCGGGTGCACCGCCTCGCGGTCCCGATGCTCCCGCTGATCGGTGTGTGGCTGCTGCTCCCGCACCTGCTCACCGTGCTGGACGTGCCGCTGCAGCCGTTGAACATCGGCAGCGCGGTGGTCGGCCAGCTGCTGTGGTTCATGGCCGTGTACCTCGCCGCGATCCTCGTCACGCCGTGGCTGGTCCAGGCTGAGGAGCGGTACGGGCTGCGCGTGTTCGCGGCGCTGGCCGGTGCGGCGGTGCTCGTCGACGTGCTCCGTTTCAGCGGTGTCCCGATGGCCGGGTTCCTCAACGCGGTGTTCGTCTGGCTCGCGGTGCACCAGCTCGGTTTCCACTACGCCAAGAACCCGCCGTCGATGCGGGCGGCCGGGGCGATGGCCGCGGCGGGCTTCGGCCTGACCGCGTTGATGGTCGCGTTCGGACCGTATCCGCTGAGCATGATCGGCATGCCGGGTGCGCCCGTGTCGAACGCGGGCCCGCCGACCGCGTGCCTGATCACGCTGGGCATCGGTCAGATCGGTCTCGTCCTGCTGGCCCGGCCGCTGATCCGCTCGCTGGTCGCCCGTCCGGCTGCCGCGACTGTGCTGACCTGGGTCGGCGCCCGGTCGATGAGCCTGTACCTGTGGCACATGTCCGCCATGGTCGCGGTGGCCGGTGTGTGGACGATCGGCCTCGGCTACAGCACGCCCGCCCCCGGCAGTGTCCTCTGGTTCGCGGTCCTGCCGCTGTGGATCGGTTCGTGTGCCGCGGTGCTGTACGGCCTGCTGCGGGCCTTCGGCCGGTTCGAGGCCAGCGCGCCGGGGCCGCTCACGCTCCAGCCGCCCACGTTGCAGGTCATGCTCGGTACCGCGGTGATCGCCGCTGGCACGCTGGGGATCGCGGCGACCGGGTTCGCGCCCGGCGACGGCGTGGTGCCCGCCGGTGCGGCGGTGTGGAGCGCGATCGTCCTGAGTGGACTGCTCGCTGTGCGCTACCGGCTACCGTCGGTCAGCGTCGTCCGCAACGCCTAGAAGCCCAGCAGCTTGGCTGGGGTGTCGTGCAGCACGGCCCTGAGGAACTCGGGGCCGAGCCGCTCGTCCCGGGCGGCCCACTCGGCGATCACTTCGATCTGGTGGGCGTACTCGTACGGGATGTTCGGGAAGTCGGTACCGAGCACGACCCGGTCCGGATGGCGGGCCAGCAGGGCTGGGAAGTGCTCCGGCACCGGCGCGCCGAAGTCGACCCCGACCATCGTGGTGTCGACGTACACGTTCCGGTACCGGCTGACCAGGTCGAACGCCACGTCGAAGTCCGGCATCCCGGCGTGTGCGAGGACGATCGCGAGGTTCGGGTGGCGGCGCAGCACCTCGTCGAAGATGTCCAGCCCGGTGAACGCGCCACGGAGGGGACCGTGTCCACAGTGCACGACCACGGGCACGCCCGCTTCGGCGAGCATCCCCCACGCACCGTCCAGTTCGGACGTCCTCGGGTCGTAGCCACCGATCTGGACGTGCGCTTTCACGCACCGCGCGCCCGCGTCCAGCGCCTCGGCCAGGTACGTGCCGACTCCGGGCTCGGGAAAGAACGTCGCGGCGAGCACAGCGTCCGCGTTGCGGCCGGCGAAGTCACGGGTCCACTCGTTGAGCCACTCCGCCATCCCCGGCCGGTGCGGGTACGCCAGGGGCGCGTACCGGATCACGCCGAACGACCGCAGCAGCCGGACGCGTTCCTCCTCGTCGAACCGGTACTGGACCGGCCAGTCGAGGCCGTAGTTCACGCGTGCGTTGTCGAAGTACGCCCACACCTTGCGCAGGACGGCGTCCGGCATGAAGTGGACGTGGATGTCGACGATGCCGGGCAGGCCGAGTCCGGTCACGAACGACCGGACGTCGGAGTCCCTCACCAGCCGCCACCGCGCTTGCGCGCCCGGCCGACGGCTTTGACCATCTCGCGTTCGGCGGTCCGCTTGGCCAGCGTCTGCCGCTTGTCGTAGGCCCGTTTACCCCTGGCCAGCGCCAGTTCGACCTTGACCTTGCCGTCCTTGAAGTACATCGACAACGGGACCAGGCTGAGACCGCTCTCCTTGGTCTTGCCGATCAGCTTCAGGATCTCGCCTTTGTGCAGCAGCAGCTTGCGCCGCCGCCGGGGCTCGTGGTTGGTCCACGTGCCCATCTCGTACTCGGCGATGTGCAGCCCACGCAGCCACACCTCGCCGTCGTCGACCGTGCCGAACGCGTCGACCAGTGAGGCACGGCCGATCCGCAGGCTCTTGACCTCGGTACCGACCAACACGATCCCGCACTCGTAGGTGTCCAGGATCTCGTAGTCGTGCCGCGCCTTCCGGTTCGACGCGATCACCTTCTGACCACGTTCTTTCGCCATGACTATGAACTCTACGACACCGCGCGAACGGTTAAGTTCGCACGTAGAGCCGCAGCGTGACGTAGCCGGTGACCGCCGAGATCAGGATCGCCACGGCCACCAGGATTGGCGCGACCGGCCAGAAGATGTCCAGCAGCTGGATCTTCGGGATGATGTTGGCCGCGATCGGTTCGGCGAGCACGTTGTCGACGAAGACTCCCTTGATCCCGATCAGGCCGGCGACCGCGAGCACCGCACCGACAAGGCCGGCGACCACCGCCTCCAGGAGGAACGGCAGCTGCGTGTACCACCGCGTCGCGCCCACCAGGCGCATGATGCCGACTTCCGTCCGCCTCGTGAACGCCGAGACCTGGATCGTGTTGGAGATCAGCAGCAGCGCGGCGATCGCCTGGATGGCGGCGACCACCCACGTGGCGTTGCGGACGCCGTTGAGCACGCCGAAGAACCGCTCGAGGAAGACGCCCTGGTCCTCGACCCGGTCGATCCCGGGTTTGTTGCTGTAGGTCTGCACGATCACGTTCGCGCGGTCGGGGTTCTTGAGCTTCAGGTGGAAGATCGCGGGCAGCGACTCCTTGCGGGTCAGCTCGAGCAGCTCCGGCTGGCCGGAGAAGACCCGCTGGAACCGGTCGAACGCCGCGTCCTGGTTCTCGAAGGTGGACAGCTCGACGTTGGCGTCCTGCTCGAGAGCGGATTTGATGCCCGCACACGGCTGCGCTGTGCAGCCCTTGTCCGTGCCGCTGATGTCCTTGTTCAGGTACACGTTCACTTCGACCTCGTCGCCGAAGTTGTCGCGCATGTGATCGATCATCCGCACCACCAGCAGACCGCCCCCCAGCAGTCCCAGTGAGATGGCGGTGGTCAGGATCATCGCGACGGTCATCGTGACGTTGCGCCGAAGCCCGGTCAGTACCTCGGACAACACGAAACTGAAACGCATCGGTGCGGGTTTCCTCGCAGGTCGGGGGATCTAGGGAACGGCTTAGCGGCCCACGCCGTACACGCCTCGGGCGTCGTCCCGGATGACCCTGCCGAACGCGAGCTCGACGACTCTGCGGCGCATCGAGTCCACGATGGAGTGGTCGTGGGTGGCCATCAGCACGGTTGTGCCGGTGCGGTTGATCCGCTCCAGCAGCAGCATGATGTCCTGGCTGGTGTCGGGGTCCAGGTTTCCGGTCGGTTCGTCGGCCAGCAGCATCAACGGCCGGTTGACGAACGCGCGCGCGATCGCCACACGCTGCTGCTCACCGCCGGACAGCTCGTTGGGCATGCGGTTGGCCTTGCCGTCGAGACCGACCAGCTCAAGCACCTCGGGCACGACCTTCTTGATGGTGTGCGACGGCTTGCCGATCACCTCGAGCGCGAACGCGACGTTCTCCGCGACGGTCTTGTTGACCAGGAGCCGGAAGTCCTGGAACACGCAGCCGATGGACTGGCGCAGCCGGGGTATCCGGCGGCGCGACATCCGGGTGATGTCGAAGTTGTTGACGTAGAGCTTGCCCTTGCTGGGCACTTCCTCGCGCAGCAGCAAGCGCAGGAAGGTGGACTTTCCCGAGCCGGACGGGCCGATCAGGAAGACGAACTCCCCCTTGTCCATGTCCACCGTGACGTCGTCCAGCGCGGGGCGCGTCGACGTCTTGTAGTTCTTGGAAACATGTTCAAGCCGGATCACGGTCGCGCAGTCTACCCACGACCGTTATCCGCCTGTTGCCTTGGTGGGGTCCAACACGCTCAGTTAGTACGCCGCCACCGGATTCCGGCCTCCAGGAAGCCGTCGATGTCGCCGTCGAGAACAGCGGAGGGGTTGCCCACTTCGAACTCGGTGCGCAGGTCCTTGACCATCTGGTACGGGTGCAGGACGTACGAGCGCATCTGGTTTCCCCAGCTGGAGCCGCCGTCGCCCTTGAGCTCGTCCATCTTGGCCTGCTCCTCCTGGCGCTGGCGCTCGAGCAGCTTGGCCTGCAGGACGGCCATCGCGGAGGCCTTGTTCTGCAGCTGCGACCGCTCGTTCTGGCAGGAGACGACGATTCCGGTCGGTATGTGTGTGATGCGTACCGCGGAGTCGGTCGTGTTCACGCCCTGGCCGCCGGGGCCGGACGAGCGGTAGACGTCGATGCGCAGTTCCTTCTCGTCGATGTCGACGTGGTCGGACTGCTCGACCACCGGCACGACCTCGACACCGGCGAAGGAGGTCTGCCTGCGGCCCTGGTTGTCGAACGGCGAGATCCGGACCAGCCGGTGGGTGCCTTGTTCGACGGAGAGCGTGCCGTACGCGAAGGGCGCGGCGACCTTGAACGTGGCCGACTTGATGCCTGCTTCTTCGGCGTAGGAGGTGTCGTAGACCTCGGCCTGGTAGCCGTGCCGCTCCGCCCAGCGCAGGTACATCCGCATGAGCATCTCGGCGAAGTCCGCCGCGTCGACGCCGCCGGCTTCGGAACGGATCGTGACCAGGGCGTCACGCTCGTCGTATTCGCCGGACAGCAGCGTGCGGACCTCGAGCGAGGAGATGTCGGAGCGCAGCTTCTCCCGCTCCGTGTCCGCCTCGGCGAGGCTGCCGTCGTCGCCCTCGTCCTCAGCCAGCTCGTAGAGCACCGGGAGGTCGTCGAGGCGCTGACGCAGCTCGGACACCCGGCGGAGCTCTCCCTGCTTGTGGGAGAGCTGGCTGGTCACCTGCTGCCCCTTCTCCGGGTCGTCCCAGAGGTCGGGGCGCGCGGCCTGCTGCTCCAGCTCGGTCACCTGGGCGCGCAGCGAATCGAGATCCGTCACCGCCTCGATGCTCTTCAACGTGGCGGAGAGTTCGTTCAGGTCTGCTGCGACGTCCGGGTTCACGGCCAAGAAGGTTACGTCAGACCGCGTGCCGGTGCGTTGCCGGTCGGCCATTTGGCGCCGACCGGCTTGCTTCGTTCAGTCTTTCGGGACCGCGTCGAGCAGTTTCAGCGCCGCCCTGGCACGGGCCACCGCGAACTCGCCGATCGCCTTCGCGTAGGTGTCGTCAGTGTTCTTGACCGAGTTGCGGGCCTCCTCCAGCTCGGCGTTGTACGCCTGCCGGGCGGAGTCGACGAGCGCGGTGCGCTGCTTGGCGGTCAGGTTGCTGGCGTGCACGAGGCGCAGGATCAGCGGGCTGCGCAGGTGGTCTGGACCAGGCTCCGAGGCAAGCCAGGTCTTGAAGGCCTTCTTGCCTGCTGCCGTGATCAGGTACTGCTGGCTGGAGCGCGGGCCTTGCTTGCCAAGGCGGACAAGGCCGGCGTCGGCCAGCGCGGGGAGCTCGCGGTAGACCTGGCTGCGCGTGACGCTGAAGAACGCGCCAAAGCGCTCACGGGCCACCGCGACCAGCTGGCCACCCGTCTTCGGGCCGTCATGGAGCAAGCCGAGCAGAGCCGCGGCTGTTGCGTTCAATTCAGACACGTAACCACCGTGCCATGAATTTCGCTCGCTGTCCACAATGGGCAGGGCATCTGTCCACAATGGCTTCACCGTCACCCGGATGTCGCAAGTACACCCGATTGGCTCAGTAGCCTTTCCGCTGCACCCACTCCGACCAGGCACGAAGCCATTCGTCCTGTCCCGTCATCAGCTCCGCGTGCCAGCGCCGCAACGAATCATCGTGCTGTGAAGAACTTCTTTCCTGATGCGCGAACGGGTCCGGCGTCCAGGTGCGCTGGGACGCCCACACGGTCCGCCAGGTCTCCTGCGCGGGCCTGGAGAGCAGTTCGAGGCGCATCCCCGTCCAGTACAAGAGAGTCTCGGTGATCGCGGCGTCACGGAGTCGCTTGTTGGCGAACCAGCTCGCCTTCTCCTGCAAACGGCCCAACTGGTTCACCAGAATGGTCACTGCCTCGTTCGCGTCCTGTCTGGACTGATCGGCCAGGTGCATCTGCGCCCGTACGGCCGCTTCCCAGAGTTCGCCGTGCTTGCGGGCGTTGGCGCGCAGCCGGGGCGGCCGCCCTTGGCGTGCCGCGGCTTCCAGTTGCCGACTGCGCGTGAGAGTCGCTTCGATGAGCGAACGATGGGCTGTGGCCACGTCAAACGGCCGGTCGATGATCGGCATCGTCGGCGGGTTGGTGCGCAGATCCCGCAGATATTCCCTACGCCCGCGAAGGAACGACTCGATGTTCGCGACGGCCACCAGGTGCGTCGTGGCCAGCTCCCACTCCCTGGCGACCACGATCACGTCGGAATCCCGATGCCAGCAACGGGCGGCCCACATCTTGCGCCTGGTGCGCAGCAGCGAAGCGGGCCGCGGCGTTCCGTTCACGACGATGTGCGCGGGGACCGGATCACCGTCGACGGGACCGTCGTCACCCATGCTGTCCAGCAGGTTTTCCAAGAAGTAACGGAGATCCGGCGGCCCGGACCGCGTCCGCAGCCAGCGTGCGGTGTGCACCTGGACGAGCGGTCCGCTCGGTCGCATCAGGTCGCCGTAGGCGAGTCCGATGCTTTCCACGACGCCGTCATTGACCTCGGCCTCGCCGACCAGGCGGGGCTGCGGCGCGGGTTCGGTCATCCCGAGCAACGGCAACGAGCTTGCCCGGACCAGGCGCTCATACTCAGCCTCCTGCCGGGAAAACAAGGCCTCCATCTCCGGTGAGGGTGGCACGAGCTCCATGTGCTCAGTGTGCCAGCTCAGCCACTCGCCGAACACAGTCGGCGCGCCGGTCGGCCCGTGTTCGACGTTCAACGGTCGACCGGACAACATCAAGTAGCGCAGCGCGTTCGCTCGATTACCGCACGTGTCAGCCCTGCCAACTCCACAGTGGACACCCAGAACGGCCATCCGAACCCGGTATACCAATGCCTTAACCGACAACGGTTTCCACTCAGTACACCCGGAAACCCCTGTACCCCAACCAACCCCGGAACCTGACGAAGTCCGTATGAGATAGACCCACAGTCGCATCGAGACCTACCCCGGATGCCACACCCAAACCCCCCGTCCACCCACCCCCCGACTCACCCCAATGGACGCACCCCCACCAGTCACAGTGGATCAGCCACCCTCCACCTACCCTCCACTACAAACACCCCACTGTGAAAAAACGGCAAAAACCCCCCCCACCCCCAGCGGTAGCCAAAGAAGGCCAAGGGGGGTTGGTAAGAACAAAAGTGCCCAGCGCTGAAAAGCAAGGAACAAGCACCGTGGGGGCTTGGGGGCTCGGCCCCCAAAATAGAACGAAGCGGAGTGCGGAAGGTGCCAAAAGCACCGACCACACTCCGCCCATCCGCGTAGCGGGGACAGGATTTGAACCTGCGACCTCTGGGTTATGAGCCCAGCGAGCTACCGAGCTGCTCCACCCCGCGTCGTTGTAAGTAGAACTCTACATGGTGTTGTCGAGGGGTTTTCAGGGGGGTCGGTGTCTGAAAACGTTGGCTACTCGTCATTGCGGACAACCGCAGGTCAGACCCACTATGGAGGTATGTCGAAGCTCGTGCTGATCCCCTTGTTCGACGGGGTGCAGAGCCTGGATGTGACCGGACCGCTCGAGGTCTTCACGGGCGCGGCGAGGTACGCGGGGAGGAATGTCTACGAGGTGCGCACCGCCTCGGCTGGGGGTGCTGTGATCCGCTGTTCGAGCGGCCTGCGGATCACACCCGACTTGGACTTGGCGGACGCCCCGGTGCCGCACACGTTGATCGTCCCCGGCGGCTACGGGACGCTGGACGGCCAGCCCGAGTTGGTGGACTGGGTGCGCGGGAACGCGATGGGGGCGGAGCGGATCGTGTCCGTCTGCAGCGGCGCGTTCTTGCTGGCTGAGGCTGGCCTGTTGGCGGGCAGGCGTGTGACGACGCACTGGTCGGCGTGTGAGCTGTTGGCGAAGCAGTACCCGGACGTCGAGGTGGATCCGGAGCCGATTTTCGTGCGGGACGGGAAGATCGCCACGTCGGCGGGCGTGACCAGCGGAATCGACTTGGCGCTTGCCTTGGTCGAGGAGGACCTGGGCAGGGAGTGCGCCTTGGTCATCGCGAGACATCTCGTGATGTATCTGAGAAGGCCGGGCAACCAGACCCAGTTCAGCGCTCCGCTGACCGTGCAGGCGGCGGAGCGTCAGCCGCTGAGGGATGTCCAGCAGTGGATTGTGGAGCACCCGGGCGCGAAGTTGTCGGTGGATGCTCTGGCGGAGCGCGCGAATCTCTCACCTCGCCAGTTCGCGAGGGTTTTCACGGCGGAAACCGGCATGACCCCGGGCAAGTACGTGGACCGGGTCCGCCTGGAAGCAGCCCGCCGCCTCCTGGAAGACACATCAGCGGGCATAACCCGAGTAGCCCGTGACTGCGGCTACGGAACCCCGGAAACAATGCGCCGCGCCTTCATCCGAACCCTAGGCGTCTCCCCCGCCGAATACCGCCGCCGCTTCTAGCCCCCAGCCACCCCACCGCCGCCTCAAGAAGGCACCCATGGCCATAGCGCAGCCAGGACCAACATCGGGGCCAGGTAACGCTCAGGGGCGCCTCCGGCGCCCCTTCCCGGGCTGGTGAAAGCCCAACGCCCCCAGCGCTGGAAGAAAAGAAGCAAGCACCGTGGGGGGCATGGGGGGCTCGGCCCCCCAAACAAAGCGAAGCGGAGTGCGGAAGGTGCCAAAGCACCGACCACACTCCGCCTATCCGCGTAGCGGGGACAGGATTTGAACCTGCGACCTCTGGGTTATGAGCCCAGCGAGCTACCGAGCTGCTCCACCCCGCGTTGGTTGCTTTTAGCTTACTGGGGTGTTGCGGGGTTGGGCAAATCGGGTGGCTCTTAGGTGTCCGCCGTCACTCTGTCAGCCTCCGCCGGGGGGTGTCGGCGATGACGGTGGGTTGCTTGTTTGCGGCGGTGGTTGTTGGGTGCTCGCGGCTTTGGCTTGGTCGTACTTCTTTGTCGCCGCGTCGAGTTCTTCGATTGCCTTGCCGATTTCGGCGAGGCCTCCGCCTTGTTGTGCTGTCTTGAGTTTCGCCAGTGCCGTGGTGATGTCGTTGATCGCCGCGTTCAGCTCCGGGCTGGCTCCGCCGGTGTTCGGGGGTGCCGGGGTGTTGCTGGACGTCGGCGGTGTCGACGCCGGTGGCTTCGTCGGGTCGGTTGTCTGGCCCGGTTGGGTTGTGGAGGATCCGCTGCCCGGCCCGAAGACTTGGTCGAGCGCGTCGGACAGCGTCGCCGCGAATCCGACCCTGTTCTTGTACGCGACGAGGACGCGTGCCAGCTGCGGGAACGCGTTGACGTCCTTCTGCTGCAGGTAGATCGGTTCGACGTAGATCAGTCCGCCGCCGACGGGCAGGGTCAGCAGGTTTCCGTACCGCACGTCGACGCCGGTGTTCTGGAACAGGGTTCGTTCCTGGGTGAACTTGTCCGTGGTCCGCATCTGGTTCTGGACCTGGTTGGGACCTGGTGTCGGGTTGCCCTGCGTCGGTAGTCGCAGCACCTTGAACTGGCCGTAGTCCTCGGGTTCGGACGACACCGAGACCCACGCGGCCAGGAACTGCTGCCGCAACGCGGTGAGCGCGCTGGTCACCTGGAACGTCGGTTTGCCCTGACCTGGTGCTTGGGCGAGCACGTAGTACGGCGGCTGCTTGGCCGCCGCACCGCTGTCGCTGCCTTCCTTGGTCGGGTCGGAGGGCACGTCCCAGAAGCTCAGCTGGGAGAAGTAGTCCTGCGGCGTGGTCACGTGGTAGCGCGCCAACAGGTCGCGCTGGACCTTGAACAGGTCCTCCGGGTAGCGGAAGTGCTGCTTCAGCGACTTGGGCACGTCCTTGGCCGGCTTCACCGTGCCGGGGAAGACACCGGACCACGCCTTGAGCACGGGGTCGCTTTCGTCGATGCCGTACAGCGTCACCGAGCCGTCGTACGCGTCGACCGTGGCTTTCACCGAGTTGCGGATGTAGCCGATCTTCTTGTCCTGCTGGCGCGGGACTCCGGCGAGGGAGTCGGTGGTGACCTGGCCCAGCGAGGTGGACTGCGAGTACGGGTAGTTGTCCAGCGTGGTGTACCCGTCCACGATCCACTGGATGCGACCGTCGATCACCGCGGGGTACGGGTCCGTGTCGACCGTCAGCCACGGCGCGGCCTTCTTGACCCGCTCGCGCGGGTCGCGGTTGTACATGATCTTCGAGCCTTCACCGATGCCGGTGTTGAACAGGATGTTGCGCTCGCCCTCGTAGGCGGCGAACACCAGCCGGTTGAACAGGCCGTCGATCGGGACGCCGCCCTTGCCCTTGTACAGGTACTTGGACTCGCCCACCGGGTCGTACTCGCCGGGCGCCTCGCCCGCCTTGCCGCCGACGATGGCGTACGTCGTCGCCAGTTCGCCGTAGTAGATCCGCGGTTCGGTGACCGGGATGTCCATCTTCTCTTTTTTGTCCAGCGCGTTCAGGTCGCTGACCGTGAACTGCGGGTATCCGCCCTGCTGGCTGGCGTTGGCGCCGGTCGCGCCGACCGGGCTGGGCGCGCGGTCGATCGTGTTCGCGGGCGCGGCCACGAAGCCGTTGCCGTGCGTGTAGACCATGTGCCGGTTGATCCACGAGTTCTGCTGCTCGGTCAGCCCGGACGTCTTGATCTCGCGGACCGCGACGACGTAGTCCTGCACCTTGCCGTTGACCTCGTAGCGGTCGACGTCGAGTTTGTCGGGGAAGCCGTAGAAGTTGGCCCTGGCTTCCCGCTGGGTGAACGTCGGCGCCAGGATGCCCGGGTCGAGCAGCCGGACGTTCGGGATGGTGCCCTTGTCGTTGCGGATCTCCGCCGACGACGGTTCGGCCGCGCCCGTCTTCGGGTAGTCCTCGATCTTGACCTTGTCGTCGGTCAACCCGAAGGCCTCCTTGGTGGCCACCAGGTTGCGTTCGATCGACTTGGCTTCCTTCTCGTTGGCGTTCGGCTTGACCGAGAACTGGTCGAGCACGGCGGGCCACGCGACGCCGACCAGCAGGCCGGACAGCACCAGCAGGACCAGCGCGATCGCGGGCAGCTGCAGGTTGCGCAGGAACGCGCCGACGAAGAAGGCGATGGCGCAGAAGATCGCGATCGACATCAGGATCAGCTTGGCCGGCATCACCGCGTTGAGGTCGGTGTACGTCGCGCCGGTGAAGGTGTCGTTGCGGCTGGAGTACAGCAGCTCGTACCGGTCGAAGAAGTAGTCGACCGCGTAGACCAGCACGAACAGGCCCGCCACGGTGGACAGGTGCACCCGCGCGGGGCCGGAGAGCTGTCCGCCGCGCCCGGCCAGCCGGATGCCGCCGAAGATGTAGTGCGTGATCACCGCGCCGATGAAGGCGACGACGAGCGCGACGTAGAACCAGCTGATCAGCCACTCGTAGAACGGCAGCTTGAAGGCGTAGAAGCCGATGTCGATGCCGAACTCGGGGTCGACCTTGCCGAACGGGACCGCGTTGAACAGCAGTTGCACGCGCTGCCAGTCACCCTGCGCCGCCCAGCCCGCGACGATCCCGGTGACGACCGGCAGGCCGATGCCGAACAGCCGGACCCGCTGCACGATCGTCGAGCGGTATCTGGCGAGCGGGTCCTCCGCGCCGGACACCGGCACGAACACCGGCCGGGTCCGGTAGGCGATGGTCAGGCTGACCGCCAGCAGGCCGCCGACGAACACACCGACGGCGAAGAAGAGCCCGATCCTGGTGAGCAGTTCGGTGGTGAACACCGACTGGAAGCCGACCTCACCGAACCACAGCCAGTCGACGTACGTGTCGATGAGCCGGGCGCCGACGATGAGCAGTACGACGATCACCGCCGCGATGGTCAGCAGGATGCGGCTGCGGCGAGACAGCTTCGGCAAGCCGATCGAGGGCCGAGAGGCCACTGGACACGCTCCTGAATAGCGATCTTGAGTCTGGCAGACAGCGGTGCACTGAAAACAGCTGTCCTAGATGTCCAACTCTACGGACGGAGTTCCGGTTCCCGTCACCGGCTGCGGGAATGCGACGATGACCGCCGTGTCGAGCACTTCAGACGGCCTGCCCGCGCTGGCGGAAGAGGTCGAGCAGTTCGTGGCCGCGGCGGGCTGGGACCAGCCTCCGCAGCTGTTCGCCCTGGTCCCGACCGCCGAGCTGCTGCGGATGCAACCCGAGTTGGCCGGTCAGCTCGACGGGGGATCGGCGCTGACCCCGATCGCGCAGGATTCGTTGCCAGATGGTGACCTGGGCGCCGCGCTCGCCGGCATCATGTGGCCGGAGGCGGTCAGGGGATGCGCGTTGGTCCAGGAGGTCGTGGTGCTCCCGCCCGAGGCGGAGGCCGAGATGGCCGCGTCGGGTGAGGACGAGGACAGGCTGCGGCAGCTGGCCGCCGACCACCCGGAGCGCCAGGAGGCGCGCCTGGTCGCCGCGGTGCTGCGGGATGGCGGCGAGGCGTGCGTCATGCGCCTGCGCGACCACGACGACCTGCTGAAAGGCGCCGACCTGGCGCCGAACCTGACCGCCGCCCTGCACGCCACCTTCGCCTGAGCCTCGTCAGCAGCTGGGGACGGGCCTGCCCGCCTTGCGGTCCTCGAGCGCCTTGACGGCGCCGTCGAGGGTCTCGACCTTGATCAGCTGGAGGCCCGCAGGCGGGTCGGCCTTGGCCTCCGCGCAGTTCGCGGCGGGCACGAGGAACGTCTTCGCGCCGTCCTCGGCGGCCGCGACCAGCTTGAACCCGATTCCACCGATCGGGCCGACGTTGCCCTTGACGTCGATCTCGCCGGTGCCCGCGATGGGCTGGCCGCCGGCGAGGTCGTCGCGGGTGAGCCGGTCGACGATGGCCAGCGAGAAGATCAGCCCGGCGGACGGGCCGCCGACGTCCTGCAGGTGGATCGTGGTCTTGAACGGCACGTCGGGCCGGTCGATGCCCTTGATGCCCATGAAGCCCTGCACCCGGTCGTCTGGCGCCTTGCCGAGGGTGACCGAGACGCTCTTGTCCTGGCCGCCCCGCTGTAGCGCGATCTGGATCGCCTGGCCGGGCCGGGTGTTCTCGATCGCGGTGACCACGTCGTCCTGCTGGCCGATCGCCCTGCCGTTGACCGTCAGCAGCCGGTCGCCCGGTTCGATGATCTTGTCGGCGGGTGCGCCCGACGTGACCTCGGCGACCACGACCTTCATCGGCTTCTTCAGGTGCCGCATGGCCGCTGTCTCGGCGTCGCTCTGCGAATCCTGAAACATCTTCACATTTTGTTGCTGGACATCCTCTTCGGTCTGTCCCGGCTTGATGTACTCCTCGCGCGGCGCGAGCGCGTACCGGCCGCTCACCCACAGGCCGAACGCGCTGAACAGCGTGACCTCGCGCTTCAGCGACACCGTCGTCATCCGCAGCTGACCGGTCGTCGGGAACGTCTCGGCCCCGTCGACCTGAACGATCTGGGTCTTGTCGACCGCGCCGAGCGTGTCGTAGGTCGGGCCGGGCCCGAGTGCGACGAACGGCACCGGAACGAAGGCCCCGACCAGCCCGACCGTGATCACGATCAGGAAGCTCAGCAGCACCGTCCAGCCGCGCCGGGAGATCTGCCAGCGCTCGTCCCGCGTCCGCCCGGCCTCGGCCGAGCCGGTCTCAGGGGTCGCCTCTTTGCTGGGAGTACTCACGAGGCAACAGCCTACGACTACGTGACCCCGCGTACCGTGGAGGCATGAACGAGGTCCCTTTCGGCTTCAACTTGCCGGAGCCCGATGACAAAGGCAAGAAGGATCCGACCGGCAAACAGCCGGGCGGCGGGCAGGAGAACCCGTTCGACGCGTTCAGCCAGCTGGGGCAGATGCTCAGCCAGCTCGGCCAGATGCTCAGCCAGGCGGGCACGTCGGCCGGCCCGGTCAACTACGACCTGGCCAAACAGATCGCGATGCAGCGACTCGCCGAGACCGAGCCCGCCGGCGCCGAGTCGCCGGAGGCGGTAGCCGACGCGGCCCGGCTGGCGGAGCTGTGGCTGGACGCCGCGACGATCCTGCCCGCAGGCGCGACGTCGACCAAGTCGTGGACTGCCAAGGACTGGGTGGAGAAGACCCTGCCGACGTGGCAGCGGCTGTGCGACCCGGTCGCGAGGCGGATGTCAGGCGCATGGGTCGAGGCGCTGCCCGCGGAGGCCAAAGAGGCCGCCGGTCCGCTGCTGTCGATGGTCGGCCAGATGGGCGGTATGGCGTTCGGCTCGCAGCTGGGCAACGCACTGGCCCAGCTCGGCGCGGAGGTGCTGACCTCGACCGACATCGGCCTGCCGCTCGGCCCGGAGGCGACCGGCGCGCTGCTGCCCGCGAACATCTCGAAGTTCAGCGAAGGCCTCGAGCGGCCCGCCAGCGAGGTCCTCGTGTTCCTCGCGGCACGCGAAGCCGCACACCAGCGCCTGTTCGCGCACATCCCGTGGCTGCGGCAGCGCCTGCTGGCCACGGTCGAGGAGTTCGCCAGCGGCATCACCGTGGACACCTCCGCCCTCGAGCAGCTCGCCACCCAGGTCGACCCGGCCAACCCGCAGTCGATCGAGCAGGCCATGCAGTCCGGCGTGCTCGAGCCGCAGACCACGCCGGAGCAGAAGGCCGCGCTGGCCCGGTTGGAGACCCTGCTCGCCCTGGTCGAAGGCTGGGTGGACGTGGTGGTCGCCGACGCCGTCGGCGACAGGCTGCCCGGCGCCGACGCCCTGCGCGAGACGCTGCGCAGGCGGCGCGCTTCCGGCGGTCCCGCCGAGCAGACGTTCGCCACGCTGGTCGGCCTTGAGCTGCGCCCGCGCAAGCTGCGGGCCGCCGCGGCGCTGTGGCGGCTGGTCGGCGACAGGCACGGCATCGAGAAGCGCGACGGCGTCTGGGCGCACCCGGACCTCGTGCCCACGGCCGCCGACCTCGACGAGCCGCTCGACTTCGCCGACCGCGTCGGTGCAACGTCGGACATGGACCCGATCGCCGAGCTGGAGCGGACCCAGCGCGAGGAGAAGGACGACAAGGACTCATGAGCACGACCGGAGGCCATCCCCGCCAAGCGGTGATGGCCTCCGGCTCGTCCGGGCTTCAGTCCTCGATCATCGGCCCGGATCCCGCCGCGGCGGCGAGACCCTCGAGATACCCGATGGCCCGCTCCGTCTTGGGATAACGCTGCACCAGCCCCCAGAACTCATTGTCGTGCCCCGGCACGAGCAAGTGCGCCAGTTCGTGCACCAGCACGTAGTCCAGGACCCATGACGGCACCTCCCTCAGCCGCTCGCTGACCCGGATCGTCCGGTCGACGGGCGTGCAGGATGCCCAACGCGTCCGCATTGGCGGCACCCAACGAACACTCAGTGGTACGGCTTCGCCGTTCAGATGTCGCGACGAAAGCTCCGCGCACCTGGCGAGCAGCGCGCTGTCCGACGTCCGCGCCGGGGAGCGGCGACGGGACTCGCTGCGCAGCAGGCGACGTTGCATTTCAGCGACCCAATGCACTTCTTCTCTCTTGGTCATCCGCGCAGGCAGCAGGACGATCAGAGCATCGCCCTCCCGGTACGCGGTGACTGTCCGACTACGCCGCTTGCTGCGACGCACTTCGACGACTGGTTCGGCCACGCGACAACGGTACGACCAACCACCGACAATTTGGGACCTGCCATGAGGGTGACCTTCTACCCACAGCCCCCTGTGGACAAAGGTTTGTGTCACGCTGGATCCCTTGCCAGCCTTGGGGTATGTCACATGGTGGAAGGTCACTGCCACGCCGGCCGAAGGTGCTCACGGGCCTGCCGGTGCTGCGCCGCGGTGACGACGAAATCCAGCTGGGCCTCGATCCCCGGCACGGGGTCGTGATCGGCGGAGTAACCAGAACGGTTGCGGAGAGTATCCGGAATCTGGACGGCAGGACGAGAACGAGACAGCTTCTGGACAATGCGCCGCCGGACGACCGGCCCGCGTTGTCCGGTCTGCTGCGGGAGCTGCACGGGCTCGGCCTGGTCGAGGACGTCACCGGTACCGGCGTCCCCGGCCGCCTCGCCGCCGACGCGGCGACGTGGTCGCTGCGGACGGGGAACCAGCCGGGCCAACTGGCCGCCAAGCGGTCCGCTTCGTCCGTGCTCGTGCACGGGTCCGGCCGGATCGGCACCGCCATGGCGCAACTACTCGTGACCATGGGTGTCGGCGCGGTCCGGATCGACGCGGACGGCTTCGTCGAGCCCGAGGACACGGGCTGCGGATACCGCGACGAGGACATCGGCAAGCCGCGCTTCGAGGTGGCCAGGGCACTGTTGCCGCAGGTCCAGCCGGGTAGTCCGGACCTGGTCGTGCTGACCGACGCCGCGGTGCCCGCGCCGGAGCTGGTGACGCGGTTGCTGGCCGACGGCGTACCCCACCTGAACGTGCGGGTTCGCGAGGGGACCGGGATCATCGGGCCGTTCGTCGTACCCGGGCGCAGCAGCTGCCTCGGCTGCGCGGACCTGCATCGAGCGGATCTCGACCAGGACTGGCCGTCGGTCGCGGCACAGTTGGTCGGTCAGCGGCAACACGCTGACCTGGTCTGCGCGCACGCGACGGCCGCGCTCGGCGCCGAGCAAGCCATGCGTGCGCTCGAATGGCTGTCCTCAGGGGGTGGACGACCACCTGTATGGAACACCACGATCGAACTGGATCCGTTCCATGGCAAGTTGGAACAGCGGCCTTGGCCGCCACACTCGCACTGCGGGTGTGGCGCTCGATAGTGAATGGCTGCGAGACAGGCGTTCTACAGGGGAGAATCACCTAGTGAACGAGATGCCGCGCAAGACCGTCGCCCGAACGGCACGGCTCGCCAGCCTCCCGTTGGGAGTCGCCAGCCGAGTGGTCGGTGGCTGGGGGAAACGGCTCGCCGGGCAGGACGCCGCCGAGGTGAACGCCCAGATGTCGGCGAAGACCGCCGAACAGCTGTTCTCAGTGTTGGGGCAGCTCAAAGGCGGTGCCATGAAGTTCGGCCAGGCGCTGTCGGTGTTCGAGGCGGCGGTGCCGGACGAGCTGGCGGCGCCCTATCGGGAGGCGCTCACCAAGCTGCAGACGGCCGCGCCGCCGATGAGCACAGCCTCGGCGCACCGCATGATCGCCGAGCAACTGGGCCGCTCGTGGCGGTCGAGATTCGCGGAATTCGACGACACCCCCGCGGCGTCGGCGAGCATCGGACAGGTGCATCGCGGCATTTGGCACGACGGGCGGCCGGTCGCGGTGAAAATCCAGTATCCGGGCGCCGACGAGGCATTGATGTCTGATTTGAGGCAATTGTCGCGCTTTAGCCGGTTGTTCCAAGCGCTGGTGCCCGGGACCGAGATCAAGCCGCTGCTCGCGGAGCTGACCGAGCGGATGACCGAGGAGCTCGACTACCGCCAGGAGGCCGCCAACCAGCGCGCGGTCGCCGCGGCGTACGACGGCGACGAGCACTTCCTCGTCCCCAAAGTGGTCGCCAGCGCGCCGAAGGTCCTGGTCAGCGAATGGGTGGCGGGCACACCGCTCGCCAAGATCATCCGCGAGGGTACGCAGGAGCAGCGTGACGAGGCCGGGTACCTGCTGGCCGAGTTCCACTACTCGGCGCCCGCGCGTGCCGGGATGCTGCACGCCGACCCGCACCCGGGCAACTTCATGCTCGCCGACGACGGCCGGATGTGCGTGATCGACTTCGGCGGGGTGGCCAAGCTGCCGGACGGCCTGCCCGCGCCGCTGGGCAAGCTGATGCGGTTCGCCATGGCGGACGACTCGGAAAACCTGTTCCAGACGCTGCGCGAGGAAGGTTTCGTGCGCCCGGGGACCCGGGTGCCGGCCGAGCACGTGCACGCCTACCTGGCGCCGTTCGTCGAGCCGTTGCTGACCGAGCGGTTCCGGTTCACCAGGAAGTGGATGCAGGCGCAGGCCGAGCGGGTCGGCGACCTCGGCGGGCAGGACTTCCGCACCGGCCGCTCGCTCAACCTGCCGCCCCAGTACCTGATGATCCACCGCGTACTGGCCGGGTCGACCGGGATCCTCTGCCAGCTCGACGCGGAACTGCCTGCCCGCGAGATCGTCGAGCGCTGGCAGCCAGGATTCAAGGCCTGACCAGGGAAAAACCAGAACGAACCCGCCACAGCCAACCCGAAGTTGTCCACAGGAAAACCAACCAGGCTTCCCCGGCAAAGCCCGATTCCGCAAGATCGAACCATGCCGACAAGCACCGAAGCAGTAGTCCGACGCAGCACACTGATGGCCGCGGGCCACTCGAACTACTCGGTGGCGGTCCGATGCCGCCCCGACGGCCCGTGGCAGCAACTCCTGCCGGGAGTGCTGCTGTTGAAAAGCGGTCCGCCGACCAGACGACAACGGCTGAAAGCCGCGGTCCTCTACGCCGGGCCGGAAGCGCAGATCACCGGCGTCGAATCGCTGCGTGCCCACGGCCTGCACGCATTCGACACGAACGACCTGCACCTGCTCATCCCCAGCACCCGCCGATTGTCCTCCCGCGATTACGTGCGCGTGGAACGAACGTCCCGAATGCCGCGAGCCCGCAACATCAGAGGTCTCAGCTTCGCGCCGCCGTATCGAGCGGCGGTGGACGCGGCCCGCAATCTGCGCGACCCGACAGAACAGCGAGCCCTGCTTTACGCGCCGATGGACGCGGGGCTGTGCACAATCGACCAGATCCGCGCCGAGATCGACGCGGGAGCCCAGCGCGGAACAGCGACATTGCGCGCGATGCTCGACGAAGCCATGCCCCCGCCATTGGTGAACACGGTCCCGCAAGGCTGGGCCAAACGCGTGATCAGCGAGGCCCCGATCCCCCGCCCGGAATGGCACGTCCCGATTCACACCGAGGCAGGCGAAGCAGTGGGCGTCGCCGACGCCTGGTGGGACGCCGTCGGTCTGGCCTGGGATTTCGGCAACCAACGCGACAACTGCGCCCGCCAGCGCCATGAAGCATTCAGCCGAGCAGGCGTCGTCGTCGTACGAACAGACGTCTCAGAGCTGCGCGGAAACACCGATGGGGTCATCCTGGCCCTCGCCCGCGGCTACTACAACGCAGCCAACCGCCCCCGCCCAACCGTGCACGTCACCGCATGACAGAAACACACGCCCCACCCCATCCACTATGGACAACCCAACCCCTGCGCCGCTCCACCCCGACGCTCACCGCGCACCGACGGCCGGCCATGTCCAAGGCAACCCGAGCCGGAGATTTCCCGCGAGCACGTGTCGATCCAGCGCGACCGCGTTCGTATAGAGGACTAGAGGATGCGCAACCCAACCCAGGAGGTCCAGCCATGAAGCAGTACCTGCTCAGCATCTACCAGCCCGACGGTGACCCGCCCCCACCCGAGATCCTCGAGCCGATCATGAAAAACCTCGACGAACTGAACAAGGAGATCAGGCAAGCAGACGCCTGGGTCTTCTCCGCCGGACTGCACTCACCAGCAACAGCGACAGTGCTGCACCCCAAGGACGGTGACGTACTGGTCACCGACGGCCCCTACATCGAAGGCAAGGAGCACATCGGTGGCTTCACAGTGATCCAGGCACCAGACCTGGATGCCGCCCTGCACTGGGGCCGCAGGTTCACCGAAGTGATCGGCCTCCCCATCGAAGTCCGCCCCATGCACTGGGGACACTGCTAGCCCCCGTCACCCAAACCACCCACCGCCCCACACCCAACTCCCCCACCAGTCCCTACACCCAACTTCCCACCCACCGATCCCCACACCCACCGGTCCCCACACCTAACTTCCCCACTCACTCACACAGGACTAACCGCCCCTCCCACTTCCCCATCTCCCCGCCCCGGTCCCCCATCCACGTCCGCTCCAGACGACACAGCGCCCACCACCCAGCGCGAGCCTTCCAACCACCCCCGCCCACACACAAACCCACCCACCCACCGCGCGTCCCCGCCACCCACCTCTGGAGTTGACCCCGCGCGCCACAGGCCTCTACTCCCCAACCACGCACAAGTCCCAACGCCAACGCGCAAGTCCCAACGCGCACCCATCACACTGCACCCACCGCGTAGCGCAGGCACTTTCACCACGCCGAATCCGCACCCCTCTGGAACTCGCAGAATCGGCAGCACCGACAGTCGGTACCTAGCGTCCTGCGCGGCGTTAGCACCGGAGCATCCGCGCCCAGGCTTGGTTCGATCCCGCCTGCTCGCCTCGCGCAAACCGCAACGCACGCCCATCCTCACCCGCTCAGCCCGTGCAGGGCCGCGCCCACCTCCCGCATGTGCGCACCGGCTGAAATGCACGCGGTCAGGCGTCCCGGGCTACGAAAACTCCCACTCCCATCTGCACAACCTGCGCACGCGAGACGATCTCAGTTCACCAACCACACGCCCAACGAAACGCCCGCCCGAACAAACCTCAGCAGCCACCGAGACACCCCACTAGGTCTGAGATCGACTGAGGTTGTCGACAGTCTCGGGCTCCTGATCCAGGGAGGCCCATGGCTGAGCGAGTGTGGAGTGAGAAGGACCTGGTCAGGCGCGCGAACCGGCGTCCGGCCGTGCTTCGTCACGCCGAAGAGGTCAGCGGGAATGTGGCGGCGACGTGCCAGTACTTCGGGATCAGCCGCAACATCTTCTACCGGTGGAAACGCCGCTGGGAGGACGAGGGCCTGGACGGGTTGAAGGACCGTTCGAGCGCCCCGTTGCACTGCCTGACCATCACCCATCCCCAGGTGGTCGAGAAGATCGTCCATCTACGGCAGCACTACCACTTCGGACCGTTGAGGATCGAGATGTACTCGCGTCGCTGCCACGACGGCGAGATCGCCGTCTCAACGATCCACCGCATTCTCAAAACGCCTGGCATGAACAGGTGTCCACCTCCCAGCGCCACAAGCGTCACCAGAAGCGGTGGAACCGCTCCGAGAAACAGCGCCCAGGCCACCAGTTCAGATCGACGTCAAGCTCGTCGAGCCGATCACCACCAACAGCGACCAGCGCAGGCGGAAGTTCCACCAGTACACCGCGATCGACGACGGCACCCGCCCACGCATCCTGCGGGCCTATCCACGCTCGGACCAGAAGACCGTGATCAGGTTCCTGGACTGCGTGCTGTCCCGGCTGCCGTTCCAGGTCGAGAAGATCCAAACCGACAACGGTGCGGAGTTCGAGTCCGCGTTCCGCCGGCACGTCCTGGACCGGGGCATCGGCCATGCCTACATCCGGCCTGCCACACCACGGTTGAACGGCACGATGGAACGCTCCCTCCGCATCCACGCCGAAGAGTTCTACCGCCTGCCCGACAGTGTCGTCCTCGGCGACCTCGGCGCCGTCAACGACAAACGCAAGCAATGGGAGGACTTCTACAACATTTACCGCCCCCACGGCGGCCTCGCTGACCAGACCCCACACGAGGCTGCTACAGAAGACCCAACCCCACGCCCAACCTGTCAACCACCAACGACAGCAGCACAACTGGTGTCCTGAGTCGTTAGTTCGTGTGCAGGCGTTGGGCCTGGTGGCATGCCGAACCCGAAGCTGCTGAGTTGGTGTTGTCCGACGATGAGGCGAGCGCGTTGCGAGGCTGGGCGCGGCGCCGGAACACGGCGCAGGCGCTGGCGTTGCGGGCACGGATCGTGTTGCGGTCGCCGATGGCGGCTCAGACAGTGAGATCGCCGCGGAGCTGAGACTCGGGCGGGCGACGGTGGTGAAATGGCGTGTGCGGTTCGTGGTCGACCGGTTGGACGGTTGCTGGACGAGCCACGCCCCGGGCGTCCGCGCACGATCATCGATGATCGTCACGGGTCTCGCGGATCTGGCCGTGCATCTGGTCATGGACAACGTCTCGACCCACAAAACCCCGGCGATCAAACGCTGGCCGACGGCTCATCCCCGCTTCACCCCGACGCCGGCATCGAGCTCCTGGCTCAACCTCGTCGAACGCTAGTTCTCCGAACTGACCACCAGGAAACTCCAACGCGGAAGTCACACCAGCGTCCGCGCGCTCAACCATGACATCCGCGCGTGGATCGAGACCTGGAACGACGAACCACGGCCCTACGTCTGGACCAAGACCGCCACCCAGATCCGCGACTCGCACACGAACCAAGAACTCAGGCCACTAGCCGCTCACCAGTACTCCTCAGGCAACTTGCCCTCGATGTCCCTGACGTGCACACGGGCACAAGCCGGGCAAAGCCAGGTCAACCGGCCATCGGACCGCTCGGAAACCCAAGCCAAAGCCTCCACGGGAGCAGCAGAGGACTTCGATCTGCCACACCGGGAACACGTCGCGTCACTCACCCGCAGAACATAGAACATCCCCGATCACCGGAACACGGCCCACACCCACATCGCCCTCAAACCACCCCAACCAGTGGAATTCCACCGACAACCAAGCCCGACCACCCACCAAACCGCCCCCACACCCCGCCACCACAACTGCTCCCGCACCACAGCCCAACCGGACCCATAGCCCAAGCAGAGACCCCGTCGGCTCACCACCACAGCCAGATCAACCCAGGAGCTCAAGCCGACCCCAAAGCCAAGTCGGCCTACACCCGGCTCGACACAACAGTTGAGCCAACGCACACTCCCAGCACGCGGTCCCACTCGTCGGCCCTGAGCTCGCCGAACGCGACCTGGCCGTCGTGTACGTGGGTTACCCCAGTGACGTCGCCGCCGTTGCCTCAGATCGCCACCGCCATCCAGCGGCACACCACGCGCGACCCACAGCCCCAATGCCAGGAGGCTCGCCAAGGCGCCATCGCAAACCATGCCACCGCAACGGAACTACAGCAGCCCCACCGCCAGCCAGTGATCGGCGCCAATCGGCACGATGCGAAACGAACCCGTCAATCAAACCGACCACGCCGACAAGAACTCGACCACCAGCAAAGCGTGCAACGGCTGACCGAATGCACCGCCCGGACAACCACTCACAAGGTGGGCCTGCACCCCGGACCCGAGGTCAGCAGCCGACGCGCTGGCCCCGTGAAAACTTGACACTCCCTGATCGCCGGAGTGCAGCCGCCCACGAAGCGAACAGCAGCCAAGACCCGTTGGAGCAGTTCAGCTTCACCAACCAACGCCCCAGCCCTGAGGCAACCACCCGCACTCACACTGACAAGGAGAACACTTGTCGATCAGATCCAGGTCCCTGCTTACCAAGTGAGACAACAGGTCACGCTCGCCGCCACCACCCAAGGAGGTGAAGCGCAGTCAAGTGGCCGACCGGCGACGACAACCTCTGGTACATCAGCGCGCCTGGCCTGACCGTCAAGTGTCCAGATGGAATGCCATCCCGGTGGACACCGACCCTGTCTGATCGAGGGCAACCCACGCAACCGCTGCGCCCTCCTCCAAGGAAAAGACCAGCCTGGAATGGCCGGCCACAGCCTCTGACATGTCCGCGGCGAGACCAGCGGAAGGCGACGATTCCGTTGGCAGTGAGGAAGAGTTGTCAGGATCTGCCGAGGTCGAGCACTCGTCGGGCCTGACTTCGCTGCGGGCCGACAGCTATAGCGGCGAGACCCGATCGGCAGCACGTCAGACCAAACTTCCCGCTCAGCGTTGGTCACGGTCGAGCAGATCCATACCGGCCCCGAGCCATCCCGTCGCATCAAGGCCGCCTAGGTACGCGATGTCAATTGTCGGAACTCGCGTGCTGCGGCTGCTCCGCTTCCCGTTGGTCAGCGGCGCTTGCCCAGGTTGACCGTGGCTGAGGCGAGGTAGAACAGGTCATCGCGGGCACCGATGTAAGCGGGGCCCGCAGGGTCGAGCAGGGCTGTCAGCGCTGCTCGGTCGTCTTCCGCCAAGCGGTCCACGCTCAGTTCCGTGAGGTACTCCAGCCATTTCACCGCTGCCGTCCGGACTTCCTCGCTCACCGGGGCCGGGTGGTCGATCAGGTAGCTGAAGGAGGTGACGTCTGTCAGTCCCGCGTCTCGCAGGGAACGCGTCCAGCCGACCGTCAGCCGCACCGAGCCGGGGATGTCCGCGCGCATCTGGGCGAACCACGATTTCGCCGCCGCCGTCAACCGGTCGGGAAGGCCTGGTTCGCCGGCACCCAGATCCCAAGGCAGGCACTGGGTTCCGAGACCGCCTTCGGCCAGCGCCAGCCAGCCGCCCGGGGTCAGCAAACTTGCCAGGCGGTTGACGCCTTCTTGCTGGTCGCGCAGGTGGTGCACGACCGCCGACGCCCAGACCAGGTCCGCGGGTGGGACTTGGTCACCGAGCCGGTCGCTTGCCGCGTCGCCGAGCACAGTGTCCACTGTGACCGTCGCACCTGGACCGGACAGCGCCGCGCGGACGTGATCGTTTGCCGCTTCGAGGAGTTCGCTGACCGCGTCGACCAGGACGAGTCGCCCGCCGCCGCGGGCGCGCAGGGCGAGGCCGAGGTGCGCGGCCATTCCACCCGCACCGGAGCCGATGTCGATCACTGTCGCGCCTGGCTGCAGCATCGCGACCAGCCGTTCCGCCGTTCCGCGGTTCGCGTCGGCCGCGATGGCGTCGTGGTGTCGCAGATCAGCCAGCCGCGCGGTCCAGTCGAAGTCGTCATGAGTGTGCGCGCCCATGCCTCTACTTAACCAACAAAGGCGGCCGGCGCCCAGTTTGTCCAGAATGGAGCAGGGTGCCGATGCGCGAAAGCGGGTGCCCGCCCGGAGGCGAGCACCCGCGTACAGGTTCGCTTCACAGCGAGGATGTCACCCGGGAGGCCCTCTTCGCCGCCCAGTTGGACACCCGGTTCCACCGCTTCGCGGCGGTCAGACGGCGGACCAGACGCAGCTTGCTCGCTGCCTGTTCCGCCTCGCGCATTCGGGATCTCGCGAGATCTTCATAAAGCAACATCGTGCTGACTCCCTGTGGGATGGCTGTGTGATCAGATTTCGGGGTCATGCCGCTGCTCCCTGCGCGCTCGCCGCGACGGTCGCGTCCTTGCGAGGACGGCCACGGGGCCTCTTCCGCGCGATCACGACACCGCGCTCGAAGATCTCGCCACCCCAAACGCCCCACGGCTCGTGCCGCGCGACCGCGCCGGCCAGGCACTCGGCACGGACGGGGCAAGCTCCGCAGAGCTGCTTCGCCCGCTCGAGGTCGGCAGGTGCCTCCGCGAACCACAGGTCGGGGTTGGTGGCTGAGCGGCAAGGCAAGTCGAGCCCTGCCAAGGGTGCAGCGTCGAGCAGGCCGGTCATTCCCGCCTCCGCCAAGTCGATGGGGTTGTCGAGTGATCTGCCCTCGGTTTGAGGGACAGCGATCGGAGACATCTGGTGGAGCTCCTGTCGTTTCATGTGTGTGGAGTTGGTGCTGTTTTCTTTGTGGGACAACAAAAACACGAAGGCCGCGGATCCGTTTCCGGGTCCGCGGCCTTCGTGAGCCTGAGGGTTCCTGACCTAGGTCAGGCCCTGCGCTTCAGCGCGGACTGGAAAGTATGGGAAATCGCCGGTCTGGACCGTGCGCACACTGGTCCCCTGGGTCGACATCTGCTTGGGCGCGATCAGCAGGGCGCCTCCACGGATCTTGACCGCGGACAGGCGCTCGTTCTTCCGCCATTCGGCGTGCGTCAGCGAACCCTTCGACAACGGGAGGCCGGGAGCGTCACAGATGAGTGTGTAATTCTTCACCGTTGACTCGCCCCCCTTCTCAACCGTTGTCTCCGCCGGAGACTTGAAAACTTCGGACCTTCTCGGCCCGGCTACTGCAGGTTATTGGTGGTACTGGGGTCCTCGCAACAGGTTTTTGACAGAATCCCGTGACGCCGGTCACAGTACCGCCCGATCGGGCGACATAAGGCGTCAACCAGGGCGTTTACCGTCGCCGACCGGTCACGCGCCGTCGACCGGACTGCCACGCAACCACGGGGAGCGGCTCACCTCAACAAGGTTCTTCCGCTCGATCAGGCCAGGAACACCACGTAGGGCCCACTTCCGGCCGAGGAACTGCTCGAGGCAGCTCACCCCGCGGCCGCGGGCCCGTCATTGACCAATGCGAGCACGTCACCACCGAACCGGTCGAGCTTGGCCGCGCCGATCCCGGAGATCGACACCAGGCCGGCCGGATCGCGGGGACGCTGTTCGGCGATCGCCATCAACGTCGCGTCGGTGAACACGACGAAAGCGGGCACCTTGAGCTCCTTGGCACGAGTCATCCGCCAGTCACGCAGCCTGCTGAGCAGCTCCTCGTCCACATCCGACGGACAGTCCGTGCACCGGCCGAGCTTGGTCGCGACCGTGCCGACCAGCGACCGCCCACAGATACGGCATGACAGTTTCGGCGCGGGCCCCTTGCTGTGGTTGTGCTGGTTGTTCCGCACGACACGGGCGGTGGGGTGGTCGTCGGGGATCAGACCGTAGAGGAAACGGCAGCGACGCCGGTGCCGCCGTCCCCCCGGCGAGCGGGACAACGACCACGACAACCACAGGTGCTCACGAGCACGCGTCACGCCGACGTACAGCAGCCGGCGTTCTTCTTCGACCGCGGCCTCGTCGCCATCGGCGAACTGGATCGGCAGCGTGCCGTCGACGAGCCCGATCAGGAAAACCACGTCCCACTCCAGGCCCTTGGACGCGTGCAGCGAGGCCAAGGTGACGCCTTCGACAGTCGGCGGGTGCTGCGCGGCCGCGCGCGTCTCCAGCTCGGCGACGAACCTCGGCAGGTCCGCGCCTTCAAGCGTGGCCGTCAGTTCCTCGGCCAACTCGACGATGGCCAACAGCGATTCCCACCGCTCCCGCGCCGACCCACCGGACGGTGGCTCGGCCGTCAGCCCCACGCGCTCCAGCGAGCGGCGCACCAATTCCGGCAGTTCGCCTCCGGGCGCGTCGGCGCTGGCCATCCGGAGAGCCGACATGGCCTGCCTGACCTCTTGGCGCTCGAAGAACCGCTCGCCACCACGCACCAGGTATGGGATCCCGGCCTCGGTAAGAGCCTGCTCGAACACCTCGGACTGGGCGTTGACGCGGTAGAGCACGGCGATCTCGCTCAACGGCGTCCCGGCGTCGACCAAGTCCTTGATCCGCTTGGCCACGGCGTTCGCCTCAGCGGGCTCGTCGTCGTACTCGTTGAACTGCGGCACGGGCCCAGCCGCACGCTGGCCGATCAGTTTGAGCCGCGAACCGGCTGGCCGGTCGCGCGCCGCGGCGATGACCTGGTTGGCGAGCGTGACCACCTGCGGAGTCGAGCGGTAGTCGCGTTCCAGCCGGACCACGCTCGCGTCGGGGAAGCGCCGCGTGAACTCCAGCAGCGGCCTCGGCGACGCACCCGCGAACGAATAGATGGTCTGGTTCGCGTCGCCGACGACCGTCAGATCGTCACGTTGCCCGAGCCAACCGTTGAGCACGCGTTGCTGCAGGGGCGTGACGTCCTGGTACTCGTCGACGACGAAACAGCGGTAGCGCTCACGGAACTCCTCGGCGACCTGGGCGTGGTCCTCGAGCACCGCGGCGGTGTGCAGCAGCAGGTCGTCGAAGTCGAGGAGTTTCGCCTGGTTCTTGAGCCGCTCGTAGCCCTGGTAGACCTTCACGACCTGCTCGGCGGGAACCGGCGGCGTGCGGTGACGGCGACGGACAGACTCCGGGTAGTCGTCCGGCGAGATCAGCGACGCCTTCGCCCACTCGATCTCACTGGCCAAGTCCCGCAGAACCTCGACCTCGGTCGGCGCGCCGACCTTGTGCGCGGCCTGGCCGACCAGGCGAAGCTTGCCCTCGATCAGATCCCACGGCGCGTCACCGACGACACGCGGCCAGAAATACCGCAGCTGACGCAACGCGGCACTGTGGAACGTGCGGGCCTGGGCCGCTGGGATGCCAAGCGCCCGCAACCGCGTGCGCATCTCGCCCGCCGCGCGGTTGGTGAACGTCACCGCGAGCACCTGCCCGGCGGCGACGTGCCCGGTGTGCACGAGGTAGGCGATCCGATGGGTGATCGTCCTGGTCTTGCCGGTACCCGCGCCGGCGAGCACGCAGACCGGTCCGCGCGGGGCCTGCACAGCCGCACGCTGGTCCGGATCCAAGCCCTCCAAGAGGTTTTTTTCTGCTTCGCCGACCATGCTTGCATCCTGACAGAGCCCGCCACGGCGCCGTCAACGCGATCGCCTGGCGTGTCGGTGCGAATGGACCATCGTCAAATCTTGTTGTCCACAACTGGCCGGTAGCCTGCTTGACCTGCTGTTTCCCCGTTAGACTGGAGCAGGGACGCCCCCCGGGTTGGGTGGGGGACTGTTTGTATAGGTGCTAGGGCTTCTTGTTGTGGTTTTTGCACGGAACAAGCCTGGTCCCTCGCCGGGAGGCTGACCTCTGGGCAGGAGCCTTGTGACGGGTCTTCTCCCTCGCCAGAGCTGAGCTCTTGGTGTGTTTTGGGCGTGGGCGCTCCTGCCCGTCGGCCTGCTCGGAGGGAACCACGGACTGTCAAGAGGTCCGTTTCGCTCTCGCCGTGTGTTGGTCTGAGTGGGCGGACCCTCTGACAGACCGTGGTTGGCGTAGCCCAGGCCGACGGGCAGGAGCACCCCGAAGCCCTTCTCTGCGCTTGCGCGCTCGCCGCTGTGCTTGGCCTGCGTCTGCGCGTTTGTTGTCGTGGGCTGGTGGCGTTCGACCGACCAGGCAAGCAACTCATCCCGGTGGGCTGTCGCTGGCCGGACGGGCTCGCACCGGCCGGGTGGGCAGCCTTCGCGCTCGTGCACGGGGCTTTGGTGTCCGTCGGCCCGCGCGGCCTGAGCAGGTTCCTCGCGCTTTTTAACGATCACTACGCGGGATGGGTGGGGCGTGGTGGTTCTTGGGCGGTGTGCGGCTGGTGGAGCGGTCCGTTCGTGTGGTTTCGGTCGGCCCGTATCCTGGTATTCATGGCTGGTAAGCAGGACAAGGAAGCCCTCAAGGCGGCGAAGGCCGCGCGCAAGGCTGAGTCGAAGGCTAAGCGGAGCCAGATCTGGCAGGCCTTCAAGATGCAGCGCAAGGAAGACAAGCTGCTGATCCCGTGGATGCTCGGCGTCTTCCTGGTGATCACCGCTGTGGTCTTCCTGCTCGGCATGCTGCTCGACATCCAGTGGATGGCGCTGCCGGTCGGCATCATGTTCGGTGTGCTCGGTGCCGTGATCGTGTTCGGTCGCCGGGTGCAGAAGAACGTGTTCGCCAAGGCTGATGGCCAGCCGGGTGCGGGTGCGTGGGCGTTGGACAACCTCAAGCGTGGCTGGCGTGTCACTCCCACCGTCGCCGCGACGACCCAGTTGGACGCTGTGCACCGCGTTCTTGGGCGTCCTGGCATCGTGCTGGTTGCCGAGGGCGCGCCGCATCGGGTGAAGACGCTGCTCGCGCAGGAGAAGAAGCGCATCTCGCGGCTTGTGGGTGACACCCCCATCTACGACCTGATCATCGGCAACGAAGAGGGTCAGGTTCCGCTGGGCAAGTTGCAGTCCCGGCTGATGAAGCTGCCGCGCAACCTCAACCCCAAGCAGGTCGACGCGATCGAGAAGCGGCTGTCCGCGCTGGCCAGCCGGGGCGCCGCGCTGCCGAAGGGCCCGATGCCGCAGGGCGCGAAGATGCGCAACGTGCAGCGCACCATCCGTCGCCGTTAGGCACGATTTCGTAACGGAAGTACAGCGCGAACTGTCGTTCCGTGGTCCGTGGCGCGGCAGGAGAACTCGCCAGCTATCTCCTGCGCGCGCTGGGCCATGAACCGCAGTCCCATGCCTTCGTTGTCGGCGTCGGTGGGTAGCCCGACGCCGTCGTCCTTGATTTCCAGCACCACTGTGTCGCCGTTGATCGCCAGGCTGATCGACGCCGAGGTCGCACGGGCGTGCTTGACCACGTTGGTCAGGGCTTCGGCGACGATTCGGTACGCGGCCACCTCGATGGACTGCGACAACGCGGACACGTCGTCCGGCAGGCGGGTGTCGACCTTCAGCGTCGGACCGGACAGGAAGACCGCCAGCTCGCGAAGCGCTCCGACCAGCCCCAGTGTTTCCAGCTCCGGCGGTCTCAGCCGGTACGCGACCCGGCGCACGATCCCGAGGGCGTCATGGATCGCGGTCACCGCACGGTCCATCAGTTCGATCGCGGGTGCGTCGTCCGGCAATTTCGCACGGACCGCGTCGAGTTGTAACCGGATACCCGCGAGGGTTGGCCCCACGTCGTCGTGCAGGTCGCGTAGCAGCCGTAGCCGTTCTTCTTCGCGTGCCGTGACCAGCTGTTCTCGGCTGCGTAGCAGTTCTTCGTCCAACCGCAGCGCGGCTACGACGGGCGCGACTTGGTCCGCGAGCGACGCGAGTGCCTGGGCCAGCGTCTCGTCCAGGTGCGTCCGTCCCTCCCGCGGCATCACGAGCAGGCGGCCGACGACCGTGCCGCGGTGCCAGAGGTCGAACGTCACCGGCTCGGCTCCGTCGTCGGCGGATTTCCGGACCTCTGCCAGCTTGCGCACGCCGTCGACGGTGTCCAGTTCCAGCCGGGCGAAGCGCAGGTGCAGCGAGTTGACGATCTCCTCGCACACCGCCGCGGGCACTTCGGACACTGCGATCCGGTCACGCATCCGTTGACCCAGTGCGGTTGCGGCTTCGACGATGTCGACACGCCGTCCCCACGCGACCTGACGGACCCATCGCGTCAGCAGCAGGGCGAACGGGAACACGATCGCGCCCATGATCCCCGCCTCGAACACGCTGTCCACCGGCGCGACGAACGACCAGACGGCGAAGAAACCGAGGTAGGACGCGAGGAGGCTGACCGCGACGACCAGGTTCGCGACCACACGGCGTACCGCCAGGTCCAAGTCGTACAGCCGGTCACGGGTGACCGCGATAGCGACCGCCATGGGTACGAGCGCCGCCGCGAGAACTTCGAGGACGTGGTGCACGACCTGCGGCATCGGCACGAACTCACGGACAACCGCTTGTGCCCCAGCGAAAAGCAGCACCCACAGCATCAGGGCGAGGCGACGCCCCCGCACGCCCGTCGCGTGGCGCCACCTGATCGCCAGGCTGAGCAGCGCGATCACCGACGCGGTGATCAGGATCCACTCGCCCGTCTCGGTCAGGACGTGCGCCAGTCCTTGCAGCTCCGGGACGGCAGCAGTGTTGGGCACGGTGTATTTGCTGCCGTGCACGCCTTCGGCCAGTGTGAGACCGAGCACGTACGCGACGGTCCCGAGCACCGCGAACCCGACCGCCCACCACCAGCGCCTGCTCGGCAACCGGCCGTCGGGGTAGATCAAGGGCAGCAGGGTGGCGATCGCCCAGATCGGCGGCGCCCACAGCGCGTGCTGGATCGGCATGATGACCCGGACGAACGGGTCGTCCGGCGAGTCGAACGCGCCGACCAGCGCGGTCAGCAACGCCATCACGCCGTCCCACGCGGCGATCGCGACCAGTGCCCAGCCGACCAGATTGCCCGGTTTGCGCCACGTCACCAGGATGCCCATGGCGGCGTAGAAGATCGCGATCTCCACGTCGAGGGGCATGGCGGCGTAGCCGGAGTAGCCCCATGCCTTGTTCGTCTCGGTGACGACCGCGGCCGTCACACCGGTGACCAGCCCCAGGACCCCGAGGCCCGCGGCGACCAGCCGGCCGGTCAACGGGTGCGCACGACCACCGTGCCGAAGAGCTTGTCGTGCAGTCCTCTGCGGTCGGCGTCCCAGATCACGGCGGGGATGATCAACGCGACCAGCAGCGTCCTCGGCACGGCGCGCAAGGGCCCGACCATCGGGTTCTCGCCGAGCCTCGCCACACGGATGCCGAGCACCTTCATGCCGGGGGTGAACCCGAAGAAGGACACGGCGACGGCCGTGATGACGAACCAGGCCAGCAGGCTCCAGTTGCGGGGCAGCTCAGGCGCGGTGAACAGACCGGCGACCAGGCCGGCCAGCACGGCGTCGATCAACAGCGCGAGCGCGCGGACACCTGTGCCCGCCACCGAGCCGGGGCCCTCCTTGACCAGGCCCAGACGCTCACCGGGGTAACTCTGTTCGGGACGGTCGCCTGCGTCCGCGCCGGGCTCGAGCGCGGCGCGGGGCCCGGACAACCACGATCCGGTCCACCTTGTCACCCCACCAGAGTAGAACGACGTCACCCGGTGGCGTCCAACGGTCGACATTTGCGACATCCGCACGCTCGTTAACATCGGCGAAACACCCGGGTGACGGTCGGGCAACACCACGCTCATAGCTTCACGACGGAAGTGGGGCGCCCGTCGGCGCCAAGCACTGAGTAAGGAGCCTACGAGCGTGTTTAACAGCCCCGACGAGGTCTTGCGCTTCATCAAGGACGAGCAGGTTCGGTTCGTCGATGTCCGGTTCTGCGATCTGCCCGGCATCATGCAGCACTTCACGGTGCCCGCCGAGTCCTTCGACGCTTCGGCGTTCGAGGACGGCCTGGCCTTCGACGGGTCCTCGGTTCGTGGTTTCCAGTCGATCCACGAGTCGGACATGCTGCTGCTGCCGGACCCCTACACGGCCAGGCTCGACCCCTTCCGGATCAACAAGACGCTGATCCTGAACTTCTTCGTGCACGACCCGTTCACCAAAGAGCCCTACAGCCGTGACCCGCGCAACATCGCGCGCAAGGCGGAGCAGTACATCAACGAGTCCGGCATCGCCGACACGGCGTACTTCGGCCCGGAGGCGGAGTTCTACATCTTCGACTCGGTGCGCTTCGACAACGCCGAGAACGGCTCCTTCCACGAGATCGACTCGGTCGAGGGCTGGTGGAACACGGGAGCCGACGAGGAAGGCGGCAACCGCGGGTACAAGACGAAGTTCAAGGGCGGCTACTTCCCGGTGCCGCCGGTGGACCACTTCGCCGACCTGCGTGACCAGATCTCCCTGAACCTGGCGGACGCGGGCTTCACGGTCGAGCGCGGCCACCACGAGGTGGGCACGGCCGGGCAGGCGGAGATCAACTACAAGTTCAACACGCTGCTGCACGCCGCGGACGACCTGCAGCTGTTCAAGTACATCGTGAAGAACACGGCGTGGGCGGCGGGCAAGACCGCGACCTTCATGCCGAAGCCGCTGTACGGCGACAACGGGTCGGGCATGCACGCCCACCAGTCGCTGTGGAAGGACGGCGAGCCGCTGTTCCACGACGAGTCCGGCTACGCGGGTCTCTCCGACTCGGCGCGTCACTACATCGGTGGAATCCTGCACCACGCGCCGTCGCTGCTGGCGTTCACGAACCCGACGGTGAACTCGTACCACCGCCTGGTGCCGGGCTATGAGGCGCCGGTGTCGCTGGTTTACTCGCAGCGCAACCGTTCGGCCTGCGTGCGTATCCCGATCACGGGCAACAACCCGAAGGCCAAGCGCATCGAATTCCGCTGCCCCGACTCGTCCGGCAACCCGTACCTGGCCTTCAGCGCGATGCTGATGGCAGGCCTCGACGGCATCAAGAACAAGATCGAGCCGCCGGCCCCGATCGACAAGGACCTCTACGAGCTCCCGCCGGAAGAGGCCAAGAACGTCAAGCAGGTCCCCGCCGACCTGGGCACCGTGCTGGACACGCTCGAGGCCGACCACGAGTTCCTGCTCGAGGGCGGCGTCTTCACGCCGGACGTGATCGAGACGTGGATCGCCTTCAAGCGCGAGCACGAGATCGACCCGCTGCGCCTGCGCCCGCACCCGTACGAGTTCGCCCTGTACTACGACGTCTGATCGGTAGTACGCCGTAAGACACCTGGCCGGGTGATCGAGCTGTCTCGATCACCCGGCCTGATCGCGTTCGGGGCGTCAGAACGTGATGTCCGCCGTGGGGGTCGCCGACGCCTGGCGGCCCGGGGCCCGCTGGTGGTCCCAGTACAAGTTCGTGTGGGCGATGACCTGGGGCACGGGTGGGGCGCCGTAAGCCGTGAGGTCCTCGGTTGTGTGGGCGTCCGCTACCAGCGTTGTGTCATAGCCGCGGACGAACGCGCCGTGCAGCGTTGACCGGACACAAGCGTCGGTTTGGGCGCCGGTTACCACCAGGCGGCCTACGTTCAGGTTCGCCAGGTGGGTTTCCAGCTCCGTGTCCTCGAAGGAGTCTCCGTAGCGCTTGTGCACCAGTGGCTCTGCTTCGTCGGGCTTCAGGTCCGGGACCAGGTGCCAGGCTTCGCTGTCCCGTTTCAGGCCTTCGTCCTCGTGCTGCACCCAGACCACCGGGACGTTCTCCGCTCTGGCTTTGGCTACCAGTGCGTTGATGTTGGCCACTATCTCGTCCCGGTTGTGGCTTCCGTCCACCACTCCGTTCTGGACGTCTACCACCAGCAGCGCTGTGTTCGGGCGGTTGGGCAGTGTCGTCATGAGCGCACTCTAGGCTCACCCACCGACAATTTTGGGAGTCTCGTGTGGATGAAGTCAGCCTTTATCTCGACCTGGTCGAGCGGGTTCTGCGGGAGGACCCCCAGCAGCGGGAGGGGCAGGCGCACATGAACGCCCTGCAGCGACAGTGGCCGGACCTTGCCAAGCAAATCGCCGGCACCGACCTCGACCCGTTCAGCCTCGACCACCGCCTTCCCGTGTACCTCGCCTGGGTCGAACGGCAGCTCGGCAGCTCGGGATCACCGGCCGATCGCTGAGGTCGCCGGTTGGGAACTCGGGTGAACCGGCGCACGGCGTCCGCTCGTATGAAGTAACGAACGGATCACGAGAGCGTGGCTCGGCCCCGGGCACCCCGACTCGTCCTGGGCCGAGTCCATCGGACTCGCCGGTCGGCCATCTTCACCGACGCGCGCAGCACGAGGGCCGGCCGGCGAGCCTTTCGTGCGTGGACCCCTCGCGCCCCGGCGGTCTGCCCGGTGCCACCGCTCGACGGGTTGGTGGCGGCTCTAGTCGTAGAAGATCCGCTCCACGACGGCGCGCGCGCGACGCGTTGTGCGGCGGTAGGAATCGAGGAACTCGCCGGGGTCCGCGTCGCTCGGGTAGCCCAAAGCGCTTGCCACGGCGAGCAGTTCACGCCCGGATGTCGGTACCTGGTCGGTCTGCTTGCCACGCACCAGGGTGGCGGCGTTGCGGACGCTGGTCGCCAGCAGCCACGCGGCACGCAGTTCCGCCGCGTCCTCGGACGTGATCAGGTCAGCCTGTTCCGCTGCCACAAGGCCTTCGAGCGTCGCCGTGGTACGCAACGCAGGTATCTCGTGCGCGTGCTGCAGTTGCAACAGCTGCACGGTCCATTCGATGTCGGCGAGGCCACCGCGGCCCAGCTTGGTGTGCGTGGTGGGGTCGGCCCCGCGCGGCAGGCGTTCAGTGTCCACACGAGCCTTGATGCGACGGATCTCGCGCACGCTCGTGGTGTCCAAACCGCCTTTGGGGTAACGGAATTCGTTGACGGCTTCGACGAACCGGATGCCCAGGTCCGCGTCGCCCGCGACGAACGCAGCCCGCAGCAACGCCTGAGCTTCCCAGACTTCGCTCCATTGCCGGTAGTACGCGACATACGAGTTCAGCGTCCGCACGAGCGGCCCTTGCCTGCCTTGCGGCCGCAGCCCGACGTCGACTTCCAGCGGCGGGTCCTGGCTGGGCGCGCCCAGCGCACGGCGCAGCGACTCGACAACCGAGGACGCGAACTTCACGGCCTCGTCGTCGCCGACGCCTTCGACGGCCTCGCACACGAACATGACGTCCGCGTCCGAGTTGTAGCCCAGTTCGGCACCGCCGAGCCGGCCCATGCCGATGATCGCGATCTTCGCCTTGGGCCAGCCGCCGTGCTCCACGGCCTTCTCCCGCTCGGCCGCGGCGAGCGCGGACTGCAACACCGCGACCCATACGCTCGACAGCGCCACGCACACAACGGGTGTCTCCATCAGCCCGAGCAAATCGGCGCACGCGACTCGCGCGATCTCGTGCCGTCGCAGTGACCTGGCAGCGGTGACGGCGCCGCGTAGATCACGGTGCCGCCCTACGGCCGTGCGCAGCGAATGCGCCACTTCGCCGGGGTCACGGCCTGCGAGTTCGTTCGTGTCGGCGAGCAGACGCAGGACCTCCGGTGCGCGCGCCACCATCTCCGGCACGAGCTTGGACGTGCCCAGCAGTTGGGCGATCCGCTCGACCACGGCTCCTTCGTCACGCAACAACCGCAGGTACCAGGGCGTCGTGGCCAGGGCTTCGGACATCTTGCGGTACGACAACAACCCGCCGTCAGGATCCGGCGTGTGCGCGAGCAGGTCGAGCAGCACGGGCAACAGCGCGCCTTGGATCGCCGCGCGCCGCGAGACACCGCTGGTGAGCGCGGAGATGTGGTTCAGCGCGCCTTCCGGGCTGGCGTAGCCGAGCGCTCCGAGACGCGCAGCTGCTTCCGTCGCGGTCAGTCGCAGCGCCTCGGTCGGTACGTTCGCGACCGCCTCCAGCAGGGGCCGGTAGAACAGTTTCTCGTGCAGGCGGCGCACACGGTTGGCGTGCCGTCTGAACTCGGACAGCAGGACCTGTTCCTCGGCACGGCCGCGGTCGGGCCGTACGCCTGCGGCACGCGCGAGCCAGCGCAGGTCGAAGATGTCGTTCTCGTCGGGGAACAGGTGTGTACGTCGAAGCTTCTGCAGCTGGAGACGGTGCTCCAACGTACGCAGGAACCGGTACGACTCCCCTAGCCCCGCCGCGTCCGCACGACCGACATAGCCACCCGCGCCCAACGCGGCCAGCGCGACCGTGGTCGAGCCGAGGCGCAATGTGTCGTCGCTGCGGCCGTGCACGAGTTGGAGCAGCTGCACGGCGAACTCGACGTCCCGCAGTCCGCCACGGCCGAGTTTCAGCTCGCGCTCGACGAGCTCGGCGGGCACGTGCTCCTCGACGCGGCGCCGCATCTTCTGCACGTCGGCCACGAAGCCGTCGCGGTCGGCGGCGGTCCACACCATCGGCCGGACAACGTCCAAATAGGCCGCGCCCAGTTCCGCGTCGCCCGCGACCGGCCGGGCCTTGAGCAGCGCCTGGAACTCCCAGGTCCGCGCCCACCGGCGGTAGTACGCCGTGTGCCCTTCCAGGGTGCGCACCAACGCGCCTGCTTTGCCTTCCGGCCGCAGCGCGGCGTCCACTTCGAAGCAGGCCGCTCCCGCGACCGTCATCATCCGGCTGGCCAGGCGGGTCGCCACGTCAAGGTCGTCCTCGCCGACGAACACCACGTCGACGTCGCTGACGTAGTTGAGCTCACGGCCACCGCACTTGCCCATGGCGATGACCGCGAGCCGCGCGTCGTTCGGGCCGGTCTCGGTCTGTGCGACCACGAGCGCGGCACGCAGCGCCTCCTCGGCGAGCGTGGTCAGGCGAGCGGCCACGTCGTCGTACGCAGGCGCGGCCAGTTCGGGTTCGACCAGGTGACCCAGGTCGTCCGCCGCGATCAGGAGCAACTGCTCCCGGTAGGCGGCCCGCAGCGCTTTGACCGCGTCCGGCCCGGTCAGGCCCTCGACGACCGCGATCAGGTCGGGCCGGTCACCGGTGCTCAGCGTTCGCCAGCTGTCCGGGTTCGCGACGAGGAAGTCCGCGAGCGCTGTCGACGCGCCGAGCACGGCGATCAGCTTGCCGCGCAGGCGGACGTCGTCGCGCAGGGCAGCGTCGATCTCGGTCCACGGACCGGATTCCCGCAGCCGGTCGATCCCACGCAGCGCGAGGTTGGGATCGGGACTGCGGGACAACGCGGCCAGCAGGCGTTCCGCGCCCTGCACCGGACCGCCGTCGCCCCACCACCCGACCGCTCTCAGCGCAGCGTCGGCACGGTCGTCCGTGAGCCCGAACCGGGCGGGGGACGTGACGGTACGCGCGCGATCAGCCATCACCGTAAAACTACGCCAGAATGACCGCGATCCCGAGCAAGGTCACCGCTCCGCACACCGCGAAGCTGCCGTAGGCCATGGCGAGCTTGCCACGGCCCTTGGCCACGATGCCGACCGCGAACAGCACGGTGACCAGCAGACTCGCCACGATGCTGACCAGCAGAACACTCCCGAGAGCAGCCCAGTTGATCTGCATCAGGCCGCCTCCTTGATCTCGTGTGGCGCGGCCTGTGGCGCGATCTCGTCGACCACGTGCTCCGGCCGGACCGGGCGCCGCCGCGACGCGAGCCAGATCGCCAGCGACACCAGGATTCCCACGGCGGCGACAGCGACGACCCCGAAGGTGCCCTGCTGCGCCACCATGCCCGCGATGGCGCCGACGGCTCCCGCGGCGGGCAGCGTGATGAGCCACGCGAGCGCCATACGCCCGAACACGCCCCAACGCACACCGCCCGGCGCACGACCGAGGCCGGATCCCATCACGCCACCGGAGCACACGTGGGTTGTCGACAACGCGAAACCGACGTGTGACGAAGCCAGGATCACCACGGCAGAGCTGGTCTGGGCGGCGAACCCCTGCGGCGGTTCGATGGTGGTCAGCTTCTTGCCGAGCGTGTGCGTGATCCGCCAGCCGCCGAGGTACGTGCCGAGCGCGATCGCCACGCCGGCGCTGATGATCACCCAGACGGGTGGTCCCGAGCCCGCGGTGAGCGACCCGGACGCGATCAGCGTCAGCGTGATGATGCCCATGGTCTTCTGCGCGTCGTTGGTGCCGTGCGCCAGCGAGACCAGGGACGCGGACACCACCTGCCCGGCTTTGTAGCCGCGCGCCACGGTGCCGGCGTCGCCGTTCCTGGTCAGCCGGTACGTCAGGTAGGTCGCGCCTGCGGCGACGACACCAGCGACGAGCGGCGCCGCGACCGCGGGCACCAGGACCTTCTCGACGACCTTGGCGAAGTGCACTGCGTCGATCCCGCTCGCCACCCACGTGGCGCCGATCAGGCCGCCGAACAGGGCGTGCGACGAACTGGACGGCAGCCCGACGTACCAGGTGATCAGGTTCCAGATGATCGCGCCGATCAGGCCGCCGAAGATGACCGCCGGAGTGATCCTGGCGTCGTCGACGATGCCGCCGGAGATCGTCTTGGCCACCTCGACGGACAGGAAGGACCCGACGAGGTTGAGTACTGCGGATAAAGCGACGGCGGTTCTGGGTCGCAGCGCGCCGGTCGCGATCGAGGTGGCCATCGCGTTGGCCGTGTCGTGGAAGCCGTTGGTGAAGTCGAAAGCCAATGCGGTGGCCACGACCACTACGACGAGAAGCGCGGGATCCACGCCTGCCCCTCCGGGTTTGAAGGTCACTTGCGTGTGAACGCTACCTAACCGGAGAGTGAACGCAACGATGGGACCAGCGAGAACGGGTGACACGCCCGGGAACTACCCGAAACGGGCGTGTTTTCGTTTCACAGCAGCGGGAGCTTGGTGCGATCCCGGTCCGCGAGCGGCAGTTCACCGGAGGCGAGTCGTACAAACCGGGCAGCGATCGGCTCCCAGGCCTCCGCGATCTCGGCGTGCACTGTGTCGAGGTTCTCCCGCTCGAGCGCCCCTGGCCGCGCGGTCGCGGCGGCCTGTGGGCCCATCTCGGCCCACTTGAGCACGATGTCGGTGGTCGTCTCGATGTGGAACTGCAGGCCGTACGCGCAGCCGTTGACCCGGAAGGCTTGGTTCGGGTACTTGCCCGACGACATCATCAGGTCCGCTCCCGGCGGCAGCCGGTCGATCGAGTCGACGTGGAACTGCATCACGTCGAGCATCAGCGGGCAGTCGGCGAACAGCGGATCGGTCCACGCCAGGTCCCGCTTGGCAACCAGCGACGGCCCGACCTCGGGCCCGGCGTCGCCGACGACGACCCGGCCACCCGTCGCAACGGCCAGGAGCTGACCGCCCAGGCACACCCCGAGCACGGGGACGCGGTTACCGGTGGCGGACGCCAGCAACTGCCGCACGTCCTTGAGCCACGGGTGTTTCACGTCGTCCAACGCGCCCATCTCGCCGCCGAGGCACACCACGCCCTGATAGCCGTCGAGCGCGGGCAGGGGCTCGGCGAAGGGGCGCACCACGTGCAGGTCCGCGCCGGCCGCGGCCAGCCAGTCCCCGAGGTTGGCCGCCGGGTCGGAGTCGTCCGGCTGGATCACGAGCAGGCGAGTCATACCTGCAACGGTAGAACCTCTGTTCGGCCGGTCGCCGAACGCCCCATTCGTTGTGTGACAGCGATTGGGCCTGCACTCGGCCCGGGTCACCGACAAAGCGGTATCCGATCGCCGAACAGCTGTGGTTGGGCGTGGCGTTGGCCACATCAGGAAGATCGGCACATCGCCCGGTCCCCGATCGACGGCCCACGGCGTGGCTGCGGCGGTAAGGGCCGACGCGCGTCCGCAGCCACTGCTTCGCCAGCGTGTAGACCGGTGCGACCCGCAACACACTCTCGAAAGGACCATCCGCCCTCACTGCGAGTCGCGGGGCTCCGACTGCCCATCGACGGCAGGGCTCCCTCTGTGAATTGCCAAACCACTCCGTGAGCAAGGAAGCGTCGTCTCCACCGCACCAACAAGGTTTCCGTTTGCCCGAAACAGAAAGGGCCCCGCAGCGTCGCTGCGGGGCCCTTCCAAGTCTCAAGGTGCGCTGGTAAAGCCCACCGCATCCAACGCTGGATCAAACAACACGCACCATGGGGGTCCGGGGGCTCGGCCCCCAGAAAACGCCAATAAAAAGAGGCCCGGTTCGCGCTTTCCGCGAACCGGGCCTCCCACATTTAATTGCGGCGGTGTCCTACTCTCCCACACCGTACCCAGTGCAGTACCATCGGCGCTGAAGAGCTTAGCTTCCGGGTTCGGAATGGGACCGGGCGTTTCCTCTTCGCTAAAACCACCGCAAACCTATGAAATTCAACAGACCACGCCCTAAATCAACAGAGCGCCCGGTCTGGTGTTTCAGAAACCGTACAGTGGATGCGTAACATCTTTGTGAGCAAGTCCTCGGCCTATTAGTACCAGTCAACTCCACACGTTACCGTGCTTCCATCTCTGGCCTATCAACCCAGTCGTCTAGCTGGGAGCCTTAACCCACAAAGGGGTGGGAGACCTCATCTTGGAACGAGCTTCCCGCTTAGATGCCTTCAGCGGTTATCCCTTCCGAACGTAGCCAACCAGCCATGCCCTTGGCAGAACAACTGGCACACCAGAGGTTCGTCCGTCCCGGTCCTCTCGTACTAGGGACAGCCTTCCTCAAGTCTCCTACGCGCGCGGCGGATAGGGACCGAACTGTCTCACGACGTTCTAAACCCAGCTCGCGTACCGCTTTAATGGGCGAACAGCCCAACCCTTGGGACCTACTCCGGCCCCAGGATGCGACGAGCCGACATCGAGGTGCCAAACCATGCCGTCGATATGGACTCTTGGGCAAGATCAGCCTGTTATCCCCGGGGTACCTTTTATCCGTTGAGCGACCACGCTTCCACAAGCCATGGCCGGATCACTAGTTCCGACTTTCGTCCCTGCTCGACCCGTCAGTCTCACAGTCAAGCCCCCTTGTGCACTTGCACTCAACACCTGATTGCCAACCAGGCTGAGGGAACCTTTGAGCGCCTCCGTTACTCTTTGGGAGGCAACCGCCCCAGTTAAACTACCCACCAGGCACTGTCCCTGAACCAGATCATGGTCCGAGGTTAGACACCCAATTCGACCAGAGTGGTATTTCAACAATGACTCCACCCTAACTAGCGTCAGAGCTTCACAGTCTCCCACCTATCCTACACAAGCCGAACCGAGCACCAATACCAAGCTATAGTAAAGGTCCCGGGGTCTTTCCGTCCTGCCGCGCGTAACGAGCATCTTTACTCGTAGTGCAATTTCACCGGGCCTGTGGTTGAGACAGCCGAGAAGTCGTTACGCCATTCGTGCAGGTCGGAACTTACCCGACAAGGAATTTCGCTACCTTAGGATGGTTATAGTTACCACCGCCGTTTACTGGCGCTTAAATTCTGAGCTTCGCCACTCACGTGACTAACCCGTCCTCTTAACGTTCCAGCACCGGGCAGGCGTCAGTCCGTATACATCGTCTTACGACTTCGCACGGACCTGTGTTTTTAGTAAACAGTCGCTTCTCGCTGGTCTCTGCGGCCACACAACGCTCCAGGAGCAAGTCCCTTCACGCCACACGGCCCCCCTTCTCCCGAAGTTACGGGGGCATTTTGCCGAGTTCCTTAACCACAGTTCACCCGAACGCCTTAGTATTCTCTACCTGACCACCTGTGTCGGTTTAGGGTACGGGCCGCTTGAACACTCACTAGAGGCTTTTCTCGGCAGCATAGGATCATCCACTTCGCCTCAATCGGCTACGCATCACGTCTCAGGATACACCCAGTGCGGATTTACCTACACCAGACCCTACACGCTTACACCAGTTAATCCACTCACTGGCGGAACTACCTTCCTGCGTCACCCCATCGCTTGACTAATACGGAATCGGTTCCCACGCTCCACAACAAACCTCACCCGAAGGTTCAGAAAGCTGCTTTGGGTGGTTAGCATCAACCGCCTCATCATGGGCGCGTTCACGCGGGTACGGGAATATCAACCCGTTGTCCATCGACTACGCCTGTCGGCCTCGCCTTAGGTCCCGACTTACCCTGGGCGGATTAGCCTGGCCCAGGAACCCTTGGTCATCCGGCGGCAGAGGTTCTCACTCTGCTTTCGCTACTCATGCCTGCATTCTCACTCCCATAGCCTCCACGGCTGACTTCCGTCGCCGCTTCCATGGCTACAGGACGCTCCCCTACCCATCCGCACGACTGCATAAGACTCCGAAGAACCAAATGGATCACATGTACGAATGACACAGCTTCGGCGGTACGCTTAAGCCCCGCTACATTGTCGGCGCAGGACCACTTGACCAGTGAGCTATTACGCACTCTTTCAAGGGTGGCTGCTTCTAAGCCAACCTCCTGGTTGTCTGGGCGACCCCACATCCTTTCCCACTTAGCGCACACTTAGGGGCCTTAGCTGGTGTTCTGGGCTGTTTCCCTCTCGACTATGAAGCTTATCCCCCACAGTCTCACTGCCGCGCTCTCACTCACCGGTATTCGGAGTTTGGTTGATTTTGGTAAGCTTGTAGGCCCCCTAGACCATCCAGTGCTCTACCCCCGATGAGAAACACACGACGCTGCACCTAAATGCATTTCGGGGAGAACCAGCTATCACGGAGTTTGATTGGCCTTTCACCCCTACCCACAGCTCATCCCCCAGGTTTTCAACCCTGGTGGGTTCGGGCCTCCACACCGTCTTACCGGCGCTTCACCCTGGCCATGGGTAGATCACTCCGCTTCGGGTCTAGACCACGCGACTCAACGCCCTATTCAGACTCGCTTTCGCTACGGCTACCCCACACGGGTTAACCTCGCCACGCAGCACTAACTCGCAGGCTCATTCTTCAAAAGGCACGCCATCACCCCGTAAGGCTCTGACGGCTTGTAGGCACACGGTTTCAGGTACTCTTTCACTCCCCTCCCGGGGTACTTTTCACCTTTCCCTCACGGTACTAGTCCGCTATCGGTCATCAGGAAGTATTTAGGCTTAACGGGTGGTCCCGCCAAATTCACAGCAAATTCCACGAGCTCGCTGCTACTCGGGAACACCACCAAGGAAGATCACGCGCTTTCGCCTACGGGACTCTCACCCTCTACGGCTCGGCTTTCCAGACCGATTCGACTAGCAACATGATTTTATGACTCCCCGGTCGGTTGACAGCCCGACCCAGTGGGTCCCACGACCCCCACTACGCAACCCCTGTCAGGTATCACACGCAGCAGGTTTAGCCTCATCCGCTTTCGCTCGCCACTACTCACGGAATCACGGTTGTTTTCTCTTCCTACGGGTACTGAGATGTTTCACTTCCCCGCGTTCCCTCCACACACCCTATATATTCAGGTGCGGGTGACACCCCATAACGGGTGCCGGGTTTCCCCATTCGGAAATCCTCGGATCACAGCTCGGTTGACAGCTCCCCGAGGCATATCGCAGCCTCCCACGTCCTTCATCGGCTCCTGATGCCAAGGCATCCACCGTATGCCCTTAACAACTTGACCACAAAGATGCTCGCATCCACTGTACAGTTCTCAAACACCACACCAGAAAAGCCACTCACCACTGACAAGACCTACCGAACCAACGCTCGACGGTTTCAAGTCGGAGTAACTCCGGTCAGCACTGAAGCCTCGCACGCCAACGCGTGTTGCCTCAGGACCCAACAGTGTATCGACCCATTTGCAGCATTGACTGCGGAAGACCAGTAGTTCCACGGTTTCTTGAGCTCCACCCCGTGAACGCATGCCACGGCAGATGGTTCTCCTGCACAACCCGCTCGGCACCCTTGCGGATGCTTACTAGTGCTGTGAGGTGATGTGCTCCTTAGAAAGGAGGTGATCCAGCCGCACCTTCCGGTACGGCTACCTTGTTACGACTTCGTCCCAATCGCCAGTCCCACCTTCGACCACTCCCTCCCACAAGGGGTTAGGCCGTGGGCTTCGGGTGTTACCGACTTTCGTGACGTGACGGGCGGTGTGTACAAGGCCCGGGAACGTATTCACCGCAGCGTTGCTGATCTGCGATTACTAGCGACTCCGACTTCATGGGGTCGAGTTGCAGACCCCAATCCGAACTGAGACCAGCTTTAAGGGATTCGCTCCACCTCACGGTCTCGCAGCCCTCTGTACTGGCCATTGTAGCATGTGTGAAGCCCTGGACATAAGGGGCATGATGACTTGACGTCATCCCCACCTTCCTCCGAGTTGACCCCGGCAGTCTCCCATGAGTCCCCGGCATTACCCGCTGGCAACATGGAACGAGGGTTGCGCTCGTTGCGGGACTTAACCCAACATCTCACGACACGAGCTGACGACAGCCATGCACCACCTGCACACCAACCACAAGGGAAGCCCTATCTCTAGGGATGTCTGGCGCATGTCAAGCCCAGGTAAGGTTCTTCGCGTTGCATCGAATTAATCCACATGCTCCGCCGCTTGTGCGGGCCCCCGTCAATTCCTTTGAGTTTTAGCCTTGCGGCCGTACTCCCCAGGCGGGGCGCTTAATGCGTTAGCTACGGCACGGAACCCGTGGAAAGAGCCCCACACCTAGCGCCCAACGTTTACGGCGTGGACTACCAGGGTATCTAATCCTGTTCGCTCCCCACGCTTTCGCTCCTCAGCGTCAGTATCGGCCCAGAGACCCGCCTTCGCCACCGGTGTTCCTCCTGATATCTGCGCATTTCACCGCTACACCAGGAATTCCAGTCTCCCCTACCGAACTCAAGTCTGCCCGTATCGACCGCAAGCCCAGGGTTAAGCCCCAGGTTTTCACGACCGACGCAACAAACCGCCTACGAGCTCTTTACGCCCAATAATTCCGGACAACGCTCGCACCCTACGTATTACCGCGGCTGCTGGCACGTAGTCAGCCGGTGCTTCTTCTCCAGGTACCGTCACTCTCGCTTCGTCCCTGGCGAAAGAGGTTTACAACCCGAAGGCCGTCATCCCTCACGCGGCGTCGCTGCGTCAGGCTTTCGCCCATTGCGCAATATTCCCCACTGCTGCCTCCCGTAGGAGTCTGGGCCGTGTCTCAGTCCCAGTGTGGCCGGTCGCCCTCTCAGGCCGGCTACCCGTCGTCGCCTTGGTAGGCCATTACCCCACCAACAAGCTGATAGGCCGCGGGTTCATCCTGCACCGCCGGAACTTTCCACCCCCAACCATGCGACTGGAGGTCATATCCGGTATTAGACCCAGTTTCCCGGGCTTATCCCAGAGTGCAGGGCAGATTACCCACGTGTTACTCACCCGTTCGCCGCTCGTGTACCCCGAAGGGCCTTACCGCTCGACTTGCATGTGTTAAGCACGCCGCCAGCGTTCGTCCTGAGCCAGGATCAAACTCTCCAACAATGCTTTGTCAAAGGTTCGACGTCCTGACAAACCAGAACTCATCTGGTCCATCTGTCCATCTCAAAGGAACCTCTCGACGAGGTTCATAAAAGCTCTACTGGCTTTCAATAGATCGACACACTGTTGAGTTCTCAAACAACACACGCACATCTTTTTAGTCCGGCATTTAGCCGACCCGCAAAGAGGCTTGCACTGCAAAGTCTTTGTTTTCTTCGGTTTTGCCACTCTACCAGGCTTCCGATTCGGCCCGGCGAGGGGCCCAACTAGAAGCTCAGCTGGTTGGTGGCACGTCGTAGAACCTTACTCGGTCCGATTCGCGGTGTCAAATCCGCTCGACCCGGTGGGCTGTTCCTTGCTCAGGTTACCTGAGAGGCTTTCTGCCCTTCGCCGTCCCCGCCAGGCTCTTTCGTCCTGTTCCGTCCGGCTGTCCTTGCGACGGGGAGAAAGTTACTCAGGTGCCGGGGGCAATGTCAAATCGGCTGGTCAGAGGCCTGAGCCAGAGGTTTCGCTCCCCTGCGGAGGACAGCACCTCGGCCATCTCGGCGAGCGGAGTCGTCTGCTGGTCGCCCACGAACGCGGCCTCGTAGCCCCACGTGCGGAACTCGCGGAGCGCGGTCAACGGGTCGTCGCCGAGCTCCTTCATCGCCGACGACGAGAACGAGCAGATCACGTGCGGCCGGTCCCTGCGCAGCAACCGGACCAGGCCACCCAACGCGCGGTGCGTGCGGCCGGGCACATCCGCCTTGACCACGGACAACCTGAGTTTCCGCAGCCCCGGCAACGCCTCGATGGCACGGTCGAGGCGGACCGATCTCACCGTTCGCGCCGGCTCACCCGACCCCGGCCAGACGCTCACCCCGCCACCGAGAGCCGGGTCGGTCACGAGCGTTCCCTCGGTGTCCCACGCCGCGGCGTCCACCACGAACAGCCGGTCGGCCAAGTGCTCGGGCGCGTTGGCTGTGACGTTGCGTTTGAGCAGGTCGACCGCCTTGGGATCGGGTTCCACGGCGACCACCGCGCCCGAGTTGCCCATCCGGGTGAGCATCCGCAGTGTGTGGTAGCCCACATACGCGCCGACGTCGAGGAACACCCCGTCGGGTTCGATCAGCGAGTCGATCAGGTCGGCGACCGGTTGTTCCCAAACACCGTTGCTGGACAACAGAGGCAGCATCGCGATGTCGTCGGACGGCAGGCGCAGCAGGCCCGCGTCGCAGAGCACGAGCGAGCTCCCGTCCACCCGGCCGTGTACCCGTTCGTGTTCCCTGACCACCACTCGTCGCAGTGCGTCAGCGGTTCGGGTCGAGGCCGACGCCGTCCGGGTGTTCTCGTCACGTTCACGCGATTGGGCGACAAGCCGGTCTTCGAGGCTCTCGATCCGGCGCAGCGCGGTGTCGAGCTGGGTCGTCAGCCGGTCCACCCGGTGGTCCGGTCCGGCGGGCGCCGCCTCGACCCGCCGCACCGCCGCCAGGTCCTCCTGGCGGCGGAGCACTTCCCTCGTCGACCGCTCAGTCGAGTCCACAATGGAACTCAGCATCGTGCGGACGTGGTTGTCGTAGTGGTTGAGCACACGCAGGACGGCTTTGCGCAGCGCGGGCGCCATCGGGATGCGGTGCCCGACCTCGACGTCCGGCTCGCGCAGCAACGCGTGCCTGGCAGCCTGCAACGGCGCGAACGGATCCGGTTCACCCGCGAGCTTGCGGCCGTGCTCCACCCGCCAGTTGCGGTACGCGTGCTCCACCCGTTCCCTCAATTGCTCGGCTGAGATCCCCACCGCGCGCACGGCCAGCACACGGGCCCGGCCCGCCGCGCCGATCTTGTCGGCCATGGCGACGTCCGGGGCGAGCTCGCGCATCAGCCTGCCCGCGTGCCGCACGTGCTCACTTTGACCGTCCACACGGGACACAAAAACCACGCTGTCCGAATCGAACAGTTCGACCGCGACACCGACGTTCGTCGTGATCAGCGGAACTCCCCTGGCGGCAACCGAACTCAGCTCGGTCGACGACGGGCATTCCTTGTCGTGCAACAAAACGACCCAGTCCGCCGCGTCGATCGCGAGCCGGTGCGCCGATTCGGTCTCGACCAGCCGGATCCGCCGGTCGTGCGCGGTGGCCAGCCTGAGGCGCTCGGCCGCGGCTCGTTGCCCCGCCGCACCCCGGACAGCCAGCAGCAGCGACACGTCCGACCGGTCCGGGAAGGCCGCGCGGAAGGCGGCGACCACGTCGGTCTCGTTGGAACAGCAGCCCTCTTCGTGGTCGACGAAACTCGTGAAGACGGCACCGCTGTGCAGGCCGAGGCTCGTCATCGCCTCGGTGCGTTCGTCCTCGTCCCGTTCGCCCTGGTCGGGTACCGGCAGGACCACGGCTTCCGCCCCCGGCGGGGCGGGCCACGGCACCCATACGTCGTCAACACCGACCGGGGGTGCCGCCGGTTCGTCACGGACCTGGATCACGTACCGCTCACGCGGCAGGTCTGTCGCGTCATCGCAGCACAGCACCACGGGGTAGCGCGGGTCTGACGAGATGGGCAGGCCGGAGGCGCCGGCGCTCAGCCGTACGGACTCGGCGAGCGGGCCCACACCCAGCACGGACACGCCCAACTGGTCGACCAGTGGCACACGGACCGCCACCGGCGCTGGTACGGCGACCGGATGCAACCGTCCCTGTAGCACGCCTTCGGTCTCGCACCACCGCCGGAACTCGTCCGCGTTGGCCCCGAACGGGTCCGGATAACGCTCACGCAGCCACGGGTCGCCTTCCCAGAGCGCGCTCGCCCACACGGTGCTGCCCGACTGGCCGTCGACAGGCGCGCACGCCCAACGGAGAAAAGCTTTCTCGTCGGTCGCCGCAGGCGGTGGTTCCGCACCTAGCACCTGCGCTTCGTGCCATGCGGCACGGAAACGGGCGCGGAGTCCGTTGGGCAGGACCGTCCCGTCCGACAACCGGGCGAACGGCCTGCCTTTGGCGGACAGCCCGGCGTCGACGAGTTTCGCCCGGTAGTCGTCGCAGAGGCTTTCCAGGCCGGGGCGCTCCGACAGCAGGGTCCGCGGCCGGTCGGTGATGCCCGCCGACAGCAGCCACGGCTTCTTCGGGTCGAAGCCGTGGAAGTGCACGGTCCGCAGCATCACCGGTTCGCCGATCGGCACGGGCATCGCGCAGTAGCCGTTGGTCAGCAGCTCGGCGTCGCGCTGGCCCGCGTTCCACACCGAGAGGCCGACTCCGACGTCCCGGATGACGTGGTGCCTGGCCAGCGCGGGCAGTCCGTCGAGAAAGCCGTCGGCCGCTTCCGGCGCCCTGGCCGCGTGCTGCGCCCACGACGTCAGCACGTCCCGGGCGCCCGGTCCGACCGCGAGGAATCCCGGTTCGTAGACACCGGCTTCGATCAGGTCTTCCGGTGTCGGGGCCAGGCCGTCGTGCGGCAGGGGCTGCAACACCCGCGGCACCAAGGCGAAGTCGCCTTGGTTCAACGCGTCCTTGACGATCGTGTCGACTGACGCGAGGACGAGGACGCACGGGTCGAGGTACAGCACTGGCCCGTTGACCAGGAGTGTCTGCAGCAACCGAGGCCGCAGCACGGCACGGACCTGGTCGGCTGTGTAGGCCGTCGACAGCATCGCCAGCTCGGCTTCGTCGACGCCGATGTCGGCGGGGGTCAGCACGTCCCCGCCGGGTTCGCCGTCGACGAGCAGGATGTCGAACCTCGCGCCCGGGTGGGTTGCCCGGAACGACTCGGCTGTCACCCTGGCGGCGGGAAGCTGGGCACTGGTCGCCACTGTGCACGCAGACACTTCGGTCACAGACACGAAAGTAGCGCGCCGAAGATCACGGCTGTGCCGGTGGCACCCCGAGCCTCCCGTCGCCCCAGGTCAGCAAGGTTTCAGGGAGTTCGGTGGCCGAGTACGCGGTGCAAGGCCCGCTTCGGGTCGCGGTCGGCGCCGGTCGCGACCCAGCCGACGAACCCGTCCGGCCGCACGAGCACAGCGCCGCCGGCGGCGATCACGTCCGGGAGCACCAGCACCTGGATGTCCGTATCCGGTGCCACGGGCTGCCCCACCAGCAACGTCCAGCGCGAACCGATCAGGTCGAGCACCGACACGCGGCCGCGATCCGAGTCGGCCCAGCGGTGCGGGAACCGGCGGCCGGGCTGGATCACGTCGGCCAGCACGTCGGCGTCCGCGGTGCCGTCGTCGGCGACTGCGCCGGATCGATAGCGGTAGCACAGCATTCCCCGCAGGTAGTCGACCGCGACCGTGTCGTAGAGGCGATCCGGGTCCACCCGGTCCTGGTAGCCCTCGTGCATGCGGCGGGACAACGTGAGGGAGGCGTCGATGGCCGCGAGCCGTTCCGGTTCGTAGCTGTCCAGCAGGCGGGGTGCGGCCTGGCCCGCGAGGACGGCGGCGATCTTCCACGCCAGGTTGTGGCCGTCCTGGATTCCGGTGTTCATGCCGAGCCCGCCCGCGGAACTCTGCACGTGCGCGGCGTCACCCACCAGGAAGACCCGGCCCTTCCTGAGTTCCGACGCGACGCCGACCGCCGCTTCCCACGCGTTGACCGAGTGCAGGTCGATGGCAATTCCGTCGTCGCCGATCGCCGCGCGGAGCAGTTCGACGGTCCTCTGCTCGGACAGTTCGGTGAGCTCCGCCGGTTTGCCCGGGTAATCCATGATGTGCGACGACCACTGGTCGCGGCCGTTTTTCGAGAACAGCGTGGCGTAGACGCTGTCATTGCGGACAAAACAAGCACCGGTGCCCCACTTTTCCACGACGTTCCCCAGATCCGCGCGGAAGAAAGCCGTGTTCAGCCTGGCCACCACGCGCCGATCCGGCATCGTGATGCCGAGCCGCCCGCGGACGGAACTCCTGGCGCCGTCGGCGGCGATCAGGTACTTCGCCACGATTTCCTCGGTCTCACCGGTGGCCAGGTCGACGACTTCGGCACGGACGTCCGTGTCGCCCGCTTCGAAACCGGTGAGTTCCGCGCCGAATCGGACTGTGCTCCTGCCGGTGAGGTAGTCGAGGGTGAGTCGTTGCACTTCCGACTGGGTCATGTTCTGCCTGGCGTCGACCGGGCTGCACGTTTCCAGCCGCTTCGCATAGCGTTCCGGCAAGCCGGTGACCTGCTGCGTCGCGCCGAACGCGCTGTCCTTGTAAATTCCGGCCATCGGTGTCGCGGCCGTCCAGGAGAGCCGCTCGGTCTCGGGCCCCAGCCCGATTGAGCGGAACAGTTCGAGTGTGCGCAGGCTCGCTCCCGCGCGAGGCGGGGCCGCGGTCGGATCGCGTTTGTCGATCACGACCGCGCCCACGCCCCAATGCGCGAGAAACGCCGCCGTCGAGAGGCCCACTGGTCCGGCGCCGACCACAAGCACCGGGATTTCCCGAGTTCTCATGGCCACACCGTGGACCCTCAAGCCGCCTTGAGATCAAGGAGTCGCCGGCAGGAACTTCGGTGGTTTGCGTGCCGAGGTGTGCTGTTCGAACGCGTACGCGAGCGACAGGAGTCTGCCGTCCGACCAGCGGCCCGCCATGAACGAGACGCCGACTGGCAGTTCGCCGGCGAATCCGGCCGGGACGGTCACCGCCGGGTAGCCGGCGACCGCGGCGGGCGTCGACGACGGGATGATGTCGTTGTCGCCGGTCACGCAGTTCGTCTTCCACGCGGGCGGGTTCGTCGGCGCGATGATCGCGTCGAGCCGGTGTGTGGCCAGCGTCTCGTCGATCGACCGTTTCGCCAGGTCGGTGAGTTCCCTGCGGCCTGCCTGGTAGCCGGGGTCGGTCGGCGGCGGTGCGGCCAGCGCGGCTTCGAACAGCTCCTGCCCTTCGAAGCAGGTCCGCTCCAGCGGGTCGTTCTTGTTGTACTCGATCAACGCGGCCAGGTCGCGTGGGCCGTTGCGGGTGGCCAGGTACTTGTCGATGTCCCGGTGGAACTCGGTGAGCAGCGCGGGGAACTCCAGCTGGGCGATGCGTTCCTGGTAGGGCATCCGGATCTCGACGACCTGCGCGCCGCGGGCTCGCAGCTGCTCGGCGGACCTCGTCATCACGGCGTCCACGTCCGGTCCGAGGACCGGCAGCCGCCACAGACCGATCCGGGTGCCTTTCAGCGAGCGCGTGTCGAGACGGTAGTCACGCGGCTGGACGGTCGCGGTCGCGCGGGTTGCCGGGTCCTGGGGGTCATGGCCGCGCAGTGCCGCCAGCGTGAGCGCCGAGTCGATGACGTGCCTGCTCATCGGGCCCGCGGTGTCCTGTTCGGCGGAGATGGGCACGACTCCGGTCCGGCTGACCAGCCCGAGCGTGGGTTTGTGCCCGACGATCCCGGTCATCCCGGCCGGGCACACGACCGAGCCGTCGGTTTCCGTGCCGATCGCCACCTGCGCCAGCGACGCCGCGACCGCGGCACCCGATCCGGCGGAGGAACCACACGGATTGCGGTCGAGGACATACGGGTTGTGGGTCTGCCCGCCGACCCCGGACCACCCGGACGTGGGTTTCGCGGCGCGGAAGTTCGCCCATTCGGAGAGATTCGCCTTACCCAGGATGACCGCGCCCGCCGCGCGCAGACGTTGCACGAGGAATGCGTCTTTCGCGGGCGGTGCGCCCATCAACGCGCGGGAACCCCCTGTGGTCCGCAGCCCGGCGGTGTCGATGTTGTCCTTGAGCAGGACGGGGATGCCGTCGAGCGGACCGCGTGATCTGCCTTCCCGGCGTCGCCGGTCGCTGGCTTTGGCCTGGTCGGTCGCGGTGGGGTCGAGCAGCACGACCGAATTGATCTTGCCGTCGAGCGCGCGGATCCTGGCCAGGTACAGCTCGGTCAGCCGCACCGCGGTCACCTTGCCGCGATCCATCCTGCTCTGCAGGTCGGGGATCGTGGCGCGATCGAGGTCGAAGGCCGGAGCCGCGGCAACCGGCGCCGCCAGGGTGGCGAGCAGGACAAGTGGTGTGGTGAAGCGCAGCCATCGCACGACCTCCACCACACTCCCGGCGGGCACGGGCGTCAACCTCCGATCGGCCGGGGGGGGCAACCGTTTCGCGCCGGGTGGAGTATTTCCGGGCATGAGATTCCACGGTGGCTCCCGCGAGCTGGACCCAGCGTTCGAGGAATTCGTCCGCGCCCGCTCACCAGCGTTGCTGCGGACGGCATTCCTGCTGGTCGGCGACCGCGGCCACGCGGAGGACCTGCTGCAGACCACATTGTTGCGGGTCGCGTGGCGCTGGTCGGCTGCGAGCGCGCAGCCCGAAGCCTATGCGCGCCGTGTACTGGTCAACCTCACCCGCGACCGGTGGCGGAACCTGAGCCGCCGCGTGCGGGAAAGACACCAGTCCGACCTCCCCCAGCAGGCGTCGCTCGACTCGGCCGACCGGATCGCCGAACGGGACGCGCTGGTCCAGGCGTTGCGCCAGCTGCCGACGCGGCAACGCGAAGTCATCGTGTTCCGGTTCTACGCCGACCTGACGGTCGCGGACACCGCGCGTGCCCTCGGCTGCAATGCGGGCACAGTCAAGTCGTACACGAACCGGGCGTTGAGCCGGTTGCGCGAGCTGCTCGGGGAGCACCGAGAGATCGAGGTACAGAAATGATGGCCGAAGAAGAGCTGCGCGATCGGCTGCACGCCGACTTGGTCGGCGTGCAGCCGAGGAAGGACCTGCTCCAGACGATCGCCCACCAGCACGCGCGCAGGCACAAGCGGGCCAGGGCCGGTCTGATCGGTGCGTCGCTGGCCGCGACCGCGTTGGTGGTGGCGTTGGTGGCCGGCTCGTTGTTCGCCGGCGACGACCCGTTGCCGATCCAGGCGGCTGTCCCGAGCGACGCCGAGATCCTCCAGCGTGCGCGTGACGCCGACAACGCGACGAGCAACATGATCATGCACGTCGTCGCGGACAGCGGGCTCTCCCCCACCCGCGGGCAGGCAGCGGACGGGACCACGCCACCGAAGATGGACGTCTGGTACATGCGCTCGGAGAACCGCGCCAGGATTCTCTGGCCGGGTTCCGTCGACATGACCGTCAAGCCCAACCTGTTGGAAACCGTCGACCTCAGCCGCAAGACGGTGACCTACGACGACAACTACCAACCCTCCGGCGACATGTTCTCGATCCTCACGGGTTCCGCGACAGGTGGCCCGGAGACCTGGTTCCAGCACCCCCTCAGGGTGGCGGCCAAGAACGACAGCGAGATCGTGCTCGGCGGAACAGGCTTCGACCTGGTGGTCGACGCCAGGACCTACCAGATCAAGCGCAACAGCTTCGGCAGTCTCACGCTGCTCGTCGACTGGCTGCCCGGCACGGACGAGAACCGGAAACTCCTCGAACACGCGGTTCCGGCGGACTTCACCAGGACCCTCCAGCGGACCCACAACCCCGGCAACGCGGTCCCACCGCCGCCGAGCAGCGGTTCGTCCGCCGAGAGCACCAAGCCGATCACTCCGGGAACTGTCACCAACACACCGGTGAACTGACAGAAGGGCCCTCGCACGCGAGGGCCCTTCGCCTTACAGGACGGGCAGTAAAGTGCTCAGCTCGTACGGCGTCACGCTGCGGCGGTAGTTGTCCCATTCGACACGCTTGTTGCGCAGGAAGAAGTCGTACACGTGCTCGCCGAGCGCCTCGGCCAGCAGTTCGGAGTTCTCCATCTCCGCCAGCGCCTCGCCCAGGTTCTGCGGCAAGTTCGCGTATCCGGCCGCACGACGCTCCGAATCGGACAGCGACCACACGTCGTCCTCGGCGGCGGCCGGGAGTTCGTACCCCTTCTGCACGCCCTGCAACCCAGCCGCGATGATCACCGCGTAGGCCAGGTACGGGTTGCACGCCGAGTCCAGGCTCCGGATCTCCACACGACGCGAAGACGCCTTGCCCGGCGAGTACATCGGCACACGCACCAGCGCCGAGCGGTTGGCGTGACCCCAGCACACGGCAGTGGGAGCCTCGCCGCCGACTATGAGGCGCTTGTACGAGTTCACCCACTGGTTCGTCACCGCGGAGATCTCACGTGCGTGTTTCAACAAGCCCGCCACGAACGCCTTACCGACCTCGGAGAGCTCGTAGGGGTCCTCGGCGTCATAGAACGCGTTGCGGTCGCCTTCGAACAAGCTCACGTGTGTGTGCATGCCCGAGCCGGGCTGGTCGGAGAACGGCTTCGGCATGAAGGACGCGTGCACACCCTGCGTCAACGCGACTTCCTTGACCACGTACCGGAACGTCATGACGTTGTCGGCCATGGTCAGCGCGTCGGCGTACCGCAGGTCGATCTCCTGCTGGCCGGGCGCGCCCTCGTGGTGGCTGAACTCGACCGAGATGCCCATCGCTTCCAGCGCCTCGATCGCGTGCCGCCGGAAATTGGTGGCCGTGGCGTGCGAGGCCTGGTCGAAGTAACCGCCGTTGTCGGCGGGTATCGGGACGCTTCCGTCCGACGGCAGGTCCTTGAGCAGGAAGAACTCGATCTCCGGGTGCACGTAGACGGTGAAGCCCGCCTCGCTGGCCCGCGCCAGTGAGCGGCGCAGCACGTGCCGCGGGTCCGCCCACGACGGCGAGGAGTCCGGCATCGTGATGTCGCAGAACATCCTGGCCGAGTAGTGGTCGCCCTCGGGCGTCTCCCACGGCAGCACCTGGAACGTCGACGGATCCGGCTTGGCGACCATGTCCGACTCGTAGACGCGGGCGAACCCCTGGATCGCCGAGCCGTCGAAGCCGATCCCCTCGGCGAACGCGCCTTCCAGTTCCGCGGGCGCGACCGCGACGGACTTCAGGAATCCCAGGACGTCGGTGAACCACAGCCGGACGAACCGGATGTCGCGCTCCTCGAGCGTCCGCAGGACGAACTCTTGCTGCCGATCCATGGCGTGAGCGTAGGCATGCCGTGTTACTTCTGTGTTTCGTGGGTGCCCGTTCGCCCCACTCGGCCCGACTGGATCACACTGGCTGACCAGCGATTCACCTAGTCGGACCGTCGGGTCCGACTAGGCCTGAGTGGGTCAAACTCGGCCCGACTGGATGTCAAAGTGGACCGTAAAAGGACCGTCGGACGCTTCGCTCACGGCATGAAGAACCCCCGGCGCCAACATGGCGACCGGGGGTTCGTCGTCGATCTTCGATCAGTCGCGCAGCGACCGCATCATGGCCAACATCGCATCCCTGGAGGCCCTCAGAATGGGCCCGTCAGGGTTCTTGCTGTCCCGCACCGCCTCCAGCGTGTGCGCCACGTCGACACACGTGTCCTGTCCGGAGCTGGCATTCTTCCAACGCAACTGCTCGTCGCCCGGTTGGTCTTGGGGTATGGTCATCCCTGCTTCCTTCCTTCGATCATCTTCCGGATGACCTCGGATGTCCGGTCCGAGGTCATCGCCCTTTCCTCGACCTCGCGGACCGCGTCGAAATAGTCCGCAACATCGTCTGGCTCCCACAGGAAAGCGCTCGCACGGTAATGCTCGACATGTACGATCGGCCGCGCCTTAGCGAATTCGAACAAGATAAAGTTGCCCGCGAGGCCGGGATGCCAACCGGGAGATGTACTCGGAACGATCCGAATCGTGATGTTCGGATGTTTGTCGACCATATCCAGCAAATGCTCAAGCTGATCGGTCATGATCTCCGCTGGCGCAATCGGTCGCGCAAACACCTCACTGTCGATCAGCGCGAGGAATTCGACCGGATCGCGGCGACGCGTCAGAACATCGCGGCGGCCAGCTCGTAGTGCGACTCGCGTATCCGTGTCAGGTCCGCGGGACAGCACGGCCCGCGCGTAGTCCGTGGTTTGCAACAGGCCAGGCAGGGTGAGTGGCGCGTAGTCGACGATGCGCACGGCGGTCTGCTCGTGCTCGATCAACTGCGCCAGCTGAGGACCGATGCTGGGCACGCCAGCGGTGAGTTCGCCGGGCCCTTCGGCGCGGCGGCGTAGCCCAAGCAGGCGTTCGCGGTCATCGCCGGTCACGGTGAGTGCGTCGAGGTAGTCGGTGAGCCGGTCGAGCGGTACGAGCCGGTTACCAGTCTCCCAGTGCGAGATGTTCGCGTTGGAGACTCCCAGCCGATCGGCCATCTGTCTGGTCGTCAGACCAGCGGTTTCGCGGAGTTCACGCAGCTCCGCGCCGAGCTCACGAGCCGCTGACGCACCTTTGTTTACCGCCATGTACCAAGCGTACGACGTACTACACAGTCGAGCGCTATCGCCCGATTGGGGCATTGCTTACATTGGTACGTAGCGCTCACTCTGGTACGTACCGCCGCTGCGATGCGGCACCACGCTACCGACAGGGCTGAGCGACATGGCGACGTACTCCGTCAGCGACGGCAACAGCGACGACGGACTCGACATGGAGTCCACCGACACCGGCATGGTGAAGCTCACCATCCGCAGCGAATCGGAGTACTTCTCGGTCGACAAGGCGCGAGAGATCCGGGACCTGCTGGCCCTCGTCATCGCCGACGCCGAGGGCGGCAGCAATGGCTGACTGGCTCACCACCGACACCATCTACCTGGCCGACGCCGTCGGGAACCCACGGCCCGCACAGGTCGGGGTAGTCCGGATCAACAAGCGGACCGTGTTCGGCATCCGACACAACCCGGACCAGCCGCGCGACGGCGACCTGCCTGACTACACGGTCGACCTCGAAGGCCTGAGCGACGTGATCACCACGCTCAACGAGCAGCGCCGCGCACTCCTGAAGGCAGGCGGGACGTTGTGATCGCCGACCTGCTCATGCTGGGCCTGTCCATCGGCTGGGTCCCAGCCATCTGGATCGCCCAGGCCATCTGCGACTGGTGGACCGAGCCGTCCCGCGTGTTCCTCCGCAAGATCTGGCGTGCTGACCGCGCCGAGCAGCTCCACCACCTCCTGATCAGGGGCTCCGCCGCCGGGTGGACGGCGTGCGTCGAGACCCGGCCCTCACCCGGGAGCAGCAGCCCGGGTGAGGGCGCCACAACGTTCGCGCCCGGCACCCTTCCCCCTCCGCCAGGCGCGGACACCCTGCCCGCCGTGCAACTGATTCCTGCGTACGGCGGGCAGGCCAAGACCCCGGTCGGCGTCGGCGCACCCCCCGACCCGGCGCCGACCGGGCTCACCAGGAGCACAGCGTGATGGCAGGCAGCACCTGGGGACCCACCGAAGGCGACGACAACGTTCCCCCTTGCCCGCGGCCACGCGGCTGCTACTGCACGTGGACGTGGCGCGACACCCGCTGGGTGAAGGGCGACGACCACACCGAATGCTTGGTCCACCCCGACCCGAAGCCTGATCATGACCATTGACGGTGTCCACTACCAGTTGATCCTCGGCGACGAGCTCCGTCGCCTCCGCAGGGCACGCGGCCTCACCCGCGAGCAGCTCCGCCTCCGGTTTCCCGACCCGAAGCCATCCACCCACACCCTGGCCACGTACGAACTCGGCACGCGGCAGTGCTCGATGGTCCGGTTCGCCGAGATCTGCCTCGTCCTCGACGAGCTGCCTCACGTGCTGCTCGCCCGCGTACACAAACGCGTCGTGCACGACGACCAGATCCACGTCGACCTCCGCAAGGTCAACACCGACCGCAGGCCCGAGCTCGAGCCGCTGCGGCGCTGGGCCCGTGGCCGCCTCCACCCACACTCCACCGAAGGCGCCGTCGTCTACCTGCCCTTCTCGGCGATCCATCACCTCGCCGGGCTCTGCGGCATCGACACCACCGACCTGATCAGCCACCTCACCCAGCTCACGAAGGCGGAGAACCAGTGACCGGCATCCCCGAAGACGACCCGCAGCGAACCACGGCGACCGCCACCGCCGACTGTGCCTTCTGCGCCATCGCGGCGGGCCTCATGCCAGCCACGATCGTGCGGGAGTGGAAGGACGCCCTGGCTGTCCGGCCCCGCAGCGGCGGCGTCCACGCCGGGCACGTGCTGATCCTGCCGCGCGTGCACGTCCCCGACGCCGGCACCGACCCGATCGTCACCGCGGCAGTGATGGCGCGCGCCGCCGAGCTGATGGCGGACATCCCGTCCGCGAACCTGGTGACCTCCAAAGGTGCACCTGCGACGCAAAGCGTTTACCACCTGCACGTCCACGTCGTTCCCCGCGAGCCCGGCGACGGCTTACCGCTGCCCTGGACGCCGCAGCACGCTGCTCGAGCAGCCCGGGAGGCCAGCCGTGGGTGAGATCAACCTGGTGATGGCCCGGGAGCCCATCCCGGCCGGTCCGAGCGTGTTCCTCGCCGGGCCCACACCCGCACGCGACGGAAACGTGCCGTCCTGGCGACCTGACGCGGCCGGCGAGCTCGCCGAGCAGTGGGCGGGAGGCGGCCCGTTGACCGTGCTCTCCCCGGAGTCCCGCGGCGGCATACGGGCCGAGATGTACGAGGACCAGGTCGACTGGGAAACCGCTGCCCGCAGGGCCGCGGACGCGATCCTGTTCTGGGTTCCGCGCTGCGTGGACACGCTGCCCGGCTTCACCACCAACGTTGAGTTCGGGCTGGACGCCCCGACCGGACGCGTGGTGCTCGGCTGCCCGCCGGACTGCCCCAACCCGGAACGAAACCGTTACCTCATCCACATCGCACGCCGGTTGGAGATCCCGGTGCGCGAAACGCTACGCGAGACCGTGAGCGCCGCCCTGTCGCTGGTCAATCGCGCGGTGATCGAGCACCAATCCGACGCGGTGACCGGGGCGTTGCGGCTGGCCATCGACGACCTGCGGAAGGCGTCGCCGGGAGCCTTCGCGCACGCCCTCCAGCTGGCCAACGATTCTCGGCACGTGATGCCCGGCGCCTACCTGGTCGAGCTCAACGACCGCGAGCTCGTCGACGGCGCCGGCATCATGCACGACACGGTCATCGCATACCTGCTTGAGCACCACGGCGACCGCGTAACGCCCGAGTGATCAACACGGACTAGGAGGGCAGCCAGCCGCACACTGGGAGAACTCCATGCGCCTCGCCGGCACCATCGCCGCCGTCTTACTTGGGCTCGAACTGACAGCGTGCTCTTCCGGAGGTGCAGCGCCGTCCGCCACACCGACCAGAGTCATTTCGGCGCCGTCGTCGTCATCAACGGCAGCGGCGGCAGCATCAACGACGAGTAGACCTGCAACGCCTGTGGAGGCGCTAGAGCAGCAGGCAAGATCGACTGGTGTCTACACCGGACAAGGCGCGGCCAGTCTGGTCAACCAGGCTTGCGAAAAGGCCCGTACTCCTGACCCTGAGAACATCGGGATCACCGCTGTCGAGTCGCTAGATGCCTACATCGAGATCACCCGCACGGGGTCATCCGGGGAGCCTGCTCGGGATCTGATGCCGCTCTACAAGCTGGGATTTCCCATTCTTTGCCCAGAGCAAGTGTCCACACTGGAACGAGTCATCCGTGGTGATGTGCCCTTTGGCAGCGGAACCTTCGAGATCGGAGCGGGGCCGGAGCAGGTTAAGCCAGGCACGTACCGGACGACCAGGCGAAGTGTCGAAGACTGCTACTGGGAACGCACACGAGCAGACGGCGAAATCATCCAGAACAAGCTGGTCACTCACGCCAAGAGGCTTACGGTCACCATCAAACCAACGGATGGCAGCTTCACATCTGAGCGGTGCGGTACCTGGGAGGCAGTCCACTGAATCGCGGGGGCTCCGGACATGCGAAAACGGCCCCCTCTCGCCGAAGCGGTGAGGGGGCCGTTGCCTGTGGAGCGTCGCTACGCGACGACGCCGTAGTTCGTCGCGGACCAGTAGTAGGGGTTCTCGTTGGAACACAACAACAACGCTGATCCCGCCCCGGCCACGCGGCAGAGGACGGCGAACACCACGTTGCCGGATCCGTCACGGTCGTTCGCCGTCACGGTGAATCTGCGCTCGCAGCTGATCGAGGGAACGTTGGTGTGGTACATCGCCGGGTCGCCCTCGTAGGCGGGCGAGCTCGGCGGTGGTGACGTGTCGGTGTAGTTCCCGCCGAGCCAGCGCTTGATGACGCCGCTGACGACCACGCCGAAGTCCATCAGCAGGTTCGAGTTCGCCTGCCGGATCCCGTTCACAGCGAGCCCGACCTTGTCGCCGACGGCGGCCGGGATGCTCAACGTCGGGAAGGTCGGCAACGCGCCCCATGAGGAGCTACCGGTGTTGAGGTTGATGTTCGTGGCCGACCCGAGCTTCACGTAGGCGTCCCGCATTACCAGCTGGTTCTGCTTCGCGGCCAGCGCCGAGACCAGGCCGGTGATGTCGCTCTGCCCGTGGGAGTGGACGAGCGCCGCGAAGAGCGCGGCTGCCTCGGCGGTGGTGAGGTACTGCGAGTGCGGGTCGACCGCGGCGACGTGCGCGGCCAGCGTGGCCGCAGCCGTACCGACCGCCTCCTTCCCGTCCAGCGCCGGTTGCAGGCCGGTGACCGCGCTGACGGCGTGGTCGTGCGCGGTCGGCGTGCGCGGGTTGGACAGTCTCGGGTCGTCGCCTTCGCACACCGTGTCCGCGGTCGATCCGTACAACGGCGAGATCGTCCGGTCCGCCGAGAGGTCGCCGCCTCCTTGCAGGCCACCGGTCGCCGCGATGACCCGGGTCGCTGGGGCCGACCCGGCTGCGGCGGGGAGGTCGATGTTGCCGGTCGAGTCCGGCCTGATCCCCTCGACCGTGCGCACTCGCACCTCGGTCGGGACGACCGGGTCGAGGTCCGCGAGCGTGTGCAGGACCACCGGGCCGGACGACGGCAACGAGATCGTCCGCGTGCGGGTCTCGCCGCCGATCGCCTCGACCACCGTGTACGTCCAGTCTCGTGGCGTCAGGTTCGGGTCACCTTGCCACGCGAGGGATATGGCCAGCTGGCCGTCGACGAGCGCGACCGTGACCGGCTCGACGATGATCGAGGAACCGGCGACGGTGGATCGCACCGCGGGGATGAACGTGACCGCGCCGACCGGCACGGTGCCGTCCGCGCGCCGGTAGTCCTCGACTACCTGCACCATCGTGATCGAGCCAGGCAGCGGCATGGGTCACCCCTTGTAGACCTCGGCCACGACGAAGCAGTCCTTCGCCTCGCGCAGCTTCCGCAGCCCGGCGGTGAGCTCGGGCCCGTCCGGCAGCGCCTCGATCATCTGGTCGGCCAGCTCGGCGCACGGGCGGCTGATCGCCCGCAGGTGTGGCGGCAGGTGTTCCCACGCGAACGTGCGGCGAAGGTGCTCGGTGGCCGGGTGACGGCCGGTTGCGTCGGTCATTGGTCAGTTCCTTGCCGATCCCGCGCCGACCAAGGACCGCTTCGCCGCGTCCGACGCGCCGAGCGGCGCCCAGACACCGGCCTGGCTGGCGATCGCGACCACCAACGACAGCAGCGAGTTCACCAACGCCTCACGCACGTTGTAGTCGGTGCCGGTGGTGAGTGCGTTCAGCCACTCCACCACAAAACCGTTGGCGGCGTTGAGGACGAGCTGCAGGTACACCCGCGCTTTCCGTGCTTCGTACTTGGTGAGCAGTCCGTTGGCGAGCGGGATCACGACGCCGATGGCCATCGTGAGCAGCGCCTGAGTGGTCATGCGGGGTTTCCTTCCTTTGCACCAGCGCGGGCGAACGCAAGCCGCACCGCTTCGGTGATCTGCTCCGGCGTCGTACCGGTCGGGATGAGCGGCGCCAGGAGCGCGGCGAGCGCCTGGACGTCGACCTGGCCGCCGGTCGGCTGCGCGCGGACCGCGGCGATGATGTTGGCCTCGTCGTCCGACAGTGCGCCGGTGAGCGCGTCGAGCTTGGCCTCCATCCGCTGGGCCCGTTCGTCGATGGTGCGCAACCGCTTGCCAGCGTTGGCACCGGTGGACGGGTCGAACGCGTCACCCAGGACGCCCTTGACCTGCGCCAGCCAGTCGTGCTCTTCGCCTGTCATGTCTGCCTCCATTCCGACGTTCCCCGCGGCGACGCGCGGGATGATGATGTTTCGGGTCTGGTCGATGCGCGGTCCGCCTGGACAGACCTTCCCGGCCGCCTTCGTCCACGGGCTCGGTGCGCCCCACATCGCGTGCCATCCCAGCCCTGACCCTGTCGCGGACGGGATCTGCCTGCGGGGGATGCCGTGTGTCGTGCAGCACCAGTCCACTGCGCGCACGAGCGTTTCCACCTGGGCCGCGTTCCACGGGATGATCTGACGGTTGTCCCACGACTCGAAGGAGATCGCGAAGCCGTTCGCGTCCCGGTTCGCGTAGGCGGACCACGCGGTGTCAACGTACTGTTCGAGCTCGCCGTTCGGTCCAACGTAGAAGTGCGAATCGTCACCCACGCCGGAGAAGTAGCCGAACAGGCTCGATGCCGACGACACCGCGGTGTGCAGGATGACGGCCCGCGGGACGATACGGCTCCGCGACTTGCTGATCGGTTTGTGGATCGCGAACGGGCACCAGGCCATCAGGTCCTCCCCAGCGGCAGCGGCTTCATCGAGATGTCCAGTAGCGCCTTGCCCTCGATGCCAGGACATGTGCCGTCCTGGTCGTACTGGTGCACGAACGCTCTGGGGTGCTTGAACTTCGGGTTGCCCGGCGCCCAGCCGGGGTACGGCCAGGCGTCGGTGTGTGCCGGCCAGATCCGGATGCCTGGATCGTCGGTCCACGCGGTCGTGCCGATGAACCCATTCGGCTCGAACCAGCTGCCGGACGAGTAGATGACGTGGTCGGCGCGTCCGGTGGCCTGCCGGATGATGTTGATGTACTCCATGCACCACGGGCCGCCGCCGGGAATGCGTTCCTCGTAGTCCACGGCTGGAGGGAGTGTCACGTCCGGGACGTGTGCCCGGACGCGGTTCCAGCACGCGAGGTAGTGCAGGGCGTGCTGCTCCGGCGAGCCAAGCTGAGGGAACACCCTCTGATATAAGCCGACCGCTAAGCCAGCGGCGACCGCGCCTTTCAGATTGTCCACACACAGCGGGTCCGGGCTGTCGACACCGCGGCACAGCTGGATGTACGCGAACCGCTTTCCGGCGCCGTACACCTGAGCCCACTCGACCTGCCCGGTGAATCGGGATACGTCAACGCCATCGACGCCTAGCATCCGAACTCCTCACGCAGCTGCCGCATCTCGACTGCGATGCGGCGCCCTATCGCGGTCGTGGGCTGTTGCGGACTCTGGCTGTACGCGTCGTCCAATGTGGTGACCAATCCGCACCACTTCTGGTTCGCTTCGTGTGCAACGTGATTGGCGTACCACCCGACCGTGATAGACACGGCCAGCTGGACGAGCACGACGACGACCACCGAGTTCCAGAACCGCCTGGGTGTCATCACCCGCCACCACCCCACTTCAAGATCCCGTAGAGGATGGCGGCTGCGCAGGTTCCGGCGGTGCTGATGGAGATGGCGGCAACGTGGTAGCGGAACCACGCGACGCGATCGCCATAGCTATCGACCGCACCACCGCCGGGCCGCTCATCATCGCCAGCGCGGCGCCGAGAAGCCAGGGATCCGACTTCACCGGTACCGCTTGCCACAGGAACGCGCCCAGGCCGCTGAAAAACATCAGCCCATCCTGGAGGCCCTTCCACGTGAGCTTGCGTCGTGTTCGTCTGTTCACGCACGGTTCCGTCCAATCTGGATGGTCAGCTGCCGCGGCATGTGCACCCGGCGATCTGCGCGGCCACGTTCCCGGTGCCGGACGCCTGGACAGTCAGGTCGACAGCGATCCACTGCTGGTTGATGAAGGCGTTCGCGTTGAACGGCCCCTTGTTCGCGACCTCCAGCGCGCCACCGGTGGACCACGAACCGACGATCGTGCCGTTGAGCTTGAGCTTGTAAGTCGCGCTGTTGGCGCCACTTGCCTGACCCCAAACGCCGTCGATCCCGACGAACCCGTGGTGCATTTGGGGAATCCGGCCGCTCCACAGCACCGTTTCGGACGCGACGCTGGATGCCGGCAAGTTCATGTACCCGTAGATCGCAGAGGCCGCAACCGAGAAGCACGGGTACAGCGGAATGCTCAGCCACGGGTTCGCCAGCCCAACACCGCTCGCCGCGTCGTCCGACACCAGGATGTTGTTGCCGCGGTCGTACATCGCCCAGTACTGCTCGCCGTTGGGGACGTAGATGCCCGTGCCGAATACGTTCGACCCGTTGTGTCGCTTGAGGAACGTGACCTGTTTGCCGTTGACGTCGGACTTTCCGGCGTAGAACGTGTCGTGCCCCATGCCGCTCTCGACCGAGATGGCGCCGCCGTCGTAGACCCGCAGCCCGCCCGCGCCGATAGCCGCCGAATACAAGGTGCGGCGCTTCAGCTCTTCGAGCTCGGCGCGCAGCGCGAGCACGTCTTGTTCCAGGCGCTGCGTTGCCTGCGGCGCTGGTCCACCTGGGAGTGTCACGTCACCTCCCCGATTAGTTGGACGTTGAGCTTCGCTGTGTCTCGGGAGTCACCTGCGACGGAAAGGATCCGGACGAGGTACCGGCCGTCCCGGATCCGCCGATGTCCCTTCATCTGGAAGATGGCGGTGTCGCCGACGGCGAACTCGAACACCGACGGCGAGGTGGTGTCCTCGCCGAAGCCGTTGTCTCCGGCGAGCCTGATCACAGCTGTCCAGGTGGTGACCGGCTTCTTGTACGTGTTGACCGCACCGGCGGCCCAGTTGTCCAGCGTGCTCTGCTCGGTGGCTGAGGTGTGCTGACCGCCCACGTCCTCGAGGAGCGGCCAGCCGAACGTCGTCGCGAACGACGAGTCGGCCGCGTAGCCGAGCAGCAGGTCCCGTTCCATGCCCGCGCCGCGTTCGTACCGCGTGTGCGTCTGCTGGGATCCGTCACGGTTCATGTGGACCTTGACCAGGGCCTTGCCGTACTCCCACTGGTGCAGCCCGTTGAGGTTGCCGAGCCGGCCGCCTGCGGCCGGCGTGCCGATGCGCATCTCCCACTGCACGAACGTCCGGGTCTCGTCGACGTACCGGGGCCGGAATTCGATCTCCGGCCCGGCCTCGACCTGGGTGACCTGCATGAGCCGCTCGCCGAGGTATGCGAGGTCGTAGCCGGGGTACTCGCGTTCCGCAGTGCCTGCGATGTCGGCGGGCAGCAGGATCGGCAGCGCGCCGTTGGTGCGTGCCATCGAGATCTGCAGCATGCGCTTGGCGATGGTGTGCAGGCTCAGGTTCTGGTTCGCCGGCGGGATCGGCGTCCCCTTGGGGCTGGTGGCGCCGGGCCCGAAGACGACGTCCGCGGCTGCGGTTTTTATGGTCGTTCCGTTGACGTCGCCGGTGACGAGCAGACGCTTGGTGGTGAGGTAGTTCCAGATGCCGCCGCCGGACAGGTCGACGACGGCCAGGCCGTCATCGTCGTTGTAGGACTCGCCCACGAGCGGGCCCATCTGCGCGATGTGGTTGCCGATTGCCACACCGATCGAGAACCGCCATGGATCGGACAGCTCGTCGAGGTCTTGCGCCGACAGCGTGTCACCGATTGGTACCCTGATACCCCACCCACCAGCGGTGTTGATGCCGTATTCGTAGCGCGGAGTGTCCAGGTACGGCAGGTCGTCAACCACGCGGCCGGTCCTGGTGTCGGTGATGAAGACGCGCCAGGCGGGCAGTACGGCAGCGGTCATCCGTCACCGACCGGGTGAATGCTGAGCTCGTAGGCGTAGAACGATCCCGTTTGGATGGTGAAGGGCGTTCCAGGGGAACTGTTCTTGCAGATCATCGACACGACATGCGAGTTGCCGTCGGTGATGGCCGCCGACGATCCGCCGGGTGTCGAGACCATCGCTTCCACGTTTCCCACAGCGTTGGTGTTCTTGGCCCACGCGACGTAGCCAGATGTGGCGTAGGTGGTGGAGTCGACGCGCACCTGCACCTCGGCGGCCAGGCCCACGCTGGACGCGTGGAAGAAGCCAAGCTGTGCCGCGCGCACAACCACTTTGTACGGCCAGCCCGGCCACGGAATGGTGACCTGGGCGATGGTGGCTGTGACCCCGGCTCCGAGGCTGCCGAAACCGGTCTGGCTTGGTTGGGGCAGCAGCAGTTGTGTGGTGCCGTGCCACTGGGATGTGACGGCAGACCATCGGTCGACGAGGCTCTTGGCGGGCAGGCCGGCCGCGACGAAGTTCTCGTCACGCAGGCGCATTTCGCCGTGATAGCCACCGGCGTTGGCGAGGGCGTCACCCGGCAGTAGAACGCGAGGGGTGCCGTACATCGCGGTCCCGACGCGCATGTCGGTGATCGGCGCGGTGCCGCTGCCGATGAGGTCCCCGGGCGACCCGGCCGCGCGCAGGATCCGGGCTATCTCGATCGAGTCGGTCGGGATCGCGGGCAGAGACGGCGATCCGGCCGGGTCGCCGTAGACGGCCACGAGGTAGGGGCCGTGCACGGCGTCACCGGGAAACGCTTCCTTGTCGTAGCCCTTGAGACACAGCCGGTCCCAGCGAGGGTTCGCGCCGTCGGCGTTGGCCAGCGCGACAGTGAGGTCCTGGGTGAGCGACAGCAGGTAGTAGCCCTGCCCGGTCCGCGGCAGGACCATCTGCCCGGCACCGAGCGTGATCGAGGTGCTCGGTGAGCCCTGTCCGGCGACCCGCAGGTCCGACCAGTACTTCCCGCTGTTGTTGTACGTCGTCGGCAGCACGCCAGCGCGGCGCGTGTATGCGCCGCCGTTCGGCGCGGCCAGCACGTTCACCAGGCCCTGCCGGATGTCCTTGGCGTTGTTGCGGCCCTGGGTGTAACTGCCGCCGCCCGCGTCGTCCAACAGCGGGATGAGGTCCCCGTTGGTGATCGCCGCCAGGTTCGTTGTGGTGGGCATCCGGCCCTCCTCCTAGATAGCCGCGTCGCGCCACTGCCCAGTGAGCAGCGCGGCAGGGGACGTCGGGGCGTCTGCCTGGAACAGGATGTTGACGGTCTGCAATGGACCGAGTGAGAAGAAGTCGAAGCGGAGCATCGTCTTGCGCTTGACGCCGTTCAGCGTCACCCGGCCGGTTCCGGTGTCGATCACCAGTGTGTCCGCGGCGGTGAGCGTGCCTTGCCACTGGATGACTTCCTGTGTGAGCAGGTTGGTGATCTTCGGATTCACCGCCGGGCCGGTGACGGTGAAGACGATCGGCGTCTTCGCCGCCCACGCGTTCGTCATCGTCATGACACCGCTCGTGCCGGACACCGACTGCCACAGCACCCCCGCGGTCCCGGCGGGGCCGTTCCACTGGACACCGGTGGTGCCGGTAGGCCCGTTCCACTGGACGCCACCTGCCGCTGGTTTCGCCAGCCCGGTGCTCACCGAACGGACGGTTGACGAGTACTTGCGTGGATCAGGCGCCACGAGCTGCAGCTGGTAGATCCAATGCAACTCGTTGACCCGCTGTACTTCCGGTTTGCCGGCCGCGCGCTGCACCGCGCACTGCCGCGTCCACGACGGCTCGACCACCGTCAGGACTTCTTTCGCACCGGAGGTGAGCAGCGCGTTGAACGTGTCGTTCGCCGCATCGGAAAGCGCACGGGTCGGCGCGAGCACCGCGCCCTCCAGTGTGATGACGCGCGCCTCGCTGTAGGACTGCCCGTCGTAGACGCCGTCGTCGGCCGGCCGGGACGCCTGTGAGAGCTTCCTCCCAGGTGACTCGTACCAGCCGTCGACAGCATCCCCCTGCCACTCGACGCCGTTGCCGTCGACGAACGGGAACACACCGAACGTCACCCCGCCAACGGCGAACGTGGTGTCCAATGGGGTCGGCATCAGCGGCCTCCCGTCTTGGCCAGCCACGCCATGCGCTGCGATGCCTGCGCCGCGTACGCGGCCTCGTCCATGGGAGCGGTGAAGTAGTTGTTCTGTTCGATCTTGCCGGGGTTCCGGCCGAGGTTGTCGAGAATGGACTTCGACTGCGTTGCCGTCGCCACGTACCCCGCTCGGTCGGGGAAGATGATCTCCGGGCCGCGCTCACCGACCGTGTACGCGCCGCCGTCCGCCCGGATCGCACCACCCACGGCCTTGACCCGCGCGCTGGGGTTCGAGAACGCCATGCCGCCACCGGGTAGTTCACCGATCGTCGCGGCACGGGCCTGCCGTACCTGGATCGTGATGACCGCGCGCCGCTGCGCCTCCGACAGTGCGTCCTGCACTGCCGCGACCTCCTTGAGCGCCGCAGCGTTCTCAGCGGTGATCTTGACGTCTTTCTGGCCGGGCACGCTGATGACCGCATTGCCGAACGCGTCAATCTTGACTTTCGCGCCCAGCGCCTGCAGTTCGGCCGCGGACAAGCCACCGATCAACCGCTGCAAACTCGCCGGAGCAGCGTCTCCGGCCGCCGAAGCCATCCGCAACAACTCGTTGGCATACGCGGCATTCGCTGCCTTCGCTTGATCGGACGACGACTTGCCCGCGTTGTCAGCGATAGCCTTCTGCCGCGCAGCCTCAGCTGCCCGCAGGATGCTGGCCTCCAAGTTGAGCTCGGCCTGCACGGCTTCGTTGCTGCTGATGCCATGCAGTTTGACCGCGTCGGTGTACGCCTTTTGCGCCTCAGTGATCGCGACCCGCGATTGCCGCAACTGCAAGTCGGCATTGGCAGCCGCCAGCGCCTGCGATGCGAGCTCGTACAGCGACTGCGTGTGGCTACGCGTCGCGTCCGCCGCCTGCCGTTGCTGCTTCTCGAGGTTCTCCGTCTCGATCACCAGAAGCCGCTGAGCACTGAGCGCTTGCGACGACGTGGGGCCGTACGTCTGTACCGCGGCGTTGTAGTCCTGCTGTGCCTGCGACACCCGCGCTTGCGCCACACCGACCGGGCCGAGCGACTTGACGAGGTTGTCGTATTCGGTCTTGGCCTTGCCGACCGCGTTTCTGAGATCGTCGAGGTTCTGCTTCTGTGCGGCGGCCACACCGGCGTCGCCGCCTTCGATGTTGGTGCGCTGCAGCTTGTAGAACTCGTCGAGCTCACGCTGTGCGTCGGCGGCCTTCTTCTCCAGCTCGGCGAGGTCCTTCGCGGCCTGCTTGGCTGACGACCCGCCAGCGACGAGCCCCTTGGCGATGTCGCCCGCGGACCGCTCGAGCTCGCGCGCCTTCTGGCTTGTCAGCTCGAACAACCCACCCAACGCTGCGACGCCGAGACCGACGACCGGCAGCACAGTACCGACTTTCAGGAGAGCGTTGCCCACGCGAGAACCTGCCGTCGCCACCTTCTCGCCAGCGGTCGCCGAGCCGGTGAACTTCTCGGTCATGACGCCCGCCGACAACGCAGCGTTGTCGATCTTCTTGGAGGCGTTGCCGAACGCATCCGCGATCGTGGACGGCTTCACGGCGTCAACCGCCGTCTTGACCCCACCCATCACAGTGGACAGAAGCCGCCACGCGACCACCGAGGCGAGCACGACACCAGTCGCCACACCGAGCGGTCCGGACAGGTCACCGATCAGGTGGACGACCGCTGCCAGCACGTCGGCCACCACCTGCAGCACGGCACCAAAGACCTTGATCGCTGGGCCAGCGATCGCACCGACCACGCTCGCCGCGGTTTGGATGCCCGACGCGAACTCGTCGGCGTTGTCCGCGACCGCCTGGAGCACGGTCTGCGCCGCCTTCAGCACGGCGACAAGCACACCGCCAGCAGCTTGGGCCAGCTGAAGCAGGGCGGGCAGCACGCTCATCGCCGCCTGCGCCAGCGCCTTCAGCGTGGGCACGCCATCGGCCTTGAACGAGGCCCAGGCCTCGCCACCGGATTCTTTCAACTGGCGGAAGACCCGGCGAGCGTCGTCACCGAATTCGGCCTTGAGATTGGTGCCGAAGATCTTCGCCGCGCCGATGCCCTTCTGCAGGTCAGCCGCGAAGTCCTCGGCGAACTTCTTCGCACCGTCCGACGCGGCCAGCTCGCCGAGCGCGCCGACAACGTTCTTGGCCTCGTCGAAGATCGGCTTGAAGCCGCTGCCCGCGAGGATCCGGGCGTTGTCCTTGAGCGATGACCACTGTCCCGCGAGGGTTTTGGACTGCGCGGCCATGGCGCCGCCGTAGTCCTTGTTCATCTGGTCGAACAGCTTCGGCAGCACGTCCGCGCTGAGCAGCTTGCCCTGCTCGGACAGCTTCTGCAGCTCCGGCACGGTCTTGCCGGTCGCCTTGGACAGCAGGTTCCAGACCGGGATACCGGCCTCGACCATCTGCAGCAGCTCGTCGCCCTGCAGCTTGCCCTTGCCCATCGCCTGGACGGTCGCGATCATGACCCGGTTGAACGCGTCCTGGTTCAGGCCGAGCGCGCCGGCCGCGTTGCCGAGCGCCCCCATCGTGGGGATGACCTTGTCGGCGGCCAGGCCGACGCCGAGCAGCGACCTGGCATTGTCGATCAGGCCGGGCAGCTCGAACGGGGTTTGAGCCGCGAACTTGGTCAGGTCCTCGAGGAACACCTTCGCCTTCTCGCCGCTGCCGAGCAGCGTGTTAAAGGCGACGGTGGCCTGTTCCTTCATCGAGTTGAACTCGACGCCGACCTTGGCAGCCGCGCCGATCAGGACGGCGGCCGAGGCGGCGGCGGCCTTGAACGCCGACCCGGCGAACCCGACGAACGAGCGGAGCGCGGCTCGGGCGCCGCCCTCGTCCACGTCGACGGCGATGTAGCCGCGGCCGATCTCGACCCCACGCGCCACGGCTCACCTCCGTCAGGTAGTCGTTGGCGTGTCTCCCAAGCCGAGCCCGGCGAACCATGCACTGGCGCCTTTGGGTTTCCGTGCCGTCTGACCAGGCCGAGCCAGCCAGTTCGGCGCGGGGCCGCGTGATTTCGCGTCAGCCTGCATCCAGGTCAGCGCTTCGATCTTGTCCGCGACGGTCGCGAGTAGATGCTCGGCAGTGGACCACGCGTCGCTGGGCAGGTGCTCGATGGGCGTCGGCGCGACGCCCTCGGCCTCCATGCGCCGCTGGACCACGCGGTGAAGCCGGGAGCTGCCAGGCAAACCACGAACGATGACGCGGAAGCGCCTGATAGACATGTCGCTGGTGTAGAGGTCACGCAGGTCCTGCCCGAGGCCGAGCAGGTCGTACTCCAGTGCCTCCTGAATCTCCTGGTCGTCCAGGAGACTCAGGAGGCCGAGGATTCCCCCGGTTCGGCGCCGTGCAGTGCCTTGTTGAACTCGCCCCAGAAGCTCGTCAGAGTCTCGACGTCGTCGAACAGACGGGGCGCGACCGCGACGACGGCGGCGAGTTGCTCTTGGCCGATCGCGGCCTCGAAGATGTCCAGAGCCGCGTTGACCCGGGTCATGATCGGAAGATTCTCGTTGTCGACCAGGCGCAGCGCGAACGCGCCACGGCCGTACTCGATCGCGGTCACATCGACGAGGATCTCAACCCCCCGCCACGTGAACGCGATGACACCCTGGCGTGCTTCGGCCTCGACCTGGTTCTCACCGAGCGGCGCCTTCAGGTCCGGCCGTGGACCACGTCGCTTTTTCCTGCCCATGTGCGGCTTCTCTCTGTGCGGCTCGTGCGGCAGAAGGTGGGGCCGGGGCGCGCCGGCCGCACAGCGGACGCGCCCCGGGGATCAGGCGGCGAACCCAGGGTGGTTGCCGGCCAGGTAGTACAGCGGGTCGGTCGAGTTGACCGCCTCGAAGTTCAGGGTGAACTGGGCGTTCATGGTGTCCTGGTTCGCGGCCTTGAACGCACCGAACGCGGACACGGTCATGCGGGGGATGTACCACCAGACCTTGAATCCGACGTCCAGGTCGTTGAGCTCGAACAGGCCCGCGCGGGGCGGATTGCCTCCGTTGGCCGGGATCGAGGCGGAGTAGGAACCGTTGGCGCCGGTCGTCCAGACCGTGCCCGGCTCCTGCAGTGCCCATACGCGACGGTTGAACTCGCGGCAGCTGAACTTCACGGACCGGATCTTGCTGTTGAGCAGGGTGCGCAGCACGTTGCCGTTGGCCTGCCACGCCGTGATGGTCGACGAGCTCGCGTCGAATCCGAACTCTGGCGTGTCGTCCTCGTGCAGGTAGCCGAGGTCGGCCGCGGTCCAGGCGCCCGGCAGGACCGCGGCGGCGATGTCGAACGACCCGCTCGGCGGGATCGTGAACGGGGCGGTGGTCCCGTACGGCGCGATCATGATGCTGCCGATCTTGCCGACCAGCAGCCCACTCGTGCTCGGAGGCATGAGAGATCTCCTTGTTTGACAATGGATGCCGGTCGTCCGAACCGGACACTAAATAGGGCGGTACGCGATGATCGCTGGAATGACCCAGCGTTCCGCGGTGGTCACGTCGGGAATCGGGAACGGTTCGGTGACCTCGACGTCGACGATGCCGCCGTTCGCCGTCGACTTTCCCACGAGGGACTGGACGATCGCTGCGACGATGCGGCCATTGTGCTCAGCCTCGTCCACGGTGACCGCGTAGGAGTTGAGATCGAATGCGGTCTGTCCGACCCGGATCTTCACCGGCCGCGCCCCGGCACCAGGTACCGCCCGCACCTGAAGCCGCGGCAGGCCTTCTGGAAAGTCTGGGGGCAACTCGCTGCTGACCTTGCCTGACAACCTCGCTGGAAGCTGGGGATGCGCGGACAACAGGTCGATGAGCAGCTGTGTCGGGTCCGGCATCACGACGACCGGCCACTGCGTCACCACGTCACCGCCGCCGGATCGCGCGCCGGCCAGGAGCCTGCGCCCTCATGCTCGAGGTCCCGTACTCCAGGTACACCCACGCCGACTCGGGATCCCGGGACGTGTCGGCCGCGACCGTCACCTCGAACCCCTGCACCTCGACCTCGATAGACCGGTCGGTCGCGCCGGTGATGCGGTTGATGTTCCCGCGCCACGCGTCGGCGAGCTTGTCGCCCTGGCGCTTCTTCTGTGCGATCGACTGCGGTCCGTGCAGGATCGCCTCGATCGCGCCCGGGTTGATCTCGAACCGCGCGCTGCTCACGATGCGACACCTCCCGAGTAAGTGGTGACCATGCACTGCAGATGGTGCGTGGCGCCGAGCCGCGGCGAGGGCACCGGGTACACCGCGGTCACTTCGAAGACATCGGCGCCGACTCGGACGCGATCCTTCTCAGTGATGGCCGCGTCGGCCGGCAGGTACAGCTTCCACTGGCTGATGGACAGGTCTCGGCCGTCACTGTCCTCCAGGCCGACGACCTGTTGCAGGCGGCACGGCTTCGTCGACGTCGGGATCGTCGGCCACACGTCCTGCTGGTTCTGGTGCCTGTCCTGCGTCGTCGTCGGTCTGAAGATCTCCGCCGTCTGCGTCAACAGGTTCGCCAGCATCGTCCACCTCCTGAGGCGGTTCGGACAGGTGCCCTTCGGCGAGCAGGGCGGCCCGTTCGATCGGCCCGCAGGGCGGGAACGGCTTGCCGTCGAACTTGGACCACACGGTGGTCGGCCTGACGTCGTCCATCACGATCCTCCGATCCGGACCAGCCCGGCGCGGATGCCGTACGCGCGGCGTAGCGACTTCTGCAGGTTCGGGCTGGCCTCCATCTGCGCGGCCATCTGCTGGTACGCGTAGGAGTAGTCACCCAGCGATTCCGACTGCAGCATCGTCGGGTTCGACACCACGCCCTTGGCCAGCATCCACGTTGCCGACCGAGCCAGCTGCAGCTTCTGGTCGGTCGACGCGTACCCGTGGGTGTAGGTGAACTCGACTGTGGACGGCTCGTAGAGGTTGGCCTGCCAGCCTTCCCGCCGCCACAGCCGTGACCCGTGGTGCTTGTAGTCGGTGACGGCCGCGCCGTCGAGCGCGACCGCCGTGACCGTGACTACCGGCTGCTGCGGCAGTTGCAGCCAAGACTCGATGGTGCCGAGGATGCTCGCGACGTCGTCGACGACCCTGACGATGCGCTGCCCGGCCGCGTCCTGGACCACCGCGGTGGCCGCCTCCAGCACGACCTTCGCGGTGTCCAGCCCGACCGTCGGGATCAGCTTCTGCAGGTCGCCCTCGGTCGCGAGCATGTCGGCCATCAGTCACCCCTTCAGCAGATCGATCAGTTCCTGCTTGGACATGGCCTCGGCCTCGTCCTGGCTCAGGCCCTGGCCGACCGCGTACGCCACCCATTCCTCCTTGGGCGCGCGCACAACCGGTCGACCGTCTCCAGAGCCCTCGGCGTCGCTGCTGTCGCCGGTGTCCTCGTCGGACGCGTCAGCGTCGTCGGCGGAGTCGTCGGCGGGGTCGTCGGCGGGGTCGTTGTCGCCGTTCTGCTCGGGTTCCTTCGAGCGGTCGCCGTAGTCGAGCTCCGTGACGCCGAAGACCTCCGGCACGGCGAGCAACTCGTCGGCCAGGCCATCATCGTCGACGTCGGCGAAGCCGTCGCGGAACTCGACCAGGTTCCCGGACTCGGTGCGGATATGCGCCACGCCTTCAGGGAAGCGGACACACTCGAACCGGCGGCTCATGCCGACACCCGCAGCAGCTTGCCGTGCTTCTTCTCGTTGCCGTACTTGAGACCGACCTCGCCGTAGATCTGCTGGCGGTCCGCCGCGCCGACCTTGGCGAGCGGCTCCTGGAACAGGAAGCCCTTGCCGGGGATGTCGAGGAATGTCGGTGCGCACTCCTCGGCGGACACGACCTGGATCGCCGCGGTCGGCATGTACCGGTTGAGCACCAGGTTGAGCGTGCCGAAGTCGGTTTCGATCGTCATGCAGCGGACACCGCCGACCGTGCGGGACTGCTCCTGGAAACCCTTGTCTGTGATGAAGACCTTCGTGAGGCGCCTCTTGGCTGTGGCGCCGCACATCAGGGTCGCGGTCTCCGACACCTGGATCCCGCCCGACGTCCAGATGTCCTGCAGAAGATCCAGGAGGATCGCCTCGGTCAGTTGGGTCGCGGTGTAGACATCGGCGCCACCGTCGACAGAGAACGCGATCGTCGAGCCGCCCGCCTTGGGGGCCAGCGTGAACGTGTTCGTCGCCGTGTTGGTGACGTAGTAGAGCTCGTTCTCCTTGAGCACACCCACGGCGCCACCGGTGAGGTTGGTGACGGTCACCGCGGTGCCGTTGGCCATGCCGTGCGCCGAGAGCGTGAACGTCTCGTTGGAGGCGGCGATCGTCGCCGTGCCCTTGAGCGTGCCCAGAGCGGACACGTTCGTCGCGGTGGCCTGCATGATCCCGCGGGTCTTGCGCGGCGTGTTGTTGTCGGACGGGTTCTGGAACTGTCCGACGATGAACGAGCGCTCGACGTCCCGAGCGATCTGCTCGAGGTGCCGCTGCACCTGCCAGTCCAGCTCGTCCAGCACCGGGTTGGCGCCAGAGATTCCGACCGATCCGGGGTGGTTGGAGCCGGTCGAGTTGTACTGGCCGGTCGCGGCCTGCTTGGTGTAGCTGACCTCGACCGCTTCCTGGTGGATCTCGACCACGTTGGTCTGGTTGAACCGGACCCGCGACTCAGCGGTCGGCGCGTTCGCGCCCTCGACCCGCTGCCGGTTCTCGTCGGCGTCGCGCAGGTCGTAGCCCTGCCACTGGAACAGTGTGCTGTTCGCGCGCTCGCCGCCCGACAGCCCGCCGATCATCGACAGGAACGGCGTGTCGGTGGGCGTGACGGCGAACAGCTCGCCGACGAAGTTCGGCAGGTTGAACGTGGTTCCCTGCCCGGTGATACCCGCCATGGCGGTGTTCCTCCTTGGTTGTCGGGCACAGCCGGGCTGGCCCTCACTGAGTGCGGTTCTGAAGCGCTTTCGCCTGCTTCAGGCGGATGGATTCGCGGACGTTGCCGGTCTTCTCGGCCTCGGCGATCAGCGCGTCGATGTCGACCGGTCCGCGCTGCCCTTGGGACGGATCAGGCCTTGGCGTTGTCGACGGTGGCGGGTCGGTTGTGGCCGCCTGCTTCGGAAACGCCGCCAGCAGCGCGTCAGCGTCGTTGGTCAGCTCTTCCAGGGTCTTGCCTTGCAGCCGTGCGGCCTGCTCCGGTGTGAGCCCCTTCGTGTTGGCCACCTGGAGCCGGAACCGCGCCTCACGCTCGTCGTTCGCGGTCTTCTCGGCCGCCGCGATCCGCTCTTCGAGCTTCTCGACATCGCTCTTCTGCGAGTCCGGAACGCCTTTTCCGGAACGCAACTGCTGCACGAAGTCAGCGAGCGGCGCCAGGTCCGACAGCTGCTTCTCCAACGCCTTGCGCGCGTCACGCTCGGCCTGGAGTGCTTTCAGCCCAGCTGGGCCGAGCTGACCGCTGTCCTTATCGGCCGGCGGGTCGCTCGCGGGCGGCGGCTGCGGTGGATCGGTAGCCGGTGGCGGGTCGCCCGCCGGTGGCTGCTGTGGTGGTGGATCGGTTTGTGGTGCGGGTAGGGTCATCGCGACCGTTCCTCTGTGGACCGGTGACGTCGCGTCCCGGTCAGATGATGTAGCCGTTGTTGGTCAACAGCCGGATTGCCTCGTCTCGGCTGGACGCCGAGGCAAGAATCTGGTCGGGCGTGAGCCGCGGCGACCGGGCGAACCGGTACGCGTACTGCTGCTCCCGCCCGGTTTTGGTGAGCCGGGTGAAGGTCTCACCCCTCTGCTGCAGCTCGGCCAATCTGCCCGCAGTGGTGAGCCGGTCCAGCGTGAGGTTGGTGAATGTCTGCTCGGTCACGTCCTGCCCCCCAGCACGGACGAGGTCCCGCGCGAGGATCCGCGCACCGGCGACACCACGCCGTGTCGTGCCGGTCGTGGTGGACTCGACGCCGCCAGCGGTCTTCACACCGCGCTGAGCGTTGACCACCTGCGACGGGTCCGCGCCCAGCGCGATCGCTTCCCGCTCACGCTGGCTCAACCCGGTCACCAGCCCGGCCTCGATCTGCCGTCTCGGGTCCATCCGGAGGTCACTAGCCAGCGCCTCACGGCTGGGCACCATCGTGCAGTTGCACTGCGGATGCCGCTTGAACCCCGCCGACCACCGGTACCAGCGGCCCGCGAGGATCACACACCGAGCGCACGACTTGCCGACTGTCATCCGGGTGTAACCACCGGCATTCGGCCGAGCGACCATCGCCACCGTGTCCGCTGCCCGGCCCGCGTCAGCGACCTGTGTCCGCACGAGCATCTGCAGCGTCGCGAGCCCGACGGCCAGGCCCTCGACCTGTGATGCCCCCGCAGCGACCGCGAGCTTGGCCGCCGTGATCGGCTGAGCGAGCAGGGTGGCGAGCTCACGGCCATCGGAAGCGACTCCGGCCACTGCCTGCGGCCGAACCAGGCCGACCGCGTCCGGGTCGATGTTCTGCGTGCCAAGCACGCGGTCGAGATACCGATCAGCCTGCTGCGCCGCGGACTGTTGCGCCCCGGTCAGCACGACCAGCAGCTCGGCGAGCCGAGACCGCCACTCGTCGAACTCGCCGACCTCCCGCCACATGCGTGTAGCCGCTGCGGATGCGGCGGCCACAACCCGCGCCCGCTCTCGGTAGTGGCGCTCGGCCACCTCGAGCGCGCTCATGCCGGAACACGATCAACGACCGGCGCCCCCTCGGGATCGGCCGGCGGGATGTCGGGTTCGGACACCGGGACGCGGTCGGCCAGGCCACGAGCGATCTCGGCGACCGGATCGCGCTGCGCTTCCTTCTCGTCGTCCTTCTCCATGCGCGTGATCTGCGGATCGGTGTAGCCGAGATCCTCCCGCGCCTGCCGAAGAGTGATGATCTTCGCCTGGAACTTCTTCACCGTTGCGTCGGCCTTCTGGGCCTCGGTCGGCGTAGACGCATCACGCCAAATCGTCTCCAACCGGCGCAGCGCCGGATCCCAGTCACCTTCCTGGAACCGGCGCACGATCCGCGCCGTCCGCTCCCACGCGCCACCGAACGCCCGTTGCTTCCGCTCAGCCCGCTTCACCAGCCGCGACTCCGCCGACCGGATGCCTTCGGCGCTGGCCGGATTATCGGCGGCGTGACCGAGGTAGTGCGGGGGAAGACCAGCGATCGCCGCGACCATCTTGGCCAGCGAGTCGAGCGTCTTCACGAAGTTGTCCAAGCTGGCGCCCGGGAACTCGAACTGCTTGCCCTCGGTGTCCGCCAGCGTCAACAACCGGCCCATGATGGCCTGCAGTGCGGTGATCCGGTTGCCGTCCTGGTCAACGAGGTCCTCAGGCGTGATGCCCCAGAAACCGCGCAGCGGCAGCGCAACGAACTCGCTGGCGATCATCATGTCCGTCGCCTGCTTGTTCGCCGCGTCCGCCAGCGGAATCACCGGCGCGAGCTCGCTCCGCCCGTACCGGATGGCGTTGCCGCGGGCATTCCGCACCATCCTGGTCGTCCGGCCGCGGTTCACCAGCGGCGTGACCGGGACCTCGCCGAGCCGGTGCTCGTCAACGTCCTCGACCTTCCATTCGCCGGACCACTGGTACCAAACCGTCCGATCGGGCAGGTACAAGGTCGCGTACCGCTCGTTTGTCCGCGCCGAGGAGTCTTCCTCGACAACCCGGCGCAGGGCCGCGCGCACTTTGCGGGTGCGCGGGTCCACGTCAGCGAACATCTCCAGCGGCGACTCGACCGTCACCAGCGGCGTGTCCTCGTCGTCCTCGTTCGACCCGACACACACATATGCCCGGCGCATCGTCAACGCGTCGAGATGACCGAGCTGACTCTGCTCGTCCAGGTCGTTGGACTGCCACACTCGCCACAGGTCGTCGTCCGCAGATTCCTGGTCCGGCGTCCGGAAACCCTCGACGTCCAGCCTCTCCTCGACCGAGTCGACGATCAGCTGCGGCCACGCGATGATGACCGGCGAGATCCGATCCTGCACCTCCCGCAGGATCTCCGGATGCATGTACGTCAGGGGCTGCGTGCCCTCGTAGTACCGGTCGTACGCCTCGAGCTCCGGCTTCTCGGCATCGTGCCGACGAGCCAGGTAGTTGACCCATTCGAGGTCCGTGCTGGGGACCGCCATCTCGCCCCCTTCACCGCATCACAACGAGCTTTCGCGCCGGTTTCCACAACTTCGCCGCTGTCACGTCACCGGCGGCTTCGTGGGCGAGGATCGAGCACACCGTCAGGTCGATCTTCTCAGTCTGGCTTGCCTTCTCCAGCACGTACCGCGGCGGCTTCCCTGGCCGAGCGGACTTCCTCGTGTGCGCCACGTGATCCGACGCGATCCCACACCCATCGTGCGAGAACGTGCTGTCTTGCTTGGTCACATCGGTCAGCAACCGCTCGGCCGCCGCGTGCATCTGGATCCACCGGAAGGTCGAGAACCGCAGGACGCGCTTCTCGCCGTAGGCGGCAGCCCAGTCGTCGATCTCGGTTTCCCAGTCCGGTGGGTCGGCGTACATCCGGATCACCGTGAAGAACTCGAACAGCTCATCCAGCGCCGCACGGACCTCAAGCCGCGGTACCTGCCCGCCATGATCGGCCGGATTCCACACCGTTGGCCGCTTGTCCGACCCGAACGTCGGTGTGAACTGGTAACCGTCCTGGGTTTCGGCCCTGAAGCCGGTCCAGTCGTCGGTGTCCGACCCGTCGAAGCCGAGCACGATCTGCGTCTTGCGCGGTACCGACCGAGGAGCCTTGACCTTGCGATCGTCCCACTTGCGAACGTCACACCACGAGCCCGTGCCGGGAACGACCCTGTTGCCAAAGAACCGCTCTGCCTGCCCTGGATCCTTCTCGATGAGCTCGGCAGCCTCGGCCTCGATCGCGTCCAAGTCCACATGGAGGGATCCTCTGTAGACGTAGGCGTGGATCTTTCGCCGTTCCCGCTTGTCCAGGTACGACAAGTTCTTCGGCGGGATCCGGTAGAACTTGAAGATGTCCGGCCGCAGGGACTGATAGGTGCGTTGTGCCACCGAGTCCTCGGCGGGATCCCACGGGTTCGTGGTCTCCATCGACCGGCCACCCATACCCGCGGCACCGCGCCGCTGAGTCTCCGCGACCTTCAGCAGCTTGTTCGTGGCGGTGTACAGCCCGGTCTCGTCCTGCAACGCGCAGTTGATCGGGTTACCCAACCGGGACAACGCGGACGAGGTAACCGTGTCGATCAGGCCGTCGTCGCCGATCCGGATGAACTCCTCGCCGACCCGCATCATCTGGTTGAGCGGCCACGCACGTGCCATGGCCTTAAGCGGCCGGTAGACGTTGTCGGTCTGGTCGTCGGAGGTAGCCGTGAGCTGGATCAGTGGTGTAGGCCACGGCCTGCCCATCGGCTCACCAGGCTGATACTCGTACTCCCAGCCGCAATAGCAGCCGTGATCCTCGCAGCGATAGACGTCGCCCTCTTCCGCCCACCCGGCGAACACGACCGGCCCACACGCCTCGGCAGCGACGATCGCCGCCGACCACGGACCTTTACCGGTCTTCTGCGGAGCGACGATCAGCGACCGGCGATAGAAGAACGCCGTCGAGAGCTGGCCGAACTTCGCCGTGGGCTTGACCCGGTAGTGGTTGACCGTGCACCACAACTGCCAGTCGTACAGCTCGAACGGCTGACCCTTCTGGAACCGGTCCGGAACGATGCAGTGCTGCTCGATCCAGTCCGGCACGATCCACAGGGTCGGGAAGTTGACGACGTACTCGTCAGCTTTCGTCGTCGTCATTGGACACGACCGTCAGCCGTGACCGCGCCGACTCCCGCTTCGGCGCCGACTGCTGCTGCCCGCCCGGCTTCGCGACCACGCCGTCGACGACGCGCCACCGGTTACGCAGCATCGCCGCGGGGTTCAGGCCCAGCCGGTCCGACCACTGCCGTGCTTCCTTCGCGTCGGCCATTGAGCCCAGCTCGGCGAGCACCTTGTGCCGAACGTACTGAGCGACCTCACGCAGCCAGCGCTGCTGATCCCACACGAACGCCTGCGGTGTCCGCCACAGCTGGTGCCACATCGACTGCTCAAGATCCCGTTGAGCATCGATCTGTTGATCCAAGATCCGGATCCGCTCATTGGCGGAGTCGAGCCGACGCTGCACCAGACCACGGACACGATCATCGGTCGCGTCGGCCAGCTCATCAGCGAGCCCGGCCGCCTTGTCCAACATCATGTCCCGACGCGCGGTGAGCGTGACATCATCCAGCAGCGGCCAGTCCGGGATCGCCCCAGCGAAACCCTCCTGCGGAAGCCACGTCCACGTGTCCGCGTCACCCTGCCGACCTCGACGAATCGCGTTCGGGTCCGGCGGCGGACCACTGTTGACGCGAGCGCCACCCTTCATGGCGGTCCCTCCTCAACGCCGCGTCGCGCGGCACGACACACCGCGACGTCGCGTCACGGCGGGAGTGATTTCTGAACCCGTCAGACCTTCCAGAGCCCTCCCCGGCGGTCTGGCCCCCCGGGGGGTTGGGGGTCCTCCCCCGGTCCCTTGTGGACAAGGGTTGATCATGTGGCATGCCACCCGCCGGGTTGGTGGGCGGCGGTCTCGCTTGAGTGGCATCGGTGGCACAGGCCGCGTCCGTAGCGTGGATCGTTGGGATTGAGCCTGCGTTCGACCAGGTCCCTCTTGCTGAGGGGGTGGTGGTCTGCGTCCCGGGACGGTGCGGCACCGCACAGCTTGCAGATCGGATCGCGTCGGATCACAGCTCGGCGGAACCGGTCGTGCCCTCGGTCGTATCCACGTTGGTGTGCTGTGCCTCGGGTCTGCTCTGCCTGTCGTGTGCAGGTGGTGCACCGGCCGCGAGGGGTGAGCTCGGGGCAGCCTGGTGTTGAGCATGGGCTGAGTGCCCTGCCCATCAGGTTCCGTACTCGACCAGCAGGTAGCGGGCGTCGACTGTGTGCGCTGGTGCGTCGGCGCTGCAGCCTGCGCAAACCGAGTGGTCGTGGTGGGCGCCGGGGTTGAGGTGTCCGCAGTGATGGCGCCATGCCATCGGCAGGTCGACGACGACTCGGACCGGGAGGGTGACGGGCTTCGCGGTGGACACCATGATCAGACTCGCTCGGGCCAGTGCCAGGTGCCGCCGGACTTCCTGTCCTCGTCCTGCAGAACTGTCGGGTTGAAGAACATCCCGGTCGGGTTGAGCACGGCCAGGCCCACGTGGCCGATGTGGATGTCGTCGTCAGGGCTGGCGGGTTGGTAGTTGTCCACGTCGGTGACGATCGCTGCACGGCAGCAGGATCCGTACTCGCCGCCGGGTGTGCCGTAGCTGACGTAGTGGACGATTCGGCCGACGCTCGGCTTCTGCACGGTGTCTCCTTCAGTCCTGCAGCAGGTAGGCGGTGACGGTGGTGACGGCGGAGTACTCGACCCAGACCATGCCGTCGTCGCGCAGTGCCGAGTCGGACTCGCGGATGATCTTGGTTTGTCCGGCGGGGACGGCGATGACGCGGTCGGGGATGTCAAGACCGTCCGGTGTGGTCTTGGCGGCAGGGGTGAGCACCGTGACGTTGATGGATCCGCCGGACCCGTTGATGACGACGAGCTTGTTGCGGCCGCCGTTGTAGACCCACATCTCGCCGTCGGCGTTGGCAGTGGTTGCGGTCAGGGTGGTTCCGCCGTTCGCGGCGGTGATGGGGGTGCGTGCGGTGCGTGCCACGGCTCAGTCCTCCGGCTCGGGCTCGATGGTGTTGCGGATGTTGACCAGCGCGAACGGATCGAGGTGGGCTGCGGCCGAGACGCCGGGCTCGACTTCGAGCTGCCCGATCTGGACTTCGGCGTCGTCGATCCGGACGTAGATCGGCAGGATGATCTCGCTCACGGGTTCCGCCCTTCGGCATGCGAAAGCCCCGGCCGCCATATGCCGGGGCTGGCTGATGTTGGGTGTTACCGAGGGGCGGAGCAACCGGTCTTTGTCGGACACTGCTCCTGACTGTGACTCACAGTACCGTTCGCGCTGATCAACCGGCAAGCAGGCTCGCGTTGAGGATGTCGAGCAGGTCACCGACGCGATAGATCGGGATGGCTCGGCCGGGGCCGATGATGCGGCTGCCGCAGGCGGTGAGTCGGCGGCGGTTCGCGTAGCCGCGGACCATGGCTGCGGTGAGGTCGGGGATGGCGCGTCCGATTTCTGCTGCTGTCCAGGCTTGGTCGCGTGCGGCTTCGAGCATCCACGTTCGGTCCATGTCGTGTTGGGCGCCGCATCGGCAGCGGACGGTGGCGCGGTCTGGGTCGCCGTACAGGATTTCTGGGCAGGTGGTGCCGTCGTCGAGTTCGGCGCCGCATTGGCCGGCCGGGAAGAGGTCGGCGGGCCGGTCAATGACGGTGAGTGCGCGAGCTCGGGCGGTGGTGATCAGGTCGTAGAGCTTCTCGCCGCGTGGATGGTGGCGGATCTGGTCTTTGTGGGTGAGTAGCCATCGGGTGGCTGTGTCGACTGTGGTGGGTGGCGGGATGTATCGAAGTGGTGGCCGCCAGGTGTAGGGCGCCACTGCGGTGGCGGCGCGGACGAGGTTGGCGGTGATCTGGGTGACCAGGTTGCTGGCGGCGAGTCCGTATGGGAGTGGGGTTTCGGCGGATCGGCTGCCGTAGCCGCGCGGTCCGCCTTTGGCTTGGCGGGTGGCGTTGACTTCGAGTTCGGTGAGCAGGTCGGGGATCTGGGTGAGGCATGTGGTGATCTCGTCGAGGCAGTTCTGGTCGAGCACGACGCCGCCGGTGACGGGCCGTTCGCAGACCGGGCAGCAGCGCGTGGCCCTGTTGGTCGGCGAGATCATGTTGGGCGCTCCTCGTGGCGAATAACGGTGTCTTCGGTGGGTTCTTGATCGGCTGGTGCGCTGCGGGCGTCGTGGTACCCGTGGATGGCGACGAGGCCGCTGCGGCGGGTGAGTCGGGTGCAGGGGTGGCCGGGGGCTGCTCCGCACCAGGGGCAGGTGCGGTTGCGGGGGTTGTCGGTGTCGGCGCGCCGGTCGTAGCCGTGGGGTGTCCACTCGAACCGGTCGAGCCAGCGCGGGCCGGTCACGGCGGGTCCGCGCAACAGTCGGCGATCCAGCCACCGACCCGAATGGTCATGCTGGCTCCTGGCGTGTGAGTGGCTTGCGAAGGTCGCGGGGCATCGCGAAGTGGTCGCCGATCAGGGCCTTCATCCGCTGCTTGTGTTCTTCGCTGGCCGGTGATGCCGACTCGATCGCGGTGTACGGCGCGGGCTGACGGCGGCCCTGGCGCAGCGCTGCGGTGACGTGGCTGGGCATCACGAACGGCCGAGGGTCGGTCGTGTTCGTGTAGTAGTCCTTGATCGCGTTGACGGCCTCGGGGAAGGTCCACTTCGCGCGGGCGGCGGACTCCTGCCAGGCCGCGACGTTCGCGTCGCCAGGGCGCCGGTTGTCGTAGGACATCGCGACGGCGAGCAGCGCGCGGATCTCGTCTTCGGTCACGTCGTGCTCCCTTCGATGGCCGCACGGGCCGGGGTCTGGTTGCCGCGTTTGAGGAAGTCCTCGATCGCGGTGTCGGTCGCGGACCGGTAGCCGCCGCTGCCGGGTGTGCCCCGGGTCTTGTTGGCGACCTCGTGCGCGACGGACGGCAGGGCCTTGGGGTGCATGCCCTTCGCGCCCCACGCGTCGAGGGCCTGGGTAACGAGCTCGGGAGGCCAGTCCTCGGCCAGGAGCGCGTCGACCTGCTGGGCGAGCTCGGTCAGGACCTTGCGGGGCGGGCGCCGGTTGCAGGTCTTGGCGTAGGCCTCGACGAGCCGGTGGGCCGGGAGGGTGTGCGCGGTTTCGGCGAGGATCTCGGCTTGCTCGCGCGCGCCCGTGCCTCTATCCGCGCGCGCGGTTAAGTTACTTCTCTTACGAGAAGTAACCACGCTGGAAGTAGATCTTTTGTCTGTATCTGTCTCTGCGATCGTTTTGCGATCGTTTTGCGAACCTTCTGCGACGGTTTTGCGATCGCTTGTGGGATCGCTGGTGCGATCCTTCTGCGATCGCACGTGCGATCGGTCCTGCGATCCGTTTGGGACGCAGAACTCGCACCCCGGGTCGATGACACCGTGCCCGTGGTGCCACCTCTGATGGTTGCCCAGCCGCCCGGCACGTTGCTTGGTGGCCTTCAGATCCTCGATCTCGTCGGCGCTGCGCTGGTGCTCGAGGTAGTCGTGCATCCGCACGTGCCCCTCCGGCACGACCGGACACCGTGGACAGGCGTGGCCGGGCCGGTGCACCAGGCCCGGTTCCAACTCCTTTCGCACCTTCGGGCTGGCGCGCTTGTGCCACACGGACTCGGGGATGAACCCGTCCGTGGTGTACCGCGACGACCAGCCCCACGTCGTCACGAGAACCCGGAACGACTTGTCCGACAGCACCATGATCTTCGGGTGGTCCTCGATGCCGTCGTGGACCTTGATGTACGTGCGTTCGTCGGGCATCTACGCGACCTCCTGGGTTGCGAGGGGATCGAGCCAGGCGAGGAGGTCCGCCGCGCTGCGGTCCGGCGGCACCATCGCCGCCAGGGCCACGGCAAGCGCCGCCAGCTGCTCGTGGGTGTAGTACTGCAGCGCGCCAAAAACCACGCGCGGATCCTCGTCCCGGACCAGGCCGACGAGCGCTACGGCGTCACCGCGGGCGAGCTCGGCGGTCGCGGCCGGGTCCGGGTAGGTGGGGCAGGCCAGGATGGAGCGTCGCCGGGTTGCGGCCGCGTTCGCCGTGCTGTGCGCCCCGGTGAGGGTTTGCAGCGTGCTCGGTGCTGGCTTGTGTGGGTTGCCGCTCATGGCTGTCTCACCCGAATCGGTGTACCGCAGCCACAGCGCGCGACGCCATCACGCAACGACGGCCAGTCCCACCTGTGGAACGGGCACGGAGCGATCAGGCCGGGGCCGGGCGCGTGGCCCTCGATGATGAGCCGGGAGTAGTACGGGCCGCCCGCCGCCCGAAGCCGCGTCGGCTCGCCACACAGCGGGCACGCGAACACGCCGTGTGGGAACCGGTCCGAGACACTGAGCTGGCGGCTCGGGCACCGTGCCGGAGGCGGCGCGGACGACCACGGCTCGAACAGCAACGCCGCGTTCAACGGCGAACCAGTGGACGGGTAGCCCGCACCGCACGCGCGGCCCTCGCAGGTGCCGCACAGGCGCTCACCCACCGGCAACTCGGCCGCGGTGACCGCGTCCCCGACGTGGATGCTCTGCCCACACCACGCGTTGAACACGGTCCGGCCGAACGTGCTGAGGTGAATCCCCGAGCGGGGACGATGCCAACGACCCATCCCCCTGGTCCGGATCAATCGTGGGCCGCGTGTCAACGGTGTCTTGTCCGCGCAGGACCCGAGACTGCGCGTGTACGGGGGTTCCAAGCGAACCAAGGTGCGGCTCACGACGCCTCCAGTGCGGGCAGGCCGACCATCACCCGGAGTCGGGCCAGCTCGACGGGCGGCAGCGGCCGGCGGGGGCACACGACCCTGCGGGGAAACCGGCGGAGAGTTCCGTGGCGCCGGTGTCGCGTGTGGCAGGCGCCGCACAGTCCGCGCCCGCCTACCCGCACGTAGCCCCGGTCGCGCCACGAGTGGTCGCGGTTGTAGGTCGGCTGGTGCACCATCACCCTGCCGCAGCAGCGACACGGCCCCGCTGTGGGTTCGTTCATGGTGTCCACCTCCTGTCGTCCTCGTCTTGCTGCGCTTCGAGGTTTCGTCGTTCGGCGGGCCGGGTTGGGTGTCGTGCTCGTCGCCAGCTGGTGAGGGTCCACCAGATCCACCGCACGCGGTCCAGGGCAGTCATGGCTTCGTCGCAGGGAATTCGTCCCAGGTTCGCCCGTCGAGCTCGCGCCCGGCGGCGTGCTTTCCCCATCGGCGCATGGGCGCCTGGTGGTCGTCAATCGGGTCGACGCGTTCGACGCTCCACGGCTTGTGCGGCGGCTGGTAGAGGTCGTGGCCGTACTCGTGGGCCCACTCGGCGTAGGCGTGTGTCGCGCCGCGCGCCTCGGCGTCGGCCTTGGCCGCAGCGAGTTCTTCGGCGGTGCCTCGCCAGCCGACTGCCGGGTCACACACGCGCACGACCCACGGTGCCGGGCCCCACTCGCCCCACTGTTTGAAGTGGAACGGGATCCCGGCGGTCACACACTGGTCGCGGATACCGCGTGCCCAGTTGGGGTGCATGGGCCGTGCGCCGTGGCCGGATTCGCCGCCGACGATCACCCAGTCGATTCCGGACGGTTCCGGCACCATGCACCCAGGCGAGCAGCCAACCGGGCCGTGAGCCCCGTCCGGCGGGACGCCGCACCCGCACGATGGCGGCGTGTCGAACCACCGGCCCAGGGTGAGCGGGCCGAGCAGCGGCTCGCATGAGAGGAACCGCACGCGCGCCGGGGTGTCGAGCAGGGCGGGAATCCGGATGTCCGCCCATTTTTGGTCCTCGACGCTCACGCCCACCCAGACGTTCCGGAGGGGCCAGCCGTCTTCGAGGACGTCACCGTGGGGCAGGTTGCTGGCCAGGAAGATCCGCTCGCGGAAGTCCTCGCTGGACAACAGCGATCGCATCCGTGCGTGTCTCTTGGTCAGCACCTGATACGTGTGTCGGGGCGTGGCCGCCATGACGGCGAACACGCGGGCGATGAACTCGTCGGACACGTGGTCGTGGAATAGGTCGCTCTGGGAGTCGACGAAGATCCGGCGCGGCTTTCGCCACTTCAACGGGATGGTCAACCGGTCCGGCAGTTCGCGGACAGCGCCGGTCCACATCACGCCGTGGCCGGGCCGGTACGCGGTCAGACCCTCGGCCGCTGCTTCGATCTTCGGGTTCGGGTTGAACGAGAGCCGGTGCACGGTCTTCATCGCGTAGCAGTGATCACACGCCGGGGAGACCTTGGTGCAGCCGAGCGTCGGCGACCAGGTTGCGTCGGTCCATTCAATACGGCTGTTGTCACTCATGGCGTCACCGAGTCTGGCTTGTCTTGCGCTGCTTGGGGATCGCCCGATGTGACGATGGTTTTCGGGAATCCGGCAGGAGGATTCTCGACAACCGTCATCAGGTGCAGGCCGTCTGCAGCAAGCTGGGGCCACTTCCGGTGGACCGAACCGATGTCGTCGTCCCACGTGGACCAGCAGTCGCTGACGCAGTGTGTCCAGACGTGGTTGAGCCCGTCGCGGAGCTTCATCGACTGGGGCGGCATCAGGCCCGGGTTGTCCCACACACGCGGCTCGGGCGACTGGCAGTGCCGTTCGTGTTCGTCTGCCGTGACTTCGTCGTTCTCTACGCGGTCGCCATCGTAGCCACACGGGAGTACGGAGGGCGACCCAGCTGCCTGCTTGGCGATCAGCTGCCGCAGGCCGGGAAGGTACTCGTCGACGATGGACCGGAACTGCGGTCCCGGTGCGCCTTCGCCCGTGCCGAATGCGTTGTCCCATTCGACCGACCGCTCGGCGAGATCAGCGACGATCGCGCGTGTCAGGCCATGTAGCTTCTTCAGCTGGCGCGGCAGATCGACCAAATTGATCATCTCGCCGCGGAGCAGGTCGGCCTCTTCGGTCCGCTTGGCCAGTGCCTCGGCGAAGAACTCGTGCGCGATCTCGGCCAGCCGGGCGTGGTCGACGTCGTAGCCGCCGAACTCGTTGGGGTGGATGAACTCCGACGCCAGGCCGTCGAGCTCGGCAGCGAACCGGTCCCGCAGTTCCGGCAGCGGCTGACCCTCGGCAGCGGCTTGCTCGGCAAGCACGTGCCGTCCGACGTCGAGCAGGCAGCACAGCGCCTCGGTCGCGATCGGAACATCGTTGATCACGTGGATGGCGCGGTCGTACGCGGCCGGCGACTTCAGCACGGCCTCCAGCTGGGTAACCGCCTGCTGGACCACGCGCGGCGCCAGGTGCACGTGCCCGGTGACCGGGGTGGCCCACGGCGCGCCGGAACGCGCCGAGGACCCAGCATCCGTACTCACCGCAACGCCCGCGGTGCCGTACCCGCGAACACGCTCTTCACCGTGAGCTGGTCGCGCAACCGGTCCACGATCCCGTCGAACACGTCGATCTTCACCAGATCCGGCCGCAGCAACGCGTAGCCGATCGCGAGCTGACCGCGGTCGATGTTGTACTTCAGCCGCGCCTTCACGTCGACCGGGTTGCACCCGATCCACGGCGTCACCAGGATCGTGAACTCGCGCGGCACCTCGACGTTGCCGGTCTTCCCGGCCTTCGCGTTGGTCTCCTCGTGGTAGGCCAACTGGATGTCTCCGCTGTCGAGGCGTGTCGCCTGTGAGAACTGCGCCGACTTCGACGCCTGCAACGTCGACGCCACCTCGAGCATCGTCGCCGGGTCCGGGTCGACGATCGTGTGCAGGACGTTCTCGATGTGCTCGGCGAAGGTGGCCTGCTGCAGGCCTTTGCCGTCGAACTTCATCCACTGCAGCCAGTCGACATCCGAGCGCAGGGTGAGCTTCACCGTGTGCGTACGCCACCCCGCGGAGTCGGCGGACTTGTGGTCGTCGAGCACGGCGGTGACGGTGCCCGCGTCCACGTCGGCCCACACGGTGGTGTGGACGGGGTTGGTCAGCCGGTTGACGTAGCTGATGAAGTCGCTGGGGTCGTACAGGTCGGCGTGCCCGCGCGGCTGCCGCGGCTGGTCGAGGAGCACCTCGTAGTCCTCGACGCAGATGTTCTCGTCGTCACGGACGCGGGCGACCACGATGGACGACGCCGCGGTGAGCCCGTAAGGAACGGGCGTGCGCTCGGCGTCCCGCCGTGCGATGTCGACGATGGTCTGCACGTCGCTCGGCGCCACCTGCAGGTCGCCGGTGATGTCGGTCATGGTGTGAAGCTCCTCAGTGATCGAAGGGAAGGACGTTCTGGTTCGCGGGATTCCGCACCAGGTTGTGTGCTTCGTCGATGAAGAAGATCGACGTGGGCCGGTCGAGCGTCGGGGCCTTCACCGCGATGGAGTCGGTGACGTTCACCGCGCCGTCGGCCTTGGACGGCGCGATGTTCAGCGTGTAGGTGAGCTTGCCGCCCTTGCGGCTTTCCTGGACGGCCTCGACGAGCTTCTGCAGCGCGGCGGTGAGCTCCTTCTCGGAGCGGCCTTTGTTGACCGCGAGGAGGAAGGCGATGAACTCCTGCGGCTCTGTCGGCGTCTCGGCCTTGGTGTCGGGTGCGGACTCGTCGGTCATGGTCACCGGTTCTCCTCTGATGTTGCGGGTGTGCCGTACCCGGCGCGGTGCAGCAGCCGGGTGAGATCGGACAGAGCGAGGCGGACGAACCCCTCGAACATGGGCGGCTCGACCCGGGTGAGCAGAGCGAAGTTCAGGCCACCGAGGTGGACCCACCACTTGCCCGGGTCGGCCGCTCCTCGCCGCCGCTGTACAAGAAAGCCGTAGTCGGCGTGTGCGGCGGCGCGCTGAGCGTCCGTCTCGGCGAGCCGCCGCGTCATCACCGCCAACTGTTCGATGTCGCCGCGGTCGGTGACCTGCCACACCAGGCCGGGCGTGCCGGTGATGTCGCCGAGGTCCGCGCGTTCCCGGATCCGGGAACGGTGCCCGGTCGCGATCGCCCGTTCTGCGCCGGGCCACCCGTTGTCGCGCAGCCACTTCACCACCGCGAGCTCCGCGCGGGCGCCCTTGTCGCGGTTGGCCTTACCGACAGAGGGGCTCACGACGCCACCGCCTGCTCGTCAGCAGCCAGACGCTCCGAGCACGGGCACGGCAGGATCCCGGCCTCCATCGCCGCGAGCACCACCAGCACCCGGTTGTCCACGTCCAGCTTGGACATGATCTCGCTGATGTGGTTCTTCACCGTGCCCGGCTGGATGAACATCCTGCGCGCGATGGCGGCGTTGCTGAGCCCGTACCGCAGGTACTGCAACACCCGCATCTGACTGGCCGTCAGCGCGTCCCCCGGCCCGCTCCGCCGCGTCGACATCAGTCGCCGTCCTGGTTCGTGAGCGCGCCGAGCGCCGCGCCCAACGCCTCGACCGGGTTGCCGTCGTCGGCCGCACGGCCGACCAAGTCGATGACCGTGCTGGCCTCGGCCTGGGTGAGGTCCTTGGTCGTCTCGACCGGTCGGCCGACGATCGCCGACACGTCCCTTCTCCGTTCGTCCGCCGTGGTGACACCGCACTTGGACAACAGCGTGTGCAGCTTGGTCAGCTGCGCCTGCGTGATCGCCCGGTCCGCGCCGGTCGGCGGCTGCTGGGCTGGCGGGTCCTCGACGACGTCAGCGTCGACCACCTCGCCGTCCACGTAGTCCGGCTCGACCTCCACCGACGGCATCCGCGGCGGCTCCGGCTGCCGGTGCGCCTCGGCGATGGCGCGGGCCTGCTCCCGGATGTACTCCGCGCTCGTCGGCACCCACTTCTGCAACTGCCGCACACCCGACTTCAGCCACATCGACTCCTCGTGCGTGTTCCACGGGCTGTACTCGGTGTTGCTGGCGGGCGACGCCGCCCGGATCTTCGCGATCTTCGCCTTGTTCAGCACGACCACACGCGACGTGCCGCCGTCCTTCATCACCGCGTACGCGTAGACAAGGCGCAGCTTGCCGCGGTCCTCGGCATCCCAGTCGATCTCGTGGAACGGCCGCTCGTCCCGGCCGGGCTGGTATCGGAAGACGTCGTTCGTGTAGACAACCTCGGCAACAACCGAGCTGACCGCACCAGCGCGGTACATCAGCTCGATGTACCCCTGGTAGCCCGGGATGCCCAGGATCTCCAGCTTCCCCTTCACCTTGCGAGGCGTCAGGTAGTACTGCTCGGTGCCCGGCTCCAGGCCGAGCCGGGCGGCGTCGAGCAGCGCGGCGAGGAACACGCCCGGGTTGTTCTGGGCTGCGACCTCCAACTCGGTGCGGCCCTGCGGGTCCGGACGGCCGTCCACCTTGAACGGCTTGCCCTTCTTCAACGCGCCCTGAGCGATCCGCACGAACGTGTCCGGCCGGATGTGCGTCGGCAGCACCGTCGCGAAGTCCTTGCTGTACGCCTTCACCAACGCGCCCGGCGTCGCGGGTTTCTTCTGCTCGACGGCGTTGGCCACTGTCTGTCCGCTCACGCGGCATCTCTCACTTTCCGCCCGGGAGCGGGCTTCGTCTTGGTCTCGGACAGACGCACGGTCTCGCCCCGACCGGGTGACCGGATGGCGATCCGTTCGCCGTCGCACACAGCGCGGCGGGCGGTCCCCATCGCGTCCAACAACAGGTTCTTCGCACGCTGCTCCAGCGATCCAGCGCGGCGCGCGAACTCCATCGCCACCCGGTAATAGGTGGCCAACGACTGGTCGATCTCGACCTCGCCGCCGTCGATCTCCGGGTGCAGGGCCTTGAGCGTGCGGTAGGTGTGGCTGGTGGAGTCGATGTCGGGCCGCTCACCGGCGGGGTTGAGCTCGGATGGCAGGGAGCCCATGAACTCCTCGCCCTCCATGCGCAGAATCAGGATGTCGTTGGCGTCGCGGTCGATGCGGTATTCGCGGTACTCCGCGCCGACCAGCGCGGCCAGCAGCCCATAGGGTGCGTCGAGCACGTCGATCTGCTGTAGCACCTGGCACCGGTAGTAGACCGGGATCTCGTCGGTGCCGGACTCGCCCCACCCGTCACCGTACGGCGCGAACTTGATCTCCAACGGTATCCGTGGGCGCCGGACCGGCTGGCGGGGAAACACCAGCCGGTCCGGGTTCGCCAGCTGCCACGTCCGCCGCGCCGACACCCACGTTCCCGTGCGACGGACAATCATCTCGGGGTGCAGCTCAGCGAATCTGGAGGCGATCGGCGCCTCCAGATGCCTACCCCACGCCATCTCCTCGGTCTCCTCCAACGGCGGCACGAGACCGGCCTTCCTGTGCCAGAGCGAGAACTTGGACTCCCACGGCGACAGACCGAGCACAGCAGCGATCTCCGACGCACCAAGCCTGGTTGCTCGCGCGGCGTGCCACTCCGCCGAGCCGGGCTCGAACGAACCGAGCCGCATGGAAGTCCTGCTCAACGCTCACCGTCCTCAAACGACGTACACGAACACGGCACCGTCGGCACGAAGCACCAACACGTCGGCCGCGCGCACGGGCGGTTCTCGAGCTGCTCGTCGTGTTCCTGGTCCTCGACCGGCCCGAACATCAGCCACACGCACATCAGGACAGCGATGCCGATCAAGCCGAATGCGCACGTCTTCGCCAACAGGTCGATCACTTGCCACCGCCCTTCTTGTCGTTGGGCGGCTTCTCGTCCTTGGCGGCTTCGCGGGTGATCCGCTCGGCGATGTCGGTGACCGGTGTGTCCTCGTCGGTCCCAAGTGCGACACCAATCTTGTGCTTGATGTCTTTCCAGCCCATGTCACACCGCCACCGGCGCGCGGACCGTCAGGAGCAGGTCGAGGTCGACGCCGAGGACCTCGGCCAGCGCGACCGCCTCGGACACAAACATCCTCCGCAACCCGGCCTCGACCTTGTAGACCGTGGGCTGATGCCAGGCGTGACCGCGAGCCTGCATCTGACTGGCGACATCCAGCTGCGTCAGCCGCCGGTCGACGCGCAACCGGAGCAGATTCCCGCGCAGCACGCGATCGACCGCGTTCACTCCAACCCCGCAGCGTCTCGCGTGCGGTCGTCGCGGACCTCACGGGCGATCTCCGCCTTGTCCGCCCGGTACGCGTCGTACTTCGCGATGCCCCACACGATCGCGTGACAGGCCCACAGGAACCACCAGTGATAGCCCGTGCAGTTCCACTCCAACGGGCACCAGAACTCGAAGTCCGGACTCTTGCGGTAGTCGTACTTGTCGTCACCGTTGACGTAGAACCGGAAGTCATCGACCAGCTTCCGGTCCCAGTTCGAGTCATCGAGAAGCTGGTCCAAGACCTCTTCCTGGACAGCCGCCAGCAAACCGTCCAGCTTGGCCTCGCCGACCGCTTCCTTCACCTGCTGCACCAGCATCTCCTGCTGGTAGACCACGACACGGTCGCAGCCGTCGGTGAGCTTCTCCGCCCAATAGTCGATGTTCGGTGCGCCGTTCCACGCCGAGTCCCGGAAGAACGCGAACATGTCCTCCAGGCGGCGGAACACGAAGGACTCGCCGTCGCCCTGGAAAATCAGCGATCCGGGTGCGGTGATCAGCTCGAACCAGTACAGGTCCGTCCGGGAGAGTTTCTCGCCGGGTTTCCGCACGACTCGATGGAAAAGCAGGTGCCGGTACAGGCCGTCGTCGTGCAGCACGGTCATCTCGTGGTCGGCGGTGTCCCGCTGGAACCGCTTGGCGATGTCGTTCATCACGCCACCGCCTTGCTGATCGGCAGCACCCGCACCAACGGACCCGAGAACACCGCCGACTGCACCGCGGCCCACACCGCCACCGGCGCGCAGTCCCCGCACACCCGCGCACCCTTTGACCGCGGCTGGCCGGGCACCGGCTGCTCGAAGATCACCGTCGTCAACTGGCGGACGCGCTCGCAGAATCGGCAACAACCGACGTGCACCGGTGTCACCGAGCCCGCGCCGTCCCACTGGTGCCCGTCCCAATTGGAGTTCACGGCGACCTCCTACGGCGTGACGCCTTCTCCAGGCGCCGCATCTCCAGCAGCCCCATCCGGATCACTTGCACGCAGACCGCGAGATAGCCGACGACGACCATCACCACGGCCGCCGCGCGGTCCCCGCCGGCCAGTTGCGCGAACGCCAGCAGCGTCGACACCCCGGCGCCGACCGTCGCCGCAGCCAGCAGCCGGGTCACGAACGCCATCGCCACCAGCAGCACGACATCCCGGACCGCGACCACCGCATCCCGCACCGGCCGCCGGGGAGCCGCGTGGCCCGTCTCCGTCGGGTCATCCCGTACCAGCAAAGGGAACCCGTGTTGGTGCGACTTTGTGATAGAGGTCGTCATCGGATACCTCCGGAAAGGACACGCATCCGGCCAGCTGCAACCGACGCGTGAATGAGTCCACGAAGGACATCTCTCGCCAGCCGTGGATCAACGTCGTCGTAGGCTTCCTGCTCCAGCTCCTGGATGTCGTCACGCAACAGCTTGAGCGCAGTACCTTCCGGCCAAGACAGAGCCTTATCGAGCCGCTTCCCAGTCGAGGAACGCAGGCTCGCCGACTTACCAGTCTCGATCGTCCGCATCGTGGCCACAGAAGGACCACCGTTGTCCTCGATGGCTTGCTGCGTGATGCGCAGGTCGTACCGACGCTGGCGGACATACCGGGCCAAGGACTCCGCGCTCATCGCGCACCGCCCGGCAGGTTGTCCTCAGCGAACGACTTCGCCCACTCCGGCGCCTGAACCAACGTCGCGACCTTCGGAGCGGCGCTGAACCACACGAAGCCGTTCCGTCCACCGAGCTGACCGTCACGCTTCCGGATCACCGGGCCCGCGATGAACACGTGCGATACCCGCCAACCGTCACCGTCCGGCGCGTAGTGGGCCACGATCTTCGTCGGCAAGAACTCCTGGCCCTCGCGGGCATCCGACTCCATCGGGTCGTCGGTTTCCACCGCCGCCTCAGCCTTAGCGGTGATCAGCTTCAGCCACGTCATCGCGCACCAACGATCTGCAAGCGCCGCAACAAATGCACGGACGGCGCGCTGCACGCCTCGATCATCGCGACGGCCTCAGGCGAGTCGAAGCCACACCAAACGTGCATCCGCTCGCCGTCGAGCTCGCCGTTCACCCAGACATGCGCACTCGGCTTGTCGCTCAGGACCTGTGTGGTGATCCGAGTGCTGACGCGCGGTTCGGTCAGCACGTAGAACCACTCGATCAGGCCCATCGCCTGCGGGTGCAGGTAGACGCTGCTGTTGTGGTCGAACGAGTAGATGTCGCAGAACTGCATCCGGCTGATGTGCTCCGCCATCTGCTCCAACCGCTTGAACTGCCGGGCGATCGCGTCCGCGTTGCGGCACGTCTTGCGCCGCTGCCGGTCTGCGGTCGCCGTGTCGAGCTGGCCGATGGTGTCGACCATGGACCCGGTCAGCTCGGTCAGCTTGCCCAGCAGGGCCGTCACGTCCTCGCTCATGCCGACACCGCCGTCCGCTGGTACGGGTGCACAGCCAGCGCCGCGTCGAGGGCCTCGCCCCACGACAACCCCGCGCGGTCGCTGCCGTGGTCCTGCGCGTCTTGCGCCGCCGCGAACACCCGCCGCGCCGCGTCCGACATCCACACCCGCGCGGGCAACACGACCAGGCCCGGCCCGATCTCCGTCGGCTCCTGCCTGTCCATTGCGCGTAACTCGTCCTCGGTGACCCCGGCCAGGTGCAGAGCGACACCGACGATGCACCGCGGCTTGCCGTTCCAGAAGTACGCGCAGGGGTTGTCGCCGATGCTGTGCCCGCGCCCGTACGCGGCCACCACAATGCGCAGCAGGTTGCGTGCACGCACTGCCGTGATCTGGACCGTCGCCTGCCGGTCCAGCAACGCCAGCGTGCGCTGCTGCTCGTCAGCCAGGGCCATGCGGTGCAGGTTGTCGAGCAGGGCCTCCCGAGTGGCGCCAAAGCAGCGCAGCACATCGTCGTCAGCCTCGTCGACGAGCACGCCCAACAGACGAGCGCCGTGCTCGCGGTTGAAGTCCATCCTGTGGATCAGGTGCGTCAGCAGAGCGCGGGTCTGCAGCTCGTCCATCACCGCCACCAGACGCTCCTGAAGCCTGTCCTCGTGGATGCCGGAGTAGTCCGCCAAACGCTCCACCAGATCTGCGTACGTGCGGTTCAGCTCCTGGACCGTGAGCACCGGCAGGTCGCGGAACCGCGCGGGCAAGGCACGCACGCGCTCCATGCGCTGCTCGTACTGGGTAACATCCGTGATGGTCATGGAGGCTTCCTCTCCTTGATCGGGCCCGGTGTTCCAGCACCGGGCCCGCTTCTTTGTTGCGGCTCTTGGGTTCAGGCAGCGCGACGGCGTCGGCCGGAGCGGACAATCGCCGCCAGCAGACGCAGCGCGTCCTCGTAGGTGTCCGGCGCGATCCGGGCCGCCTGTCGCGCGGCCCGCAGCTCCGAAGCGGACAACCGGCGCGTCACGACGCACCGCCGAGCAACGCAGGGTTGCGGACAGGCAGTACGACCGCCTGGTCCTGAGGGTCGCCGTGACGCTCGTTCCAGCGATCCGCATGCGACTGGGCCACGTCCTTCGAGCGGAACGGCCCGTAAATTTCGGTGTCTGAAGCGGCCTCGGCGGGCAGCAGCACGATGTACCAGCTCGAGGTCAGGCCGTTCACGACGACACCGCCGTCAACTCCCCGAAAGCGCGCTCCAGCGCCCACTCCGGGTAGGTGTTGACCGTGCCGAACGCGGGGTGCTGGGTCGTGCCCGGCGTCTCGCCGCTGTCCCGCAAGATCTGGCCAGCGCGACGGCCGACCTTCGCGAGGAAGGTGCGCTCCGTCGAGAAACCGTGCAGCTTCGCGTAGGCCAACGCCGCGAACCAGTCGTGTGCGCCCTCGATCGACTCGACACGGGCCGCGACCTCGTCCAACTGGTCGGCCTGTCGCTTCTGCTCGGTCTCGATCTTCCCGACCCGCCGGATCGTGTCGATCTGATGCCGCGCCCAATCCGGCAACGCGGCGAACTCGGACTCGATCGCCTCGGCCTGGCCCGTGCGCTCCGAGAAGTAGGCCTGTGCCGCGGCCACCTCGGGCTTGCTCGGGTCGCCGTTCATCGCGACGAGCCGGGCGGCGTGCCGCGACAGCTCGTAGTCCTCGCGATCGTTGCCACCGCCCTGGGCGCGACCAACCACATTGCGGGACTGCGCAAAGTGGCTGGCCACGTCCATGCCCGTGTTGCTCGCAGTTTGGATGGCGCGGGCAATCGCGGGCAGGAAGTTCCGCCACGCCGCGTAGCCCATGAGGACCTGCAGCTTGCGCGCCGACCAGAACTCGGAGCCGTCCGGTCGGACCTGGCGGATACGGTCAAATGGACTGCCGCTCCCGCGAGCCAAGTGGTTCATGACGCACCTCGCAGCACGCCCGCGGCGTCCAGTGCCGCACGGCCGAAGATCTCCAGAACCGCCGCGATCGGTGCGTAGTCCGCCACGACCGGCGCCGGGTCCGGCACCACCGACAGCACCGGCTTGGGCAGGCCGATCTGCTCCCGCACCCACCAGCCCGGGATCTTGCGGATGCGCCCGAACTTCTGGCAGGGGATCGTTCCGGCCTTGCACGCGTTGATGACGCTCATGTAGTCGACCCGGCAGAACTGGGCGACCTCTTTCGGCGTGTAGAACGCCTGGTCGTCAGCGAGCGCGGCGGGCGCGGTCATGCCGGCACCTGCTCAGGCTCGACCGGCAGGAGCAGTTGCTCGTCGTCCTTGATCTCGAAGACCCGGCAGATCGCGGCGAACACGCGGCCGGACGGCTGCCGTGTGCCGGTCTCGATCTTCCAGATGGTCGAGGCGGAGACGGATTCCTCGTTGCCCAACTGCTCGGTGACCAGGACTGCGAGTTCCTCGGCGACGAGGCCGCGACGCTCCCGCACCTCCCGGAGCTTGCGGCCGTCCATCTTGCGCGTTCTCATGCGTCCAGTTAAGTCCAGTTGCGTCCTGTTGTCTAGCCTTCAAGGTCACAAACTGACTACACAGGACGCTTCTGGACTTAAACGGTGATCGACTCCCTACGCCGTGTGACAAGTGCGTCTAGACATGTCCGTTTTTGTCCGCCATGCTGGATGTATGGACTCCACGGGGGAGGCAACAACACCGCTCGAGACACGCATGCTCGAACGGATGGACGAGCTCGACATGGACCTCGCCGACCTGTTGCGCGCAGCAGGGGGCATGTCTCGGCAAAACCTGCTGGACATACGCAAGGGGCGCACAACGCCCAGACCCAAGACACGAAGAAAGATCGAAGACGCGCTCCGACTCGAAGCGGGTGGCTACGAACAGATGGAACGCGGCGAGAAGCCAACCTCTCTGCCGGAGCCGCCATCTTTACGACAGGTGGCCGAGGCGGACTTCGAGGCCGTGATGACGATGTCCCGCGCCGACTTGGCCAAGCTCGCCGACTTGATCGAACAGGTCTCCGGAGCGGTCGCCGCCGAGAAGTTCCTGCGCGATGCCTCCGACCTCCGGAGACGACGCTCGGAGGAGCGCGGCATCGAACCATCAGCGCGCGACGAGCGCGACGTAAGTTGACGAAACTGTGACCAAGAGTTAGTTGCCCTGTGTCACAGATTCACTCGATCGAGTGAATCCGGTATTAGTGCGTAATTGGGCCCGATGGACTAGTCGTACGGGCAATTTGCGCATCGCTGGGGAGATGCCCTCTTGAGAAAGGGCCGGTCAGAACATGTCCGACATGCCGCGAGGCCTGCAGAAGGTTGCCATCTATCGCTGGTTCCTTCTCGGGGCTGCATTGCTACTGACCGTAATTGCTGGGCTGTTGGGTTATGTCGAGGTGGTGGGCCGGGCGAGCGCGGCGCCGCGGTCATGGGTGCAGCACGGCGCCACCGTGTGCTGGGTGGGCTTCTTCGTCGTGGCCACGGCGATCCCTGTCGCGCGCTGGATCGTCAAGCGGGTCGAACGGGCAGTCGACCGCAGCACCACGCAGCTCGCCGAGGTGAAGGCTGGGCAACGGCTGTCCGCGCTGACCGGCCTGATGGACGACAAGGTGCGAGTGATCGACGACAAGAGGAGGTGACGCCATGGCCAGACGCCCGTTGCCCCCAGGGACACACGGGGAGATCACGGCCACAAAGATCGGCGCGAAACGGTGGGAAGCCCGATGTAGGTTCCGCCAGGCGGACGGAACCTACATCCGGCCCCGCCGGGTCGGCACCGGCAAGGAGAACGCCAAGGAGAACCTCCGCGAGGCGCTGGTCAAGCTCGCCGAGGAGGTCCGCGGCGGCGAGATCAGCCGCGACAGCCGGATGGCCCACATCTACAACCTCTGGGCCAAGGACGTCGACCTGCGGGTCGAGACCGGCGACCTGAAGGCGAACTCGGGCTACCGCTACAAGCTGTGGGTGAAGAACTGGGTGCTGCCCCGCGTGGGGCAGCTCACCGCCCGCGAGCTTGAAGCGTCGGTGATGACCTGCGAGAAGGCGATCAAGAACGCGGAGGCGAAGACCAGCAAGGCCACTGCGGGGCGCGTGAAGGTTGCGTTCGGGCTGATGTGCCAGTTCGCCGTCCGGCACGGCGCGATGACCAACAACCCGGTCCGGTCCACCGACAAGGTCAGCCAGCAGCGCAAGAAGGTCGTGTCGCTGACAGTGCACCAACGGCGGGAGTTGCTGGTCAAGCTCGACGAGTTCGCGACGAAACGGCAGACCAACAAGCGGGGCCGCAGCGTCGGCACCCAAGGACGTGTCTGGAAGGACATGCCTGACCGGTTCCGCGCGAAACTGGCCACAGGTGTCCGCGTCGGGGAGATCATCGCCCTGGACGGGGACAGCGTCGACACCCGCGCCCGCACGGTTCGGATCGACCACCACCTGGTGGCCGAGGAGGGCAAGGGCGTGGTGCGGACGCCCGGCCGGAAAGGCGACGCGCCGAACCTGGTGCTGAAGTACCCGGGCTGGTCGCACGAGACGTGGCTGCGGCTGAAGATCGCCGCCGGGTCGGGCCCTCTGTTCCCGAACGCCCGGGGCAACTGGATCCATCCGACCGACGCTGCGGAGCAGGAGAGCACCGCCCTGGAGGCGTGCGGGTTCGACTGGGTGACCGGGCACGTGATCCGCAAGACCGTCTCGGTGTTCCTCCGCTCGAAGGGACTGTCGGTCGAGCAGATCGCGGCCCAGCTCGGCAACTCGGTGGCCGTGGTGAAGATGTACTACCTCGAGGAGGAGGTTGAGAACCACGAGCAGGCCGAGGCGCTGGAGGGCATGTTCGACGACGAGGAGGACACCGGGTGAAAGTGGACCGTTTACGGACCTTTGATCTTGGAGCTCCGCGTTTGCCCCTGTTGAGCTGCGTGAGCGTAGGCATGCCGTGTTACTTCTGTGTTTCGTGGGTCCGTTCGACCAGGACACGCCGGAGAGACCGCACGAGCGAGGCCACGGCCTGGCTTGCGCCGAAGGTCAACTCGGACGCCGGGTTCTTGCTGTCCCGCACGGCCCGTAAGGCGCCTTCGATCTCCACACAGTCGCCCTGCGGTGCGCTCCTGCTGGACCTGCGCCACCGCCCTGCTGGCTGGAGTGTGGTCATCCGTGTCGCTCCATCCCTTGGGCAATCGCGGCGATGAGCGTCGCGGAATCCTTGGCGTTCATCGCCACTTCCGTGCGGAGAAGTTCCGCCGCCTCGACATACTTCGCCACCTCGTCGTGCTCCCGCAAGAACGTCGGGGCGTAGTGGTGGTCAAGGAGGACGATCGGGCTCGCCGCCGAGAACTCGATCAGCTCGAACTGACCCGCCAGCATGGGGTGGTAACCGCAGGCCTGACTCGGCACTACCTGGATCGTGACGTTCGGCCGTTCGCCCAGCCACAGGACGTGCCGCAACTGGTTGGCCATCTCGGCTGGCGGGATCACCGGGCGGAGGAACACGGTCGAATCGATCAGCGCAACCAGTCGGACCGGGTCCCGACGCAGAAGAACATCCCGTCGGCCTGCGCGGAGGGCAACTTGTGCCGCCACATCAGAGCGCCCGTCGTGGACTGCTCGTGAGTAGTCGCTCGTCTGGAGCAAGCCGGGCAGCAGCAGGGGCGCGGCGGCGACGATCCGCCGCGCCACACGTTCGTGGTCGATCAGCTGGACCGTGTTCCCGAGGATCACGGCCGGATCGACGGTCACGGGTGTCCGGATCGCCACCGCCTGCGCGGCCAGGTCGAGAATCCGTTCGCGCTCGCCGTGCTCGGTGACGCCCAGTGCGTCGAGCAGACGCTCGTACTCGTCGTCCGACGCCTGGTACTTGCCATTCTCGATGTCCGAGATCCGGCTGTGCGCCTTGAATCCCGCGAACCTGGCCAGCGAGCGCTGGTCGAGACCGGCGCGGTTGCGTGCCGCGCGCACCTGGGCGCCGAGTTCGCGGAGGACGGCGTTCGCCTTGTTCTGATCCACGCGTGGAGCGTACGACAACGCTGCATAGCGATCAGGATCGCTCGATCAGGGCATTGGCAGACGGTTCACGAACGGTCATTCTTGGCCCTGAGCACCATTCAAGGCTGACGTGAACCGATGAAGGCGAGACGTGAATCGCAGTGCATGAACCCAATCGCGGCGAACTGTTCGCTCATATCCACGTGCTGCTCGACGGGTGCGCCTTCCGCGCCACCCCCAACGTCGACGGCACCACGACCCTCGACATTGACGGTGGCGCGATCGCAGGCCTGACCGCGATCCTCACGCCACAAGCGCTCGACGCGATGCGTGAAGCGATCAAACCACCTCGACACGTGGAGTCCGGGTCTTCCTGATCAACAAGGACATCAGCGCGGCGGCGAGGCACAACAAGCCCGCTGCGTACCAGGCGATGTCATAGCTGCCCGTGTGGTCACGTGTCGCGCCCGCGGCTGTCGCGGCGAACGCGGCACCCAGTTGGTGCGAGGCGAAGACCCAGCCGAACACGATCGGGCCCGTCATGCCGAACTTGTCACGGCACAAGGCGAGCGTCGGTGGCACGGTGGCGACCCAGTCCAGGCCGTAGAAGATGATGAACGCCCACATCGGTGGTTCGACCGTCGGTGCGAACAGGCCCGGCAGGAGCATCAGCGAGCCGCCGCGCAGGGCGTAGTAGGCGCCCAGCAGCCAGCGCGGGTCGATCCGGTCGGTCAGCCAGCCCGAGAAGATCGTTCCCGCCACGTCGAAGATGCCGACCAGGGCCAGCAGGCCCGCTGCCGTCGTCATCGGGATGCCGTGGTCGTGTGCCGCGGGGACGAAGTGGGTGCCCACCAGGCCGTTGGTGGACGCGCCGCAGATCGCGAACCCTCCGGCGAGCAGCCAGAACGTGCCGCTGCGCATCGACTTGCCCAGCACCTGCAGTGCCCGGCGGGCCGCGCCCTTGTTCGGGGCCGGTGGCGGTTCGGCGGTCTCCGCGCCCAGGGCCGTCGTGCCCACGTGACCGGGGTGGTCACGCAGGAAGATCCACACCACCGGCACCACCAGCAGCGCCACTCCCGCGATCACGAGCGACGCCGGACGCCAGCCGATGTCCGTGGCCATCGCCGCCACCAGCGGCAGGAAGATCAGCTGCCCGGTCGCGCCCGCTGCCGTCAGCACACCGCTGACCAGGCCCCGGTGCTTCACGAACCAGCGTGACGTCATGGTCGCCACGAAGGCCAGTGACATCGACCCGGTGCCGACGCCGACGAAAATCCCCCAGAAGAGGATCAGCTGCCAGCTCTCGGTCATGAACACCGTCAGCCCCGAGCCCGCCGCGACCAGGACCAGCGCGCTGGCCACGACCTTGCGCATGCCCAGTCGTTCCATCAGCGCCGCGGCGAACGGCGCGATCACCCCGTAGAGCACCAGGTTCACCGACACAGCCGACGAGATCGTGCCGCGCGACCAGCCGAACTCCTGGTGCAGCGGATCGATCAGGACGCCGGGTGCCGCGCGGAAACCAGCCGCGCCGAGCAGCGCGAGGAACGAGACGCCCGCCACCCACCAGGCCCAGTGCACGCGCCTGGTCCGCACTTCGAGTTGTGTCACGCGATCAGCGTGCCGGTTCGGTCCTCGTCGAAACAGTGGCCCGGCTGACAACATGCGCAATAATCTGGCCATGACCCACGTCGTCGCCGTACTCGCGCTGTCCGAGGCCATCGGATACGACCTGACCATCCCGACCATGGTGTTCGACGCCGCGGCCAAGCCCTATGACGTCCGGGTCTGCGGGGTCGACGACAAACCCGTGGACGTCTACGGCGGCTACCGCCTGCTGCTCGACCACGGTCCGGAGACGCTGGCCGAGGCGGACACGGTGATCATCCCCGGCACACGCATCACGGGTCCGCGCCACGAGGGCACGCTGCCGGCCGAGGTGGCCGAAGCCCTCGCGCTCATCCGGCCGGGCACGCGGATCATGTCGATCTGCACCGGTGCGTTCGTCCTCGCCGCGGCCGGGTTGCTCGACGGACGCCCGGCGACCACCCACTGGAACCACACGCGGAGGTTCCGTGAGCTGTACCCGAAAGTCCAGCTCGACGAGGACGTCCTCTTCATCGACGACGGCGACATCCTCACGTCGGCCGGACTGGCCGCGGGCATCGACCTGTGCCTGCACGTTCTGCGCAACGACCACGGCAGCGAAGTCGCCAACCGCGCCGCGCGGTACTGCGTGGTGCCGTCGTGGCGGGACGGCGGGCAACGGCAGTTCATCGAACGCCCCATGCCCGAGATCGGCGAGGCGTCCACCGCGCCCACCCGCGCGTGGGCAATGGAGCGGTTGTCCGACGGCCTGGACCTGGACGCCATGGCGGGGCACGCCAATATGAGCGTGCGCACGTTCAGCCGCCGGTTCCGGGCGGAAACCGGGATGAGCCCCGGGAAATGGCTGCTGCGCCAACGCATCGAACACGCGCGGCACCTGCTGGAAAGCACTGACCTGGCCGTCGACCGGGTAGCGCGGGAATCCGGCCTCGGCACAGCCTCCTCACTGCGCCAGCACCTGCGGGTGAACGTCGGTGTGTCGCCGCTGACGTACCGCAAGACGTTCCGGCCGCCTTCATGAGGGAGTCTCAGGCGCTCACCCCTACGATGCGTGCCATGTTGAAGCGTCTGCTGGTGCTCGGAGCACTGGGACTCGTCACCGCCGCGGGATGTTCGTCGACGTCGAACGACCCGGGCTCGAACGCCGGGCCGCTGCCGGACGGCGCGAGCCTGCTCAAGGACGCGTCCGAGTCGATGAAACCGATCAACAGCGCCACGTTCTCGCTGAAGGTCAACGGCCAGGTGCCCGGCGTCCCCGTCAAGGACGTCAGCGGCGACCTCACCAGGAAGGGCGACGCCGTCGGCAAGGCCCAGCTCGACCAGTTCGGGCAGACCTTCGAGGTCGACTTCGTGCTGTTCGAGAAGAAGATCTACATCAAGGCCGTGACCGGCGGGTGGCAGGAGTTCGGCGACGCCACCAAGATCTACGACCCGTCGGCGATCCTCGACCCGGAGCGGGGCGTGGCCAAGCTGCTCACGTCGATCGAGTCGCCGGTCACCGAGGGCCGCGAGGACGTCAACGGCAACAAGACCTTCCGGATCGCGGGCAAGGTCGCCAAGGACAAGGTCAAGGACCTGGTGCCGGTGCAGTCCGACGTGACGGTCAAGGTGTGGGTCAAGCAAGAGGGCAAGCACCTGCCGGTCCGCGCGCTCGTCGAGGTCTCGCCGGGCAACTCAGCCGAGATCACACTGTCCGAGGTGGACAAGCCGGTCACCGTGACCAAGCCTGTCTGACATGAGCTGTCTTCGCGGCGCCACGGGGCGGAGTGAGCGGTGACCACCGTCGAAAGCGCAGTGTCCGGGGCGCCACGCAAGGGTCGCAAAGTCGCGATCGGGGCCGGTGGACTCGCGGTCCTGCTCGGCGCGCTGGACACGTACGTCGTGGTCAGCGTGCTCAACGACATCATGCGCGACATGCACATCGCGGTGAACCGGCTCGAGCAGGCCACGCCGATCGTGACGGCGTACCTGCTCGGCTACATCGCCGCGATGCCGCTGCTCGGGCAGGCGTCCGACCGGTTCGGCAGGCGGGCGCTGCTGCAGACCTGCCTGGTCGGGTTCACCGTCGGGTCGATCGTCACCGCTGTCGCCACGAACATGCCCGTCCTGGTGGGTGGGCGCGTCCTGCAGGGCATCGCCAGCGGCGCACTGCTGCCGGTGACGCTCGCGCTCGCGGCGGACCTGTGGGCGGAGCGCAAGCGGTCGACCGTGCTGGGCGCGGTCGGCGCGGCGCAGGAACTGGGCAGCGTCCTCGGACCCATCTACGGTGTCGTGCTGGCCATCGCGTTCGGGTCGTGGCGCGGCCTCTTTTGGGTGAATGTCCCGCTGGCGGTCATCGCCATGGTCGCGATCCACTTCTCCGTTCCCGGGCGGGACAAGAACGCCCCGGCGCCGGCGAAGGTGGACATCACCGGCGGCGCGCTGCTGGCCGTCACGCTGGGCCTCGCGGTCGTCGGGCTCTACAACCCCGAACCGCAGAAGGCGGTACTGCCGCCGTGGGGCATTCCCGTGCTGATCGGTGCGTTCGTCGCGCTGCTGGTCTTCCTCGCGTGGGAGAAACGGGCGCGGACCAAGCTGATCGACCCCGCAGGTGTGCGGATGGGGCCGTTCCTCGCCGCGCTCGGCGCGTCCGTCACAGCAGGCGCGGCGCTGATGGTCACGCTGGTCAACGTCGAACTGGTCGCCCAGACACTGCTCGGCAAGGACCGCACGGACGCGGTATTCCTGCTGGTCAGATTCCTGGTGGCGTTGCCGGTGGGTGCGCTCGTCGGCGGCTGGCTGGCGTCCCGGATCGGTGACCGGTGGGTGGCTTTCGGCGGTCTGCTCGTCGCCGCGGCCGGGTACCTGCTGATCTCCGGCTGGCCGGTCGACGTGCTGGCCGCACGGCACGACCTCGGCCTGTTCGCGCTGCCGAGACTGGACACCGACCTGGTCATCGCCGGGCTCGGGCTCGGCACGGTGATCGGCCCGCTGTCGTCGGTCGTACTACGCGTTGTACCCGCAGCGCAACACGGAGTGGCGTCCGCCGGGGTGGTCGTGGCCAGGATGACGGGCATGCTTGTCGGTGTGGCTGCCCTCACAGCGTGGGGTCTTTACCGCTTTCACAGTCTCACCGCCAACCTCAACACGCCGTTGCCGTTCGGCAAGCCCAAGGAGCAGTTCGACGCCGAAGTCGTGGTGTACAAAGCGAAACTGTTCGAGGCCCTGAACACCGAGTACAGCGAGATCTTCCTGATCACGGCGGTGATCTGCGTGGTGGGCGCCGTGCTCGCGCTGGCGACCGGCGCGGTGCGCCGCGCCGATTGACATCGATCGTGGATTGCGAAGGCGCTGAGATTAAGAGACCCTTCAAAAGTGACCGAGCAACGGGTCGTACTGAATCTAGACGAAGCCGGCGTGGCGGTTGATCTGCCCCGGCTGGACAATGCGCAGGATCTGGTCCAGGACGTGGCGTACCGCCCGGTGGATTTCCGCGATGACGATCTGCCCTCCGCCTTGGAACGGTCGGCAGCATGGCTACGGAAGGCCGAGCAGTGGCTCGGCGAGCCAATGGACGTCATGGCGATCCACCTGGACTACGACGACAGTGGCGACGCGCCGTACTACGAGGTCAAGTTGCTCTGCAACGACGAGGACCTAGCCGGCGCGCCGATCGCGGTACGAGAACGGCAACGGCGCGCCTCACCCTGAAGTGGCCATCCGACGGGAGGCTCGCGGCTACACTCGGAGAGGTATAGCGCTGCTGATTAAGGATGTGCGCCATTACCCCACCGAATGATCTCTTCAGCCACGCCAACGCCGACGACGCGGACACCGCGCCACGAACCGAAGGCAAAGCCTCTCGTCAGAACCTGTTCAGCCAGCAACAAGCAGAACCGACGCCTACCGAGGTTGCGCGGCCGAAAGCGTTGCCGCGCAACCCATTCCAGGTGCCGTCCTAGAGCAGCATCCGGCCGGGGTCGACGTCGCCGGTCAGCATTCCGTTCGCCTTCATCAGCGCCACAACACCTTTCAGGCGCTGAACGTCGATGGTGCCCGGGTACAGACCCAGGCGCAGGACACCGGCGATGGAGGCGTCCACCTTCGCGTACCCGGTGATGACGTTCTGCACCTCGGCCCTGTCGCCCGCATCCCGTTGTGCCTTAACGAGAGCACGCCGGAACGCGTCGACAGTCTTCGGACTGGCCTGCGCGAACTTCGCGGTCGTCGCATAGCCGCCGATCGGCAGGTCCGTCGCCTCGCCGGTGATGGTGTCCAGCACCGGCACCGCGCCGATCTGTTGCATCGCACGGGTCAGGAACGGCTCGACGAGCAGGGCCGCGTCAACGTCCTTGCGCTGCAAGGCCGCTTGCATGTCCGGAAACGGCATTTCGGTGAACTGGACGGCGTTCGCGTCGACGCCCTTGGCTTTCATGCCCGCGCGCACCGCCAGTTCGACCACGTTCGCCCTGGTGTTCACCGCGATCTTCTTGCCGGCCAGGTCGGCCGGTGTCCTGACCGTCGAGTCCGGTGTGGTCACCACCAGGAACATGTCCGGCTTGCCGCGGTAGCCGTCCGCGACAAGCTTCAGATCGGCGACGCCCCTCGCCTGCGCCGACAGGAACGAGACCCAGTTGCCGAACGTCACGTCCAGCTCGCCGTTGACCAGGCCGGGGATGCCCGCCGCGCCGCCCTGGATGGTCTTGAGCTCGACCTCGACGCCCTCGTCCTTGAAGTAGCCCTTCTTGATCGCGATGTGCACCGCCGCCGTGTCCACGATCGGCAGCACGCCCAGTCTGATCTTGGCTTGTTCCGCGCCTGCCGGTGCGGGATCTTCGCCGGACAACAAGCCGCAGCCGGAGACGGCCGCGACGAGGGCAGCAGCGAGCACGCCGAGAAAGGCGCGACGTGGGCGAGTCATGCGCACAGAATGGCACGGCCGCGCGCCGCCGACTACGCCTGTCGCATTCCGTTGGACGGTCAGGAACACTTGGTGCCCTCCGCGGGCAACTTGAGGTCGGTCAGATAGGCCGCGCCCGCGTCGTTCACACAGTCGCTCTCGCCGAGGAACGCGGTGTGGCTGTTGGCTTCCACGGTCAGCAGGACCCCGGAGAGCGCCTTGGCCAGCTTCACGCCCGACTCGTACGGGGTGGCCGGGTCCCCGGTCGACGAGATGACCATGACTTTGGGAAGTCCGGGCACCTTCGGATCATGGGGTTGACTCGTGTTGGGCACCGGCCAGAACGCACACTCGTCCAGCGCGGCGACGAACGCCTCGTCGTCGTCGAGCGCGCTCTTGGGTAAGCCCTCCCTGATCCTGCGCGCCTGGTCCTCGACCACAGCGCGGTCCTTGACCGGCGGGTCGTCGACGCACTGCACGGCTGTGAAGGCGTCGTGGATGTTGGCGTACTTGCCGTCCTCGCCACGGCCGAGGTAGAGGTCGGCCAACTGGATCAACACTTGGCCATCGCCCTTGACCAGGTCGGCGAGGCTCTTGTTCAAGGTGTCCCACAGCTGCTCGGAGTACAGGCACTGCAGGACGGCGGTCACCGCGTCCGAATAGGACAACAGCCGGTCGCCCCCGTTGGCCGGCTTGGTCTTCAGCGGCTCCAGCATCGCGTCCAGCTTCGCCTCCGCCTGCGCGGCGTCGGCGCCCAGCGCGCAGTCCGGTTCCAGCACGCACGCCGCGGCGAACGCGTCGAACGCCTTCTTGAACCCGTTGGCCTGGCCGATGGCACCGGCCACCCGGTCTTCGTTCGGGTCCACCGCGCCGTCGAGCACCATGGCGCGGACGTTGCCGGGGAAGGTTTCCGCGTACGCCGTCCCGATCCTGGTGCCGTAGGAGAAGCCGAGGTAGTTCAGCTTCTGGTCACCGAGCACCGAACGCAGCACGTCCATGTCCTTCACGACATCCCGAGTGCCGATATTGGCCAGCACTTCGGCGCCCGTGTTGGCGACGCACTTGTCGACGTACTCCTTGTTCTCCTTCTCAATCGCGGCAACGGCTTCCGGCCCGGTCCCGGCGACGGGCGGCTCCAGCCGCTCAGCGTCCTTGTCCTTGTCGGTCAGGCACTTCACGGCCGGCTCGCTCGACCCGACACCGCGCGGGTCGAACCCGACCAGGTCGAACCGGCCGGCCAGCGGATCATCCCACTCCTCGGCGAGCTGCGCCGCCGACTGCATACCGGACTGGCCGGGGCCGCCGGGGTTGACCACGAGTGAACCGATCCGCCCCGCTCCCGTCGCGGTCTTCTTGCGCAACAAGCCGATCGTGATCTCACGACCGTCCGGCTTGGCGTAGTCGAGCGGCACACGCAACCGCGCACACCGCAGGGCGTCATCGTCGTACAGCGTCGAGCTGGTCTCGTCTGTGGCGTATTTCGCGCAGGCTTCCCAATTCACCGGCTGGGTGTAGAACTTCTCCAGGCCGGGCGGCACAGGTCCGACCGGTTTGGCGGCGCCACCGGCCACCGGCGTTCCCTGAACGACTGTGGAGCACGCGGTCAACGCGAGCAGCGCGCCGACGGCCAGCGCTCCGATTCCCCTGGTACGACGCACGTTTTCAAGATCGCCGGATAACGGCATTCCGTTACTCGCACCTGATTCCGGCCTGCGGCACGGTCAAATCGACCAGGTATTCACTACCGGCGTTGTCCACGCACGCGTTCCCCTGCAGAAAAGCGGTGTGCTGCGTGGCCTCGTAGGTCAGCACGACACCGCCGAGCGCCTTCGCCAGATTCACGCCAGCCTGGTACGGCGTGGCCGGGTCCCCGGTCGTCGAGATGACCAGGATCGGCGGCAACCCTTGGACATTGGGCAGGTGCGGCTGCGATGTGTTGGGCACCGGCCAGAAAGCACACGCGTCCAACGCCGGGCTGGCCGGGCGGCCGTCGTCTAGGAACGGAGCCGCCTGCTTGTAGCGCTGCTGCGCCTCGAGCACAAGCGCTTTGTCCGTGACACGGGGATCGTCGACACAACGCACGGCCGTGAACGCGTCCTGTGTGGTGGAGTAGTGGCCCTCCTTGTCCCGTTCGAAATACGTGTCGGCGAGGAACATCAACGCCTGGGGCCGCTGGCGTTTCAGATCGGCCAGGCCCTTGTTGAGCGTGTCCCACAGCTGTTCCGCGTACAACGCCTGGATCACCGCGGTGGTCGCGTCGGAATAGGACAGCTTGCGCCCGCCTTCGCCGAGATCCACCGGCCGGTCGATCAACGGCCGGACGATGTTCCAGTAAGTGGGCAGAACCTGATCCGCCGACCGCCCGAGCGCACAGTCCTCGCGCTGCACGCACCACGCCGCGAACGCGTCGAACGCCTTCTGGAAGCCCTCCCCCTGCGCCACGAGTTCGTCGACCACGTCCTGCTCGGGATCCAGCGCGCCGTCCAGCACCAGCGCACGCACGTTCCTCGGGAACGTCTCGGCGTACGTCGTGCCGAGGCGCGTGCCGTACGAGTAACCGAGATAGGTCAGCTTCTCATCACCCAGGACCGACCGCAGCACGTCCATGTCCTTGACGACATCGCGTGTGCCCATAGTGGCCAGGAGCTGGGCGCCGTCACCTGTGCGCTGCACGCACTTGTTCGCGTAGTCGCGCTGCTCGGCCTCCACCCGCGCCACGCCCTCCGGCGAGGCGTCCAGCTCGTCGTCGTCGGCTCGTTCGGTGTCGCGTTCCTGATCGGTCAGACAGCGGATCGCGGGCTCGCTGGACCCGATGCCGCGCGGATCGAACCCGACGAAGTCGAACCGCTTGCGCAACTCGCTGTCCTTGGCCTGCGTCGCCAGCCGGGTCGCGGTGGCCAGCCCGGACGCCCCCGGACCGCCCGGGTTGATCAGCAGCGAGCCGATCCGGCGGCTAGGATCGGTCGCGGCCACGCGCAACAGGCCGAGCGAGATGACCGGGCCATCCGGCTTGCCGTAGTCGAGCGGCACCGCCAACCGGGCGCAGCGGGCGTCCCGGCTCTTGAAAGTGCTCTTGTCGTCGCTGGTTCGGGCAAATGGGACACAATCACCCCAAGTGAGCGACTGACCGTAGAACGTCGCCAATCCGGCGGGTACCGTCCCCGTCGGCCCCCGTTGTTCGGTCACCGGCTGAGCAACGGGCGCTCCGGTGGACGAAGTGCAGGCCGCAGCCGATGCGGCCAGCATGGATACAAGGGAGAATCGCCAGATACGGCCACTCAGTGTCACACCCCGATACTGCCATCGAGGTGAATGCTGGGCCGGGCGGAACTCGATGTGAACACCGTCGCGTTAAGGCTGTTACGTGCCCTGTGATGCTGGAGGTGCCTGGTGGCCACGATGCTCGCCAAGGTCAAGGGTCGGCTGCGCCGGCTCCTGGAGCGGCCTGCGTCCGTCGAGCTGACCAAGTACGAAGCGCTGCTGCCCAAAATCGCTGATCGCGAGGACGTCATCGCGAAGCTCAGCGACGAAGAGCTGACCGAGAAGGTCACCAAGCTGCGTGGTTCGGAACGGGAACTCGCCGACGACGAGCTGATCGAGTACTGCGCGTTGGCCCGCGAAGGGGCCAAACGGGCGCTGGGCGAACGCCCCTACGACGTGCAGCTTGTCGGCGTCATGGGCATGCTGTCCGGGCACATCGTGCAGATGGCGACCGGTGAGGGCAAGACGCTCGCCGGTGCGCTGACCGCGGCCGGGTTCGCCGTGCGCGGCAAGCGCGTGCACGTCATCTCGGTCAACGACTACCTCGCGAAACGCGACGCGGAGTGGATGCGGCCGGTGTACGAGCTGCTCGGCGTGAGCGTCGGCTACGTCGGCGAGAAGGTCTCGAACGAGCACCGGCGCGAGGCGTACCTCTCCGAGGTCTGCTACGGCTCGGTCAGCGAGATCGGCTTCGACCTGCTGCGCGACCGCCTGGTGACCAGGGCCGAAGACCAGGTCCAGGTGCCCAGCCCGGCCACGGTCGCGCTGGTCGACGAAGCCGACTCGGTGCTGGTCGACGAGGCCAAGGTGCCGCTGGTGATGGCCGGAACGGCCGAAGGTGTCGAGCGGGACGCCGACATGGCCGAGATCGTGCGCCGCCTGCGTGCGGGCCTGCACTACGAGAAGGACGAGGACGGCCGCAACGCGTGGCTGACACCGTCCGGCGCGAAAGCCGTGGAGAAGGCGCTCGGCGGCGTGGACCTGTACTCCGAGGACAGCCCGTACGTCGCCGCGGTGAACGTCGCGCTGCACGCGCACGCGCTGCTGGAGCGGGACGTCGACTACATCGTGCGTGACAACAAGGTCCAGCTGATCAACACCTCCCGTGGCCGGATCGCGGCGCTCCAGCGCTGGCCGGACGGCCTGCAGGCGGCCGTCGAGGCCAAGGAGGCGGTCGCGGCGACCGAGAGCGGCGAAGTGCTCGACTCGATCACCGTCCAAGCCCTGATCGCCCGGTACCCCAAGGTCGCGGGGATGACCGGCACGGCGGTCGCGGTCGCGGAACAGCTGCGCGAGTTCTACAAGCTCGAAGTCGCGGTGATCGCGCCGAACAAGCCCTGCGTCCGCGAAGACGAGCTGACCAGGCTCTACACCACCGAGGACGCCAAGGAAGACGCGCTCATCGAGGAGATCGTCAAGACCCACGAGAGCGGGCGGCCGATCCTGGTCGGCACCCTGGACGTGGCCGAGTCGGAGCGGATCGCCAAGCGGCTCGGCGAGAACGACCTGGAATGCGTCGTGCTGAACGCCAAGAACGACGCGGAAGAAGCCGCGATCGTGGCCGAGGCAGGCTCGTACAACGTGATCACGGTCTCCACCCAGATGGCCGGCCGGGGAACCGACATCCGCCTCGGCGGCCACACCGAAGCCGACCACGACAAGGTGGCCGAGCTCGGTGGCCTGTACGTCATCGGCACCGGGCACTACCCGTCATCACGCCTGGACGACCAGCTGCGAGGCCGCGCGGGACGCCAGGGCGACCCCGGTGGCTCGGTGTTCTTCTCCAGCATGGAGGACGAGCAGCTGGTCCAGTACGCCCCCGAGGTCCAGCTGCACGTGTTCAAGGAGCCGCCCGGCGAGGACGGCCTGATCAAGGACAAGACGGCACGGGCGTACGTGGCGCACGCGCAGCGCGTCGCCGAAGGCGTCGAGCTGGAGATCCACCGCAACACCTGGCGCTACACCCGGCTGGTCGAGCAACAGCGCGACATCATCATGGAACACCGCGACAAGATCCTGCACAGCGAAGTCGCGGACAAACTCTTCGAGAAGCACGCGCCCGAACGGCACAAGGAGCTCGTCGAGGAGTTCGGCGAGGAACTCGTGGCCGAAGCGGCCCGGCAGATCGTGCTGTACCACCTGGACCGCCGCTGGGTCGACCACCTCGGCTACACCGCGGACGTGCGCGAAACCGTGCACCTGCGCGCGCTGGCCAAGGAAACACCGATCGACGAGTTCCACCGCGCGGTCGTGCCCGCGTTCAACCAGATCGTGCCGGAGGCGCACGAGACGGCGATCGACTCGTTCGACGCGGTGAAGATCGGCGAGAACGGCGCCGAACTGGAAGAAGCCGGGCTCAAGCGGCCGACTTCGACGTGGACCTACATGGTCTACGACAACCCGTGGGACTCCGACGCCGAGCAGGCGCTCAAGAAGGTCCGCGCGCACGTGAAGAAGGTCAAAGCCGAACGCTGACCTGCGTGAGCACAGTGGCCCTCGCCGGATCGGCGAGGGCCACTCGCATTCCCACGGCATGCTGACAGCGGTCGCGGACTGAGCTCTTCGGCGCGGTTGGACCGGAGCGCTCGGTTACTTCTCGTTTCTCCTGGTAACTCCTATCGGGTGACACTCGCGGGGCTGCTTTCGGCGTGGCAGCATGACCAGATCTGCGATGATCCGTGCGCCACATTTCCGCCTCAGAGGCGAAAACATGCGGGAGGATAGCGCCCATGCCCCAACTGCGCATCGCCGCCGCTCAGGTCAACACCCGGGTCGGGGACCTGTCCGGGAACGCCGACCTGATCGTCGAGTGGACACGCAAAGCCGCTGAACAGGGCGCACACCTCGTGGTGTTCCCCGAGATGGCGCTGACCGGCTACCCGGTCGAGGACCTCGCGCTGCGCGAGTCGTTCACCGACGCCTCGAAGGCCGCGCTGGCGTCGCTCGCGACACGCCTGGCGGACAGCGGCTGCGGCGCGTTGGCGGTGTACGTCGGCTATCTGGACGCGGACGAGGCCGGCCCGCGCAACGCCGCCGCGGTGCTCCACGAAGGCAGGATCGCCGCGACGCAGTTCAAACACCACCTGCCCAACTACGGCGTGTTCGACGAGCGCAGGTACTACAAACCCGGCCAGACGCTGGACATCGTCCAGCTGCACGGTGTCGAGATCGGCATGGTCATCTGCGAGGACCTCTGGCAGGACGGCGGCCCGATCACGGCGCTCGGCCAGACAGGCGTCGACCTCGTTGTCTCCCCCAACGCTTCGCCGTACGAGAAGAACAAAGACGACCAGCGGCTGCCCCTCGTCGCGCGCCGGGCCGCGGAAGCAGGCGCGCCGCTCGTCTACCTGAACCTCATCGGCGGTCAGGACGAGCTCGTGTTCGACGGCGACTCGATCATCGTCTCCGCGGACGGCTCAGTGGTGACCCGCGCACCCCAGTTCGTCGAACACCTCCTGATCACAGACATGTCCTTTCCCGGTGGCCGGGAACGCACCGAAGGCCAGGTCGGCGAATTCACGGTCCGCCGCGTCACCTTGTCGGCCGACCCGGTGCCCACGTACGAACCGCTCCCCCTCCCACCCGTCGCCGAACCCCTGCCCGAAGAAGCCGAGGTCTGGTTCGCCCTCGTCACCGGGCTGCGCGACTACGTGCACAAGAACGGCTTCCGCTCGGTTACGTTCGGCATGTCCGGCGGGATCGACTCCGCCGTGGTCGCCGCCCTGGCAGCGGACGCGCTCGGCGGATCGGCGGTGTACGGCGTCTCGATGCCGTCGTCGTACTCATCCGAACACTCCAAAGACGACGCGGCCGACCTGGCCAAACGGATCGGCTCGCACTACGAGGTCCAGCCGATCGGCGCCATGGTGGACGTGTTCGTCAACCAGCTGGGCCTGAACGGCCTCGCCGAAGAGAACGTGCAGGCGCGGTGCCGTGGCGTGACACTGATGGGCCTGTCGAACCAGCACGGCCACCTGGTGCTGGCCACAGGCAACAAGACCGAGCTGGCAGTCGGCTACTCCACGATCTACGGCGACGCCGTCGGCGGATTCGCACCGATCAAGGACGTACCGAAGACACTCGTGTGGCAACTGGCCAGATGGCGCAACGCGGAAGCGGAGAAGCTCGGCGAGATTCCCCCGATCCCGGAGAACTCGATCACCAAGCCCCCCTCGGCCGAACTGCGCCCCGGACAGCTGGACACCGACTCACTGCCCGACTACGAGTTGCTCGACGACATCCTCGACGAGTACGTCGAAAGCGACCGCGGCCGATCGGACCTGCTGGCGCGGGGCTTCTCAGCCGAGGTGATCGACAAGGTGCTGACAATGGTGGACCGTGCGGAATACAAACGCCGCCAATATCCGCCGGGTACGAAGATCAGCCTTAAGGCGTTCGGCCGGGACCGGCGACTTCCGATCACCAGCGGCTGGCGCGAGGGCTGACATCCGCATCGAATGCCGCGTTGGTTGCACGCACCTCCGCAGCCAACGCGGCATTCAGCACATTCACCTCGCCCAGCGCACCGGTGCACCACACCACCAATCCACCGATCCACCGGCGCACCAATCCACCAATTCACGGATGCACCGATGCACCGATGCACCGATCAAACGCCACCCTGAATGCTGAATTCAGTGTGCACGCCGCACCCAACGCGGCCCTCAGTTCACACGCCGCGCCCACACACCCTCACTCCCACGCATCGGCGCACGCCCCACTCTCGACGCAGCATTCAGCGAGCGCGCCATATCTCACCCCATACACCGAGCAGCGCCCGCGCATGTTGAATTCTGCATTCAGCATGCAGGCGCCTTCACCAACGACATTATGCAGCCTGGCGCTACTGCGCATTCAGTATTCAGGGCTTCGCCCACGCCCCATTAGCACCCACAACCCGACGCAGCATTCAAAACACACACCACCTGAATACAACATTCAACACCCAAGCACGTCGGCCCACCGGTGGACACGGGTCCGGGCGCGCTGCTGCGGGTGCTGGCTTGCGCTGCTGCTGGCAGGTGCTCGGGTTGCGCGTTGCTGTCAGCGGACACGGCCTGCGCTGTTGCTGGCAGGTGCTCGGCTTACGCTCCTGTCGACCGGTACTTGGCCTGCGTTGCTGTCAGCGAGTGCCCGGGTGGCGCTGTTGCTGGCAGGTGCTCGGCTCACGCTCCTGTCGACCGGTACTTGGCCTGCGTTGCTGTCAGCGAGTGCCCGGGTGGCGCTGCTACTGGCGGGTAGTTGGCGTGCACTGTGCGCGGGTGCATGGTGAGTATGCAAGCGTGTCCACCTATGGCCTGCTCGCCGTCGTGTGCCGGGTTTTTAACGGATGATGTCTGATTGCGTCAGCGCTGCTGGTTACGTTGGAGTGCGGCTTCCAGCCCCATGTGCGGCTACCAGCGCTGGTCATACGGTGTTGGTTGCGTTCCAGCCAGTTCTCCGAGATCTTGCGCATGCTTCCTGGCGATACCTGCTTACCGCTTCCCCCGCCTCGGGAAGCAGAGGCCGAGAACAATAGCCAGAATCCAAAAGCCTGAAGCCTGAAGCTCAGAAAGCCAGAAGACCGCAAAGAGGTCCGAGCACCAAAGCCCCGATAACCGCAGCGCGGCGCCGATTTACATGGTGGAGTGGCCGTAAGCTTGTGGGTGTGGAGAGCCTCGCCACTTTGGACAGTGCCGCGCCATAGGTACTGCAAGGGGCTCCGCCTTTACGCTCGATGAGCGTCAACCGCCGGGGGTTCCCATGTCAAATCGGCGCCGCCCCGACCCACCATAGGGTCAAAAACAAAGGCATAGCAAAAAAGGAGCCAACAACAGGAACCCACACTCAAGGCGTTCAGCATTCACGGAGCAGCATCCGATGCGCCCGCGAAAGCTGCAGGGGTAGGCGTTAGCGGCCCTTGCGCTGTTGGATGACGTGCACGAGTTCGTGCTCGAGCAGGTCGGCAGTCTGGAACTGGTGTGACTGGACGGCTCCGCCTCGCGTGTGACTGTCCCAAAGGCGGGTGACTGTGCCCAGCGTGGTGATCAGGTCGTTGATCGGTTTCACCGCGTTGGCCAGGCTGGTCTGGGCTTGCCGTTCGATGTTCGCGACCGGCTTGGCGAACGTGCTGACCAGGTCACCTGCCTGCACCAGCACGGTTGCCGTCATCCCGCCTTCGACCGCCATCAAGTGTCGTACCAGCGAGATCAGGCGCCGCACCATGTCGGTGATCAGGTCGTTCGCGCCTGACCGGCTCTGCCCCACCACCTCGGCTGTCAGCTGCACGACCGCGGCCGCCTCACGTGCCGCGGTCGCGAACTCTGTCAGCGACCGGCCGATGTTGTCCGCACGCATGCGGTACTGGTCCGCGGCCTCACCGCGCCACCCCGCGGTCCCAGTCGTCACCGCTCGTGCCAGTTGTGCCTGGATCTGCGTTATCCGGTTCGACACCGTGACCCATGCGTCGAGGAACGCGTAGACGCCGGAAGCGTTGCCTGCCATCCGGTCCAGCACCGACTGCAGCGGCATCACCAGACCGGCCAGTTGACCGAGCCCGGCCGCTGACAAGACCTCGACCGGCCGCATCGACGCGGACAACGCACTGATGTTGTCAGCCACCGACACCTCCGAAGCCCTGCCCGGTTTCGTTTTCCCGGTACCCCAGTTCGTCCTTGCTGCGCACGATGTCCGCGGCTGTCGCGTGCACCGCGTTCGCGCTGGCTTCGAGTGCGCGGTTTCCCGCTGCCACAAGCTGATCCATCAGTGCGGTGAACGGTTGGCCGATCTCGCCGAGCGCGTCGGACGGGAGCTTCGTGGCCGCGTGCCCGGACACGCCCCGGATCTCGTCCGCCACGCCGTTCACCTGACGGGCGTGCGCCGCGAGCGCGCCTAGGACGACTTCGTATCCCTCGCTCATGCCGGTCCCCCGATGTCTTCGAGGACCGGCCTTTCGTCCCAGTCACCGCTGTCCGGCTGTCGCTGCTCCCGGTGCGTGTCCGGGAATCGCTCCCGGGCCGAAGCCAGCACGAGGTGGGTGTTCGGGTCTTGTGCGCCAACGGTTTCGAGCATCACCGTGCGCATCTTGTCAGGAATTCCCGCCTGCGCCTTGCGTATGCACGCCATGATCTCTTCGGCGAGAGCCCGGTCTGGCAGCCGCAGGTCCGTCAGCACGCCGGACGCGGACACCGCCACCTGCACCGCACCGTCCTGGGAGACCGCGCTGACCTGTATCCGGCCGATCTGCTCGCTCATCCGCCGGTATGCCGTCGCGGTCGTCTCGACCTGTCGTTCCCAGTCGGCCCCAGGCACGAGCACCTCCCCTGGTTTCGGTGCGTACCAAGGTATGCGCTCGTGCCTGATTTCACCACGGTTGAATTGCCGTCATCAGGTTCCGTCGATCAGTCGAATCGCGATGGCGGGGCTGAACTGACCGGCCGGGACACCCGCTCCGATCCCGCACGATCCGTCGGAATCGCCGGGAACCTTCACCCAGACAAGCAGTTCCGCCGGTCCGCCGACCTGTGCCGTGCTGCCGAGTTTGCGACCGGGCGGGTTGCACCAGTCGCCGTTGGATCCGTTGCCGTTGCGGCTGGTGTCGATCACGAATGTCTTGCGGTAGCCGGGAAGTGCCGCGTTGACAGCGTTTCCGTAGTCCGCCGACTCCGGTGTGGTGTAGTAGTTGGACACGTTGATCGAGTAGCCGCGTACGTTGCGCACGCCCGCGCTGTCCAACCGGCTCGCCATGGTCGCGGCCGGGACCCAGCGCGCGTTGCCCGCGTCAAGGTAGGCCCACGTGTTGAGGCCCTTGTCCCGCAGTTGCCCGGTCGCGTACTTGATCATCCCGGTCCGGGTGGCGATCGCACCGGCGTCCATGCAGTTGAAGTCCGCCAAGGAGTCCGGTTCGAGGATCACCACCGCGGGCCGGTTGCCCAGGCCGGTCGCGAACGCGGAAATCCACGCCCGGTACGCCTCGGGCGTCCCGGCGCCGCCACCGGAGTGGCCGCCGCAGGCGTCCCGGCCGGGGATGTTGTACGCGACCAGCACGGGAAGTTTGTCGGCGGCGTCCGCCGCGACCACGAAACTGCTGACCGCGGCCCGGATGTCGCCGCTCCACGACCCGAACCACCTGGCCATCGGCTTGCTCGCGATCGAAGCCTGGATACGGCTCGCGCGGGCGTCCGAGCCGTTGGCACGGACCCAGTTCGCCGGGTTGGAATTCGGGTCGACGTAGAAACCGCTGGTCATCCCGACCGGGTCGGCCGCGGCGTGTGCGATGTGGATCGGGGACAACGCCAACGCGGCCGTGAAGACGGCAGGCAGAATCCGACGCATGGCTGCTCCTCTCTCGTCATCGAGATCATGAGGCAGGGTTCTGGGAGCGCTCCCGGGCATTCAAGCAGCCGTGCGGAAATAACTCAACGGGGACGGGCGAAGGGAAAAAGAACCGTCTGCCGGATCGACGCGCCGGTCAACATCATCAGCAGCCGGTCGACCCCCAGCCCCATTCCACCGGTCGGCGGCATGCCGTGTTCCAGCGCGCGCAGGAAATCCTCGTCCAGTTCCATCGCTTCCACGTCACCGCTGGCCGCCCGCAGCGACTGGGCCTCCAGCCTTTCGCGCTGTTCGATCGGATCGGTCAGTTCGGTGTACGCCGTACCGATCTCACTGCCGAACGCCACCAGGTCCCAGCGCTCGGCGACCCGCTGCTCGACCCGGTGCCGCCTGGTCAGCGGGGACGTCTCGGTCGGGAAATCGGTGTAGAAGGTCGGCTCGACCGTGTCGCCCTCCACCAGGTATTCGTACGCCTTCTGCACCAGATGGCCGTGGCCCAGTTCGTCGTCGAGCACGATCCCCGCTTTCGCGAGCAGGCCTTTCAGCTCACGTACCGGGGTGTCCGGAGTGATTTCCTCGCCCAGCGCGCCGGAAACGGCTTGGTGCACGCTGACGACCGGCCAATCCCCGGAGATGTCGAACTCCTCGCCACCCCGCCGTACGATCTCCGCGCCATACGCGGCACGCGCCGCCCGCTGCACGAGTTTCTGAGTCAGGACTCGCATTGTGCTGTAGTCCGCGTAGGCCTGGTAGGCCTCCAGCATGGTGAACTCCGGATTGTGGCTGGCGTCGACGCCTTCGTTGCGGAAGTTCCGGTTCAGTTCGAAAACCCGCTCGACGCCTGCGACGCACAGCCGCTTCAGATAGAGCTCCGGCGCGATCCGCAGATACATCCGCATGTCGTACGCGTTGATGTGGGTGACGAACGGGCGCGCGTTGGCACCGCCGTGCACGGTCTGCAGCATCGGCGTCTCGACTTCGAGGAAGTCCTTGTCGTGCAACGTCTCCCGCAATGCCCTGACCACCGTGGAGCGCAGCTTGAGCATGGCGGCCGACTCCGGGTTGACCACCAGGTCCAGGTACCGCTGGCGGACCCTCGTCTCCGGGTCGGACAGGCCTTTTCGTTTGTCCGGCAACGGATGCAGGCACTTCGCGGTGACCGTCCACTCGTCCGCGAGCACGGACAGCTCGCCGCGCCTGGACGTGACCACCTCGCCGCTGACGCCGACGTGGTCGCCGAGGTCGACCAGCGACCGCCAGTCGTGCAAGGCGGGCCCGGTCAGCATGACCTGGAGTTCGCCGCCGAAGTCGCGCAGCCGCACGAAACACAGGCCACCGAGGTCGCGGCTGGCGATCACCCGGCCCGCGATCCGCACGTGCTGCCCGGTGCGGGTGTCCGGTGGCAGCGCCGGAAACCGCTCAACGACAGCGGAAAGCCGGGTGTCCCGGTCGAATCCGGGCGGGTAGGGGTCGTAACCGGCTGCGCGGAGCCGTTCCAGCTTCGCGATCCGCACCCGGACCTGCTCCGGCCGCCGCGCCTGCCTCGGCTTGGCCTTGGCGGCGAGCTCGTCGATCTCACGAACCCGGCCAACGAACTGGTCGTCGACCGGTTCGGCACGCAGGCCGCTGCGGCGCTGCAGCGTCGGCAGGAAGCCCTCCAGCGCGCCCGCGACGATGCCGACCTTCGGCAACCGCCTGGTCCGCGAGTAGCACAGGAAACGCGGTTCCCAGTCGGGGCCGTACTTCGCGTTGGACCGGTACAGCGACTCGAGCTGCAGGAAACGGGAGAACACGCCGAGGATCCCCCGCCACGCCCGCAGGACCGGCCCGGCGCCGATCCGCTCGCCGCCTTCGAACACCGCGCGGAACATCGCGAAGTTCAGCGAGATCCGTTGCGCGCCGAGCTTTCCGCTCGCCTCGATGACCGCGTTGAGCATGAACTCGTTGAGCCCGTTGCCCGCGTCGCGGTCACGGCGCATCAGGTCGAGCGACAACCCGCGCCTGCCCCACGGCACGAACGACAACAACCCCCGCAACCGGCCCGCGAGGTCGTACGCCTCCACCATGACGCACCGGCCGTCCGCTGGGTCACCGAGCCGCCCGAGCGCCATGGAGAACCCTCGCTCGGTCTGCGCACCGCGCCAGTGCTGGGCGGCGCTGCGCAGCGTCTCCATCTCCGGCTCGGGGATCTCGGAGTGCCGGCGGACCGTGCACGTGTACCCGGCGCGTTCGATCCTGTTCACGGCCTGCCGCACGGACCTGCGTTCCGGCCCGGACAACGTGAACTGCCGAACGTCCAAAATGGCCTCGTCACCGATCTCCAGCGCCTTGAGGCCCGCCGCCGTGTAGACCTTCGCGCCGTCCTCGCTGGCACCGAGCACACCGCTGGCCCACCCGTACCGATGTGCCTCGACCAGCCACATGTCGACGGCCTGGCGCCACGCCTCCGGATCACCGACCGGATCACCACTCGCGACGCTGACACCGCCCAGCACGCGATACGTCACCGCCGCGCGCCCGTTCGGCGCGAACACCACGCTCTTGTCCCGCCGGGTGGCGAAGTAGCCGAGCGAGTCGCGTTCGCCGTACTCCGCGAGCAGCTCCCTGACCTTGAGTTCCTCGTCCGGCGCGAGGTGCCGCATGCTGCGCACGCCACGGAAGAACCTGTAGACGGCGACGACCGCGACAAGCGCGCCGAGGACGTCCAGCAGGGTGCCCAGCCAGCCGGGGCCCCGGCCGATGCCCAGCGGGCGGAGTTGCAGCAGCTCACCCGTGGTGTGATTGCCCGCCCAGACCAGCTTCTCCCAGACCTCCCGCAGCGAGCCGGGGAACGGCCCGGTCAGTATCCAGCCTGCGACCGTCACCGCGGCCAGCCCGACCAGCAGGATCGCCACGGACCTGCGCACCGCGCCGGGCGCGATCTGGGCGGGGAACGACGGCCTCAGCCTGAGCAGGACCAGGATGATCGCCAGCTCGACCGCGACGGCGACCACCAGCAGGGTCGTGACCTCGCCGATGTCGACGGCGAGGTCGGGATCCTCCTCCAGGGTGAGCAGGTAGACGAGATCGGTCAGGACCGAGCCGACCTCGAACACGACCAGCGTCCACAGCGCGGCCCGTTTCCGGCGCCGCAGCGCCGCGCCGAGCACCAGCAGCACGACCGAGATGAACAGGTTCTCGTCGACCGGCAGGCCCACCATCCACGAGGCGAAACCCACGTACCAGCGAACCTCGCTGTCGACGTCCGTCAGGACGAAGAACACCGAGAGAAACGCGCCGACCTGCACAATCGTCGCCACGATGCCAGCTGCTCTGTGCTTGCCCACGCCCCAGATCATGGCCCCTGCGACCCTGTGACTTCCCTCCCACCCACCTGCGAACCAGCGCCGCGGCTGTCACCCTCGTACACGTAGAGCCCCAGCCAACCCGGGGACCCGCACACGGGCCTCGAGGACAAGGACGGTGGACGACGATGTCTTCTGAGCTCACATCCCCATACGGATCAGGTGCCCAGGGTGCAAGCACTGCCGCGGCGACACCGAAGCGCGTGCGGATCCATCACCTGCAGGAAATGAAAGACCGCGGCGAGCCGTGGCCCATGCTGACCGCGTACGACATGTACACGGCCGCGCTGTTCGACGAGGCCGGTATCCCGGTCCTGCTCGTCGGTGATTCGGCGTCCAACAACGTGTACGGCTACGACACGTCATTGCCTGTGACGGTCGACGAACTCGTTCCGCTGGTCCGCGCCGTGACGCGCTCGGCCAGGCGGGCACTGGTCGTTGCCGACCTGCCGTTCGGCTCGTACCAGGTCTCACCGGCGCAGGCGCTGGAAACGGCGGTCCGGTTCATGAAGGAAGGCCGCGCGCACGCCGTGAAACTGGAGGGCGGAGCCCACTTCGCCCCGCACGTCGAAGCGCTGACGTCGGCCGGTGTGCCCGTGATGGGACACATCGGTTTCACTCCGCAGAGTGAACACAACCTCGGTGGTTATCGCGTGCAGGGCCGTGGCGACGCCGCCGACGTCCTGGTCACGGACGCGCTCGCGCTGCAGAACGCGGGGGCGTTCGCCGTGGTGATGGAAATGGTGCCCGGCGAGGCCGCCAAGCGGGTCACGCACGAGCTGCGGATTCCCACGATCGGCATCGGCGCCGGCCCGGACTGCGACGCGCAGGTCCTCGTCTGGCAGGACATGGCCGGGCTGCGGACCGGGAAGGCGCCGCGGTTCGTCAAGCGCTACGCCGACATGGCCGGGGTCCTGTCCGGCGCCGTGCAGCAGTTCGCCGCGGAGGTCAAGGACCGGCAGTTCCCCGGCCCCGAGCACACGTTCCACTGAGCAACCCCCTCGTGAGTGTTTCGGCCGGTTCAAACCGGCCGAAACACTCACGAGAGACTGGGTGGCATGCGCGTGTTCTACCCGGACATCCTCCCGTACGACTCCGGCATGCTCGATGTCGGCGACGGCCACCAGGTGTACTGGGAAGTCAGTGGCAACCCGGACGGCATCCCGGCGGTCGTCCTGCACGGCGGCCCCGGCTCGGGGACCAATCCGAAGCAACGGCAGCACTTCGACCCCGCGGCCTACCGGATCGTCCTGTTCGACCAGCGGGGATCCGGCAAGAGCACGCCGCACGTGAGCTCACCCGAGCACGACCTGGCCACCAACACCACCTGGCACCTGGTCGGCGACATGGAGAAGCTGCGTGCGCACCTCGGCATCGACAAGTGGCTGCTGTTCGGTGGCTCGTGGGGCGTGACGCTCGCGCTGGCGTACGGGCAGACGCACCCCTCACGCGTCAGCGGGATGATCCTGCGGGGCGTGTTCACGCTGCGACAGTCCGAACTGGACTGGCTGTACGGCGGCGGCGCCGGGCACATCTTCCCGGACGCGTGGGCGAAGTTCACCGAGTTCGTGCCCGAGGGCGAGGACGCGCTGACCGCGTACCACCGGCTGGTGTTCGGCGACGACCCCGAGCTGAGCCGGCGGGCCGCGGTCGCGTGGAGCACCTGGGAAGGCGCGACCGCGTCCACCCAGACCAGCATGGTGACCTCCTACGGCGAGGAGAAGTTCGCGGTCGCTTTCGCCCGGATCGCGTTGCACTACTTCGTCAACAAGGGCTGGCTGGCGGAAGGCCAGCTGCTCAGGGACGTCGGCAAGCTGGCAGGCATCCCCGGCGTGGTCGTCAACGGGCGCTACGACATCGTCACGCCGATGATCACCGCGTACGAGCTGGCCACGTCGTGGCCCGAGTGCGAGGGGCACGTGCTCAACTCGGCCGGGCACGCGGTCGCCGACCCCGGCATCGCCCAGCAGCTGCTCGCCGCGACCGACAGGTTCGCTCAGCGCAACGAGGTGTGAGCGTCCACAAGCGACGGGCCGCACCAGGTCAAGTGCCTGCCGTTGACCAGCTTGTAACTCTTGCCCGGGAACGCCTCCGGCCCGTCGGTGTCGGTGAACAGGTACGGCTCGTCCGGCAGCACCACCAGGTCCGCGTCCTGCGCCTGCAACTCGTCCAGCTTCGGGCGGGGGTACCGCTCCTCGTGCTCGGCGTACACGTTGGCCACGCCGAGCCGCAGCAGCACGTCACCGGCGAACGTGTCCCTGCCGATCACCACCCACGGCCGTCGCCACACCGGGATGATCGCCATGGAATGCACCGGAACCGTGTGCGACCAGAGGTTCTCGGCCTCCACCAGCCATTGCGGCTCGGTCAGGCCCAGGCCCTGGGTGAGCAGGCGCCGCACCGAACCGAGCCCGTCGGGGACGTTCGCGGCCGCTGACGTGACCCACACCGCGACGCCGTTGGCCCGCAGCCGTTCGACGTCCTGCGGCCGGTTCTCCTCGGCGTTGGCGACCACCAGGTCCGGCTGGAGGTCGAGCACGGCTTCGACGTCCGGGTACTTCGAGCCGCCGACCCTGGGGACGTCGAGGTCCTGCGGGTGCGTGCAGTAGTCCGTGGCGCCCGCGACCATGCCGGGCGCGCTGACCTCGATGGCCTCGGTCAGCGACGGGACCAGGCTGACGACCCGTGCCGGTGACGTGACCGGCACGGGTTCGCCGAGGTCGTCAAACGTCGGTGATCCGGATACCGGCATGGGCCTTGTAGCGGCGGTTGATGGCGATCAGGTTGGCGGTGAACGCCTCGACCTGGTGGGCGTTGCGCAGCCGTCCGCCGTAGATGCCGCGGAACCCCGGGATCGTCTCGGCCAGCGCGCGCACGACGTCCGTCGCTTCGCGGTCGTCACCGAGGACGAGCACGTCACTGTCCATCTCGGACACCGACAGGTCCTCGAGCGACACCGCGGACACGTGGTGGAACGCGGCGGTCACGCGGGACTCCGGCAACAGGGCGAGCGCTTGCTGGGCGGCGCTGCCTTCCTCGACCGGCAGCGCGAACGGGCCCTGCTTGTCGAAGCCGAGCGGGTTCACGCAGTCGATCACGATCTTGCCTGCCAGCGCCTCCCGGAGGGACTCCAGCAGCGGTTTGTGGCCCTCCCACGGCACGGCGACGAGTACGACGTCGGCCTGCCGGGCGGTCTCCAGGTTGTCCTGGCCGGTGATGTGCTCGACGCCCGCTAGCGTCCGCAGCTCGGCGGCGGTTTCCTCGGCGCGCTCCTGCTTGCGCGAACCGATGATCACCTTGAGTCCGGCCTTGGCCCAGCGCAGGGCGAGGCCACGCCCCTGCGGCCCGGTCCCGCCGAACACGCCGACCGTGAGTTGTGCAACGTCGGTCACTGCATCTCCACTTTTTCGAAAGACACCTTGCGTTTAACGGTATCCGCGGCCAGCAGCCGCACGCGGATCCGCCCGCCTTCCGAAAGGCCCTCACCAGCGCACTTGGCGATGACCGGCGGATCTGTGAGAAACACCTCGGCCGAATTGGCCTCCGCGCGCAGCACGACCGCGTCGAACTCGTGCCCGGCCCGGCCGGCCAGCACCCACGCCTCGGCCTGGTCGAGACACGCCCGGTCGACCTTGCTCGCCAACGAGTCCGAGCTCCCCATCAGCTTGGGCAGCTCCGGCAGGCTCGCGCGAACCCAGTCCGGCACCGGCTGGTCGGCGGACACCGCGAGGCAGATCTCGGCGCCGAATCGATCCACCAGACGCCGCAGCGGCGCCGTGACGTGCGCGTACGCAGCACCCAGCCCGGCGTGTGTGGTCAACTCGGGCAAGCTGCCGTCGAACGCCGTGTACCCCGCTCCGCGCAGCAACCGCGTGGCGTCCATGTACAACGCGAGCGACTCGGGGCTACGCGGATCCAGCCCAGCGAGCATCACCGAAACGGTGTCCGTCCGTGGCCACTCGATGCCGAGCGAACGAGCCGAACGCCGCAACCACTCGACGGCTCCCTCGTCCGGCTCCGGCAGGGTCCTCAACACACCGATACCGGCCTGGACCATGAGGCTCGCCGCACTCATACCCGTGAGCAGAGACATCTCGGCGTTCCACGCGTCAACGTTGTTACGCGGGCGCAGAGTCAGCGTCCACCTGCCGTTGCCGTTCGTCACCACCTCTTGTTCAGGCAGTTGGAGTTCGACCGCGCCACGCCGTACCGCGTGCTCTCTCCTCAGCCGCCCCAACGCGGGCAACGCGGCTACGGACGGGTGCGGGTTCCCCGCGTCGATGGTCGCTTGCACGCTGTCGTAGTCGAACTGGGCTATGGACTTCACCAGCGCACGGCGGACACGGATGTTCGTCGGTTCGCCGTCTTTGTCCAAGTCGATGGTCCACAACGCGGACGGCCGCACCTGTCCCGGCAGCAGACTGGCCGCCCCTTCCGACAGGATCGGCGGGTGCAGCGGCACGTTGCCGTCCGGGAGGTAGATGGTCTGGCCGCGCTGCCGTACCTCGACATCCAACGCGCCGCCGGGCTGGACGAAGGTGCCGAGGTCGGCGATGGCGTAGTGCAGCCTGAAGCCGTCCGGCCGCTGTTCGACGTAGAGCGCCTGGTCAAGGTCCTTGGAACCGGGCGGGTCGATCGTGACCAACGGCAGGCCGGTCGCGTCTTCGCGGGCGCCGACCAGGTGATCCCGATCGGTGACGGCCAGCTCCGCCTCGGCCAGCGCGGCGGGCGGGAACTGGGTCGGCAGGTCGAACTCGGCACGGACACCGGCGAAGTCGAGCGCGGCGCCGTCCGTCGTGTCCATGACGGCACCTTAACCACACTCGGGCCGACCCGTGAGTAGTTAAGACGACTTGAATCCGATTCGGCCGCCGCGCGGACATCATTCGCTGCCACGGGCTGACGGCCGCGGACCGCGTGCCGAGCGAGGGGCCCGCCGGAACAGTCGCGTCCAGCGGGCGGCCAGTTGCCCCAGCTGCTGTTCGGTCGTGCGGCTGGCGGGCTGCTGGGTGGCGTGCCAGATCACCATGGTGGGCTCCTCGGGAGTCGTCGAGTGGTCGGTTCCGACCTGACGACGCACCCGGCGCTGCCAATCGACACCGCGGCGGAAAAAACTTCGTGAGAATGTGTCGATCCAGTTCGACGGCCGCGTCGTGTGGGTGTGACCGAAGAGGAGCAACGATGCGGTACATGCTGTTGATCTGCGACGACCGGGCCGAACCGCCCGGCCCGCGGGAGACCGGCGCCCAGCCGGAGTTCGACCGGTGGATGCGGGACCTGGACGCGAAAGGGGCGAGCCGCGGCCGGACGCTGCTCCGTCCCGCGAGCGAGTCGATGACCGTCCGTGTCCGCGACGGCCGGCAGCTGGTGTCCGACGGCCCGTTCGCCGAGACCAAGGAGCGGATCGCCGGCTACGACATCCTGGAGTGCCGGGACATGGCCGAGGCGATCGAACTGGCGGCCATGCACCCGGCGGCGAAGTTCGGCGCGATCGAGGTGCGACCGGTTTGGCAGTGACCGGCCCGGTGCCGGCAGCACTGGCGACGGCCTTCCGCACCGAGTGGGGGAAGGTCGTCGCCACGCTGATCCGGGTCATCGGTGACTGGGACCTGGCCGAGGAATGCGCACAGGAGGCGTTCACCCGCGCGGCGGCGCGCTGGCCACTGGACGGCGTCCCGGACCGGCCCGGCGCGTGGCTGACCACCACGGCCCGCAACGCCGCGCTGGACCGGATCCGGCGGACCGGCGCCGAAGCCAACCGGCTGCGTGAACTCGCCACCGTGGAGCACCCGGCCGAACCGCGAACCGAGGACCCGGACGTCGTGCCCGACGACCGGCTGCGGCTGATGTTCACCTGCTGCCACCCGGCACTGCCGCTGGAGGCGCAGGTGGCGCTGACGCTGCGCACCCTCACCGGGCTGACCACACCGCGGATCGCGGACGCCTTCCTGGTCGGCGAACCCACCATGGCCCAACGCCTGGTCCGGGCCAAACGCAAGATCCGCGCGGCCCGCATCCCGTACCGCGTTCCGCCGCGGCACCTGCTCGCGGAACGCACCGCGGGCGTGCTCGGCGTGCTGTACCTGCTGTTCAACGAAGGCTATTCGGGACGGGAGAACCTCAGCCACGAAGCGATCCGGCTGGCCCGGGTGCTGGCCGAGCTGATGCCCGGCGAACCGGAGCCGCTGGGCCTGCTCGCGCTGATGCTGCTGCACGACTCCCGCCGCGCCGCCCGGCAGGACGGCGGAGAACTGATCACCCTGGCCGACCAGGACCGCGCGAAGTGGGACCACGAGCAGATCGACGAGGGCGTCACGACGCTCAACCGGGCGGTCGAGCACAACCGGCTGGGGCCGTACCAGGTCCAGGCCGCGATCGCCGCGTGCCACGCCACCGCGGCACGCGCCGAGGACACCGACTGGCGGCGCATCGTGCGGCTGTACGGGCTGCTGGACCCGTCACCGGTGGTCGAGCTCAACCGGGCGGTCGCGGTGGCCGAAGTGGACGGTCCACACGCGGGACTGGCCATTCTGGACGGCCTGCGGGACAGCCAGAAGCTGGCGAACTACCACCTGCTCCCGGCCACCCGGGCCGAGTTCCTGCGCAGCCTCGGCCGAACCGCCGACGCCCAAACCGCCTACCGGGAAGCGCTGGCACTGGCCCCCACCGAGGCCGAACGGCGGTTCCTGACAGCCCGGCTCACCGAAACCTGACAGTCAGTCGTCCTCGCCGCTCCAACGGCGGTCGGCCTCGTCGGCCGCCTTCGTGCGGTCGGCCGCGATCTGCAGGGCTTTCTCCGCCGTGGCCTTGTCCGGGTACGGGCCGAGCAGATCGGCGGCGCGGCAGATCTGGCCGTGTTCCACCCGGTTGTGCTTCGTGCAGTAGTACCAGCCTGGGTCCGGGTTCGAGTCCGCGGTCATCGGGTGCTCCAGTTCTCCTGTGCCGGGAAACCTCGCGGTGGGGTGTCCTGGAGGTCCGCGGCGTGTTCCCGCGGGATCGGGTCGAGGCAGGAGACGAGCACCTTCGTGTGCTCGGGGTCGGCGATCCTCCTGCCGTTGCGCTCCCGGTAGACCAGTTCACCGTCCGCGTCGATCTCCACTATGCACCCGACCTCCGCCAGCTGCTCCTCGTCCAGGTCCGCGATCACCTCGTAGCGGGACGGCACCACGCGGTACACCGGCCACGACAGGTGGCCGAAGGCCTGGTGGAACTCCGCCAGCAGGTGCGCCATCTGCTGCTGCCACACCAGCGGCATGCCTTCGGCGAGCGATCTCGGCAGCACCACGTACCCGTCGACCACCGCGGGCAGCGGACCGCTGCCCAGGTAGTCGCGCAGCGGCGTGCCCGATCTTGGAATGGGCGGTTGTTCCGGATACATGGCCTCTCCTCAAACTCCCGGCCGCACGGCTTGGCGCACCAGCCCACGCTCGGTGAAGCTCACCGGCCGGATGTGCACCGGCACCCCGGTCTGCTGGGCCTCGACGATTTTCCCATCTCCCAGGTACATCGCCACGTGGTGAATCGTGACGGGGTTGCCCGTGTCCCACGCCCAGAACAGCAGGTCACCGGGCTGCGCCTGCTCGACCGGCAGGTGTGCGCCCGCCTTGTACTGGTCCTTGGAAACCCTCGGAAGGATGATTCCCGCCGACCGGTATGCCTGGTTCATCAGGCTCGAGCAGTCGTACGCGTCCTGTCGCGTGAGCGCCGCGCCCCACAGGTACGGCTTGCCCTGCTGGGCGAGCGCGAACTCGATGGCCTTCGCCGCGCCGCCGGACGCGGCCGGCATCAGGTTCCCCGTGCCTTCGCCGCAGCCGGTCGGGTCGACGACGTCACCAGCGGCGCCGATCAGGTGGGACGCCATCGCTTCCCAGCGGTGGTAGCGGTCCGGGAACGCGGAGCGCTCCACGTCCTGCGCCGAGTCGCCCGGCCGCTGGTCCTTCCAGTTCGGGACCTTCTCCAGCACGTCGTAGAACTTGTTGATCGCGTACGTCGGATCGGTGACCTGGGCCGGGGATCCCCAGCCCATGGACGGCCGCATCTGGAAGATGCCGAGCGAGTCCCGGTCGCCGTAGTTCAGGCTGCGCAGCCCGGACTCGGTCATCCCCGCCTGGATGGCGACCTGCCACGCCAGCGGCGGCAGCTTGCGGTCCTTGCCGATCGCGATGATCCGCGCGACGTTGCCGCGCTGCTCGTCGTTGAGCTTGCTCGCGTCCATCTGCCCGCCCGAGCCCGCGGCCGTGATCGGGCCGATCGAGGCGTTGCAGCTGGCCAGGCTCACGTTCTGGGTGTTCTGCGTGGTCGAGACTACGGATGTGACCGCTGCCAGTGTCATGACTACCGCGAGCACCAGCACCGCGGCGATGCTGAGGAACACCGCCAGCCGCATGGCTAATCCACCTCGGTGTGTTCGTTGACGCGCCAGCCGTCATCGGTCTTGACGAGGGTGAGACGCAACTTCTTCACGTCCGTCGGGATGTCCACGGTCACCGAGCTGGTGTACGAGTCCGCGGTCGGCACCGGGCCGCCGCGGACCCTGCTCTGCGCGACCGACTTCGGGTCCACTTTGGACAACGTGGCACCGAAGTACTCGTCGGTGGTGTACGCCTTCAACTGGTTGAGCCAGTCCTCCGGCTTGACGTTGTCCGGGTGGTTGGTGAACGCCTCCGCCCACTTCAACGCGGCGTCGAGCGCGGACGGGTCGGCCTTGGCCGGTGTCTTGTTCTCCGACACCGGTTGCCGCGTCTCGGTCAGCGTCTGCGACGGCTGGCTGCCGCCCTGCGCCGCCGGGGGGACCACGCCGGGCGCCCCCTGGGTCGGTGTCGGCGACCTCGGCGTCGAGCCGGGCTTCGACGACGTGGTCGTGGCGGGTGGCTGCGCGGACTGCGAACCGCCGGTCAGCCTCGGCACGATGTACGCGATGAACAGGATGATCGCCAGGAGGAACAGCCCCGCGACGACGAGGTGCCTCGGCGATCGGAGCGGCCATCCCCACAGCTTGCGGTAGACCGCCGCGCGGCCCCGATTGGTCCGGATGGGCATAAGTCGCCTCCTCTCACCTTATGTACGCATCGGTATCGCGTGGTCCGTCATGCATGGGTAGCGGCCTTCGTGGCGGTGTGTTGTCACGCACTTCCAGACCGCGCGACGGCCGGTAGATCACGTGCACCGGCCGGCCCGCGACCATCTCGGTCTCCGCCGGCCTCGGTGCGACGACCGGAGGTGGTTCGTACACCGCGACTTCGTCACGTTGCCGCGGCGCGATGACCCGGGACGGGACGACCACCGCGTCGTCGGACCGGTCCCACTCGCGGTTGGCCACCGGTGCCGTGTCGACGATCCGGCTGCTTGCCTGCGCGGGCGGCAACGCGCCCGCCGGGCCGCGCGCCGGTGGCAGTCCGCGGTCGTCGCCGATGGCGCCGAACACGGCAGCCGTCGAACCGCCGATCGCGGTCCGGCCGGAGCCCGTCGGAGTGTTGCGGTCCATGCGTTCCGCGCTCGCGGCCACCGGGTTCGCCGCCTCCGGGCGCGGACGGCGGCCGTCGCGCCGGACCATGGGCTCGTCGTCGTGGTCGGTGTCGCGCACGTTGTCCCAGAACTCGTCCTGCGGGGTGCGCTGCTCGCCCTTGCGGCGGAACCGGGAGAACACACCCGGCCCGGCGGACGGCATGGCTCCGCCGACCGCACCGACGGAAAGCTCGACCATCTGCCACATTCTGCGCACAGGTCTGCCTATGACGAAGAAGATCACTGTGATCAACGCGGCCAACGCCATCATCGCGATCGTCGGCAGGCTGTCGCCCGCGTTGAAGATCGCGTTCAGCAGCAGGACGTGCATTCCGGCGAGCGCGGCGAGCACCAGCACGTTCAGCACGACCGCGGCGGCCGCGCGGGCGACCTTGCGCAGCAGGTCGTGGTACAGGATCGCGATCAGGCCGATCAGCGGCGTCGCCAGCAGGAAGATCCGCAGCAGCACCTGCGCCAGCAGGATGCCCAGCTTGGCGAACAGCTGGAACAGCGAGTACACGATGCCCTGGAACAGTGCGAGGAAACCGGAGCCGGTGCGGCTGCCGTCGGTACCGGCGAAGTTGCCCTTCGTCGGGCCGAGCTTGGTGGCGATCTCCTTGTACTTCGCCTTCTTCGCCTGCAGGGCGGCGTCGTCGACGGTGTCGGTCGAGTCGGTCTTGGTCCACGCCTGCGCGCCGAGCAGGTCCTTGGCGAACTGCTTGGCCTCCGGCGCCTCCTCGCTGCCGAAGACGCCACGCACCCAGTTCCGGTAGACGACGCGGTCGTGCAACGCCTCGGGCAACGCGTGCAGGTCGGACTCCGGCGCGTTGTCGGCCAGGAAGCCCGCTTGGATCTGCGTCGTCTTGGACAGGAAGCGTTCTTCCACTTCCTTGTACAGGGGACCGACGATGATGAACGACGTGGCGACCCACATCGCGGCCAGCGCCCACAACCCGCGCCGGGACACCGCCGCCAGGTCACCACGCCAGATGTAGCGGAACAGCAGCACCGCGAGGATCACCGCGGCCAGCCCGAACCACTTCACGTAGATGTTGTCGTAGAACAACTTCGTCGCGCCGTCGATGGCCTTGTCGAGCGGGCCCATCAGCTCGTCGTAAGCCAGCGCGTAGTGCACGCCGTTGGTGGCGGCGACGAAGTTCTTGCCCACGTCGAACAGCTGGTTTCCCATCCAGTTGCCGATCGTGGCGTCCGGGTCGGTGATGGCTTTGCCCACGATGCCGCAGCTCTCGTCGTAGACGTGCCAGACCTGACCGGCGTAGCCGAACGTGTTGTACGTGGAGCCGGGTGTGCCGTGGGTGGGGCGGGGTGCGTCGAGCGCCGCGACCATGCCCGCGGTGGGCCGTTCGGGGTTGGGGGCGTTGTCACAGGTCTGCGCGATGGCTGCCGGGGCGAACACGACGAGCTGGAGACCGAGGATCGTGGCGACGGTCAGGAAAGCCTTGCGCCGCCCGCGTTCCGGAAGCGGCCAGGTACGTCTGCGCCGGCGACGCGCTGCCACGAGCAGCGCGACGCCGAGGACCACCACGACCCATGTCATCATGCGGCGTCTTCCTGGCCCGGCTTCTTCGGTGCCCCACCCCCGACCGGTTGCTCAACCGGTTCTTCGGCAAGGCCCAGTTCGAGGTCCGCTTCCAGTTCGAACTCCTCGTCAGCGTCGGAGAACTGCACGGGCGGCTGGTGTGCGGGCTCGGGTTCCGGTGCGTGCTGCTGCGCGGCGTCCGCGGCGCGGGCCGGGTCGCGCAGGGCGTCCGGCGTCGTGTCCATGGCCGTGCGGAAGTGATCCATGTGCGGCCCGGAGAAGTCGGCGCGGATGCGTTCCACGCCGCCCGTGCCGTCCGCGAAGATGAACTGACGCGGGGCGCGGTCCTTCTCCAGCTCGGTGCGTTGCGCGGGACGACGGCCGAGGCTCGCCACGACCTGCTCGTAGCCCGCGCCGATCGGCACCTTCAGCAACCGCAGGGCATCCGCCTGCGCGGCGTCGTCGTCGAGCCTGCCGACGAACACCGAGTCCAGCAGCGACACGAAACCCTGGATCCGCAGGAAGTCCGCCGGGATCTGGCTGGACAGCAGCACGCGCACGTTCCACTTGCGGGAGTCACGCGCGAACCTGTTCATCAGCACCCGGCCTGTCGGCACCTCGGACAGGAAGAACGCCTCGTCGATCCAGACGCCTTTGCGCAAGTCCTTGGGGCGCTCGTAGATCGACCGCTGCGTCAGCCACGCCGCCAGGTTGAGCATCTCGACACCGAGTGCCTCGGCGTCGGTCCAGTGCTCACGGCCCACGCCGTCCTTCGGCAGCGTCAGGCCCGCCATCGTCAGCACGGTCAGCCGGTCGTCACGCGTCTCGTTGTACGGGTCCGCGTCCTCTTCCGGGATGAGCAGCGACATGCGCTCACGCATCTCGTCGAGGAAGTCCGCGACGACCACAGCGTGTTCGTGGTGTTCGCTCGCGTCACGCCGCAGCGCCTCGAAAACCATGCCCGGGTGGGCGTCGAACCGGCCACCGATCGTCCGGACCGCGCGCAGCAGCACGATCCTGGTCTGCGGCAACCGGGCGACCTCGTACGGCAGCAACCCGGTGAGCACGTCGAGCACGAGCCGCCGGCGAGTCGCCGCGGCGAGGGCCTTCTCCCTTCGCCACGCGCGTTCCGGGTCTTCCTCGTCCATGAAGTGCTCGATCATCGGCTCGGCGACCACGCGGTACGGGTTGAGGATTCCCGGTTGCGCGTTGAGCAGGTTGATCGGGCGGGCGTACGGCCGCAGTTCGGGCAGTTCGCACAGCCTGGCCAGCGGGCCGGACGGGTCGAGCACTGTCCAGTAGGCGCCGGAGCGCAGCGTCTTGTAGACGACCCCGCCGCCGAGGAACGACTTGCCGCCACCGAGACCGGCGACCATCGCGGTCAGACCGGAGGAGTCACGCAACTCCTGCGCCATCCACGGGTCCCACGCCACCGGGCGCCGGGTCGCGGTGCACGTCTCACCGAGCAGGATCCCCCGCCGGTCACCGACTTCGGCCGTGGCCGTCGGCACGGACGAGGCCGCCCACATCACCGACCCGCGCCGCAGGTAGGCCGCGGAGGCCAGCGGCTCGCCGGGGATGAACTCGCGGGCCATCGCGTACTGCGCTTCGGGGTGCTCGATCGCGATCTTCGGCTTGTACAGGTCCAGCAGCTGCTGGGCCAGGCGCAACGCGTCACGCTCGGTCGGCCCGGACACCGCCAGCCGCCACCACGAGCGCACGCGGGTGCCCAGCGCGGTGAAGCCGCTGGTCATCTCGTCGTCGATCTCCAGCACGCGGCCCGCCTGGCGGGCCAGCGACTGCGGCGGCTCGAGGCCGTGCTCGTCCGTGTAGTGCTTGACCTGGGAGCGGACCTTGTTCATCTGCCTGGCCAGCTCGCCCTGGACCTCCTCGGGCCGCCGGACGTAGATCCGCGCGGACCACTCGACCGTCGCGGGCAGGCGATCCGAGCGCTGCACCCAGGGGTCGTCGATCTCGGGGATCTGCAAGCCGTGCATCAGCCCGACGGTCAGCACTGCCACGTGCCGGTTCACCCCGGCGTTCGAACCGGTCCGGCCGCGCACAGTCACCGTCGGGGAGTACGGGTCCTGGTGGAAGTCAGCCGCGTCGGTGAAGCTGGCCAGGTCTTCCGGCTCCCACGCCGCGCCGGGCACGGCGGGCAGGTTGCGCGGCGCGGGCAGGCCGAGCGAGCACGAGCGGTGCATCAGCCACGACATCTCCTCGGCCGTGACCGGGCGGCCCTCCAGTCCAGCGGAGCTCATCACCTGGTCGAGGTGCTCGACCTCGCTGTCCAGCGCGACCAGTTCGGCGTCGACCGCGTCGGGGAAGATCTTGCGCAGCAATGGGGCGGCCCGTTCGACCGCCCTGTCCACTATGTTGCGCGTCTGCACCTGGACGCCGAGGTAGACCTCCTTCTCGGCCATCGACCGGCCCATCAGCTGCTGCTGTTCGCCCACGAGGTAGTCGTCGAACGACAGCGCGCCGGGAACGTCCGGCAACCGGCCGACAGCGTTGTGCACGTGCGCCTCGGCCCACATCCGGATGGGATACGGCCGGGCGGTCACGCGCAGGTGCAGCCACCGGCCGTGCAGCTCGGCGTACTGGCCCGCGATGGCCGCGATCAGGTCCTGGCGCTGCGAGTCGCTGCGGAACGACCAGCGCTGCGGCGCCAGCCGGTACCAGGCGTACACGTCTGTCCCCGTGCGCAGCAGGTGGCCGTCGATGCTGCGGGCCGCGATCTCCGGCGTGTAGCTCGGGATCCCCTGCTCGCCGGGCAGCCGCTTGTTGCGTTTCGCCGCTGCCTTGGCCTGAGCCTTGCGCCCGGCCTTGGTGGCCGGTGGTGGCGGCATGAAGTTGTTCTGCCCGCCGGCCCTGTGCCGGTGGCGCGGCTGGGGCGGCTCGTAGCCGGGGGCCGGTGGCAACGCCTGACGCTGTTGCTGTTGTTGCCTGGCCGGTGGCTGCGGTTGCTGGCGGATCGCAGGCGGCTGTGCCTGCTGGTGGTACGGCACTGCTTGGTCGAACGGGTGCGGCTGCCTCGCCTGAACCCGCTCGGCCGGGTCAGACCCGGGCTTGCGTCGGCGTGCGAACACCGCTGACCTCCCGCCTGCGTTCGTTGCCGCGACCGCGCTTGCGCACCTTCGGCCGCGGCCGGTGAGCGTTCACCCTTACCCGGGTGGCGCTGACCGCACCACCCATTCCCGTGTTCGTCTCACGGGGTGCTGTGAGTTCGCGGCTCCACATCGCCAGTACGGCGCCCAACGGCCGCTCGTGGCTGATGCGGGAGCAGATGAAACGGGTCAGCAGGACGGTGGCGACCAGCGCCCACGCTGTGCTGAAGAAGCCGAAGCCGATGCCCATCGCGCGTTCCACTGTCAGCGCGATCAGGAAGACGGCGACGCCGACTCCCCACGCCACGTAGCGGGCGCGCCAAGGGAACGTGGCCTTCGGCGGCCCGAGCCACACCGCGTCGACGCGGTACACCTCGTCGTCTGTACGAATCCGCACGCGATCAGGCCCTGAACAGGCTGGCGATCCATTCGCCGATGTCCTGGCCGGCACTGGTGGTCACCGCCAGGCCGATGATCGCCAGTGCGATGACGACACCGCCGAGCCTGCGCATGACACCGGCGTTGTCGCCCTTGCCACCGCCGAGCCACAGCAGGAGCAACGCGACCGCGAGCAGCAGCAACGGCACCAGGTTGTTGAGGATCCATCCGCGGACCCCCTCTGTGCCCAGGCCCTTCTGGTCTTGAGCAAGGGTGATCAGGGCCGTCATCATCTCGAACTCCCAAATACGACGAGCGAAGCGGAACCGGGTCCCGCTGTGCCTATCGAGTAGAACATGTCGGCTTCACGAGGTGTAGTGGGCAGCGAACGCACCGTAGATCCAGATTCGACCTCCTGCCGGGGGTGGCCGGGGTGTACGTATGACCACCCCCCATGATGGGGTGGCGGGAGGCGCTCGTATGCAATGACCACCCAATTCGCCCAACATCGTGTGGAGTTCACCCGGCTGACCGACCTGTGTTCACACTTGGTGCGGCAAGTCACGAGCGCCGCACAGTCTAGCCGATCGGCAATCCCCCGATCGGCCCAGCCAGCGGTCACACACCGGCGCAGGTCACCGTTGTCCTGAGTGGACTGAACAGCTCCTCCGCGCCTCGATCAGGTGAAATTCGACCACTGCGTGAGACGGGTTCACAATCGTACGGGCATGATCATCTCAAACTCGAACATGTGTTCGATTATACCCTGGATGAATACGAGTTCGAGTTCGTACGAACTTCTCACTTAAGGTGATCGTTTGGGCGGCGCCGACATGAGTGCGTACCGCACCCAAGTTCCCGGGCAAGCGGACAGGAACTGGCCGCAATGGCCTCTACCGTGAACCCATGCACCGCTTCACATGGGCCGACGTCTGCGCCCGACGGCTGGCCCGGCACGGGTTGAGCACACCGCTGGCCGCCCAGCCGGTCGACGTGGTCAAGGCGATGGCCGGGACGCACGCGCAGGTCATGTCCGCCGCCGAACTGGGCATCGCGCTGCGGATCGACGGCGCCACCCGCGCCGACGTCCAGAACGCGCCCGGCCTGGTCAAGACGTTCGGTCCACGCGGCACAGTCCACTTCCTGCCCGAGGCGGACCTGCCGCTCTGGCTCGGCGCGCTCGCAGCGGTGCCGACCGGCCCCAACCCGTTCGACGAGACCGTCCGGATGACCGCCGAGCAGACCGAGGAAGTCATCACGGCGATCGGCAAAGCGTTGCACGGCACGGAACTGACCGTCGACGAACTGACCGACGCACTCGCCTCGCTGGTCGGGCCGTGGGCAGCGGAGAAGGTGATGCCCGCGTTCCAGGACTACTGGCCGCGCTGGCGAACCGTGACGCACCTGGCCGCCATCCGTGGCGTGTTGTGCTTCGGCGCCAACAAGGGCCGCAAGGTCACGTACACCAATCCCGGCGCGGCACCGGCTCCCGCGGCGCCATCCCTGCGGCACGTTCTACACAGTTATATAGGGGCGTACGGGCCGTCGACTCCGCAACGGTTCGCACACTGGCTGAACGGACCGGTCAAATGGGCCGCTGAAGTGTTCGCGTCGGCCGATCTGGAGCAGGTCGAAGTGGAAGGTGAGCTCGCGTGGAACCTGCCGGGCGACACCGCCGTGCCGGAATCCGCTGGCTGCGTCCGCCTTCTGCCGTATTTCGACGGTTACGCGTACCGCGTGGGCAACCAGCCGCCGTCGCTGCTGTACCCCGGCAAAGCCAAGGAACGGGTACTGCCGCAGAACTTCCAGTACCTGATCGTCGACGGCACCGTGGCCGGGCTGTGGCACCAGCGCAAATCCGGCCGTCGCGTGGACATCACGGTCGAAGCGCTCGTGAAGCTGGACAAACGCCGACGCGCCGAGCTTGACCAACAAGCCCAGCGCGTCGGCGAGATCATCGGCGCCACACCGAATCTGACACTCGGCGAGGTCACCGTCGGCGGCCATGCCTAATGGGACGGTCGCAGTGATCGCGGTGGCGTGAAGTCGATGAACGCGGGCGGCATCTCCTTGTCGCTGATGGTGAGCAGGTCGAACACGTTCTGATACGTGCTGCCGTACGCGGCGGCGGCCGAGTTGAGCCTCGCCGGGTCCGTGGCCTGCCAGCGCCCGGTGTCCAGCTTGTCCAGCAGTGTCCGAAGCGCAGTCAGTTCCTCGGCCGCGCTGAACGCACAGTGGCCACCGCGGTCGACGTACAGTTGCCGGATCCGGTCGGGACGGTCCAGCTTGTCCGCGTACCAGCGCTCCTGATCGGACACCGCGCCGCCGTCACGCGCGTTGTGCAGCGTGACCATCGGCACCCGCAGCCGCCCACTCGCGACGCCGTTGCGGTACATGTACGCCACCGCTTGGGGATCGGGTGCGATCCTCGGCGCCTTCGCCAGCTTCGCGAGGTCCGCGTCCAGGTCTGCCCCTGCCTTGCGGTACGCCCGCCGCACCTCGTCACGCAGGTGGGATTTGCCCAGCAGGCGGCTGTAGTCGACACCGATGTTGAAGGACGGGTTCCCACCGGCACGGCGCTCCAGGTCCTCGCGCCCGCCCTTCGGCCCCATCCCGGTGATGTACGCCCAGTAGATCCACTCCGCCTGGTCGGCGATCGGGTCCTCCGGCCGCGGACCGTGCGCGTCGTACCAGCCGGGGATGTTGCCGAGCGCCGCGGCCAGCGCGATCCGGGCCCGCCCGGTGGCGTCCTGTTCGGCGCCGACGACCGCCTGCTGGAGCGCCTCGGTGCTGGCATCCGGATCGCGTGCCTTCACCAGGTCGATGTCCTTGTCCCCGGCCAGGAGCGTCTTCACGACGAAGGCGATGTCGAGCCCGGTGTTCCACGTGCTCTGCGGGTCGTACTCGGCGCACATCCCCAGCACGCCGTCGAACCGGTGGGGATTGCGCTCGGCCAGCAGGGCGGCGATGCCGCCACCCATCGAACTGCCGGTCGCGATGGTGCGGCGCGGCTTGCCGACGTTCCTGCCGAACCAGTCCAGCAACGCGATCTGGTCGCGCAGCGCGGGCTCCACCGTGTAGCCGTAGTACCCTTCGAACTCCGACGCCGCCAATGCGAACCCGTTGCGCAGCAACCAATTCGGCACGTCTTCGAGACGGTTGGCGAGCATCGTGACCGGTGGGCTCCCGAACTGCGTGTAGAGCCCGTGGCTGTAGAGCAGAAGCGTACCGTTCCAGTTGGACGGAACCTCGACGCGGAACTTGACGCCGCCGATCGTCCCGGCATGGCTGCGGTGCTGCGGCTGGGCCGCCGTCGCGGGCACGGCGAGAGCGAGCATGCCCGCGACGACGGCGATCACCAAGCGTCTCATGCGTACATCGACTTTCCGGTCTCCAGCAACGACTTCAGGTCGCTGAGCATCTCGGCCCAGCCGCCACCGTGCCCCTCCAGCATGCCGCCGGTCTGCGCGGCCGTCTGCGGCGCGTCCGTGACGTCGTGAGTGACAGTCAGGCAGCAGATGCCGCCTTCCTTCTCGTCGAGCTCGTACGTCAGCGTGGTCGCGGGTTCCCCCGTGTACGTCATGCGCCAGGTCTGCACGAGTTTGTGCGGCGGATCCGCCTCAAGCACCTCGCCGTCGATGATGACGTCCGGGGCGCCCTGCTCCTTCATGGCTTCGCTGGCCAGGCCCCGGTAAGCGCCGCCGACGCGCATGTCGTACTCGACCGGCGCCTGGTAGCCGTACTTCACCGTCCACTCCGGCTTGGTGATCGCGTCCCAGATCGTCTGCGCGGACGCCTTGATGTAGACGCGGTTGACCTGCACGGTCCTGGTCGTCGTCATGGGTCTCTCCAATTCGGCCTTCAGGTCCGCGAGCGCGGAAACCTGCTGCAGCGTGTACTTGTCGATCCACCGGTCGTGGATCAGCCGGATCGGGACGGGGTTGAGGAAGTGCAACTTCTCCCGTCCCGACTTGCGTGGAACCACCAGACCGGCTTCTTCCAGCACTTTCAGGTGCTTCATCACGCCGAACCGCGTCATCTCCAGCTCGGACTCGAGTTCCGTGAGCGTCCGGCCGTCCCGGACGAACAACAGGTCGAGCAGGAAACGACGACTGGAATCGGCCAGCGCCTTGAACACCCTGGCGTCGTCCTCGGTCACAGGAGAGACCTTATGTGACCTTTTAGTCACATGTCAATGGCCTCCCTCGGATCGAACCCGCCGACGGCCATCCCGATCACGAACGCCGCCGCGGCCTCCAAGATCACCGCCCGGCTCAGCGGCCCCGCGTTGACCGGCGTACAGCCGATACTCCTGACCAGCGCGGACACCGTCCCGAACGCCGCAGGGTCGGCACCGCAGATCGGCACGAGCTTGGCCGGATCGTCCCGTTTCCACACGGACTCGTGGCAGAGGTTGAACGCCTTGACCACCTGCGCGCCGGGCGCCAGCGCGGCGATCCGCTCGGCCATCGAGGGATGGGTCGCCAGCGTCCACGCGCCCTGCACGATCGAGTTCGTGCAGTCGACCAGCACCTTGCCGCCGACGTCGACGGTCTTGAGGACGGCTTCAGCGCCGTCAGCCGGAACGGCCAGCAGAACGACATCACCGAAGGCCGCGGCACCGGCGAACGAGCCCGCGCCGGACCTGTTGCTGTACCTCACCTCGTGCCCGGCCCTGGTCCACAGTCCGCCAAGGCCACGCGCCATGTTCCCGGCGCCGAGAATTCCGATTCGCATACCGGGAACCCTAGAAAGGCAGCTGGTTACCAAACGGTTCCCTGACGCACACTGGAACCATGCTCATCGCCGACTGCCCGGCCCGGCTCGCGTTCGACATCGTGTCCAACACGTGGAACGCGGTGGTGATCTGGGCCCTGAAGGACGGCCCGCTGCGGCACAGCGAACTGCGCAGGCGGATCGGCGGCATCAGCGCCAAAGTGCTGACCGAGACGCTGCGGCGGCTGACGGACTACGGGCTGGTCAGGCCCGCGTACGAACTCACCGCACTCGGCCGGACCATGCTCGGGCCGATCGAGGCGATGGGCAAGTGGGCGCACGAACACGGCCCGGACGTATCGGTCGTAAGGTAAGCGACATGCTTGGTTTCTCGACGCTCGGATGCCCCGGCCTGCCGCTGCGTGACGTCGCCGCCTTGGCGCGCAAGTACGGCATCGAGCTGGTCGAGTTGCGGTGCGCCGCCGACGAGCCCGTGCACGCGGGCCTCTCCAAGGCCGAGCGCGACGCCGCCGTCCAGGCGCTCGACGGACTGGGGATCACCGCGCTCGCCTCGTACTACCGGCTGTGCGACGACGACATCTCGATCCTGGCCGACCACGTCGAACTGGCGCACGACCTCGGCGCACCCGCGATCCGGATCTTCCCCGGCCGCTCACCGGGAACCTCGGTCGAACTGGCCGCGCAACGGCTCGCCCGCGCGGCCGAGATCGCCGAAGGCGTCACCCTGCTCGTCGAAACCCACGACCTTCTGTTGCGCGGCACGGAGATCGCCGCCGTACTGGCCCAGTCGGGCGCCGGCGGCATCGGCGCGATCTGGGACGCCATGCACACCTGGCGCGCGGGCGAAACCCCGGCCGAAGCCGCCGAGGCGCTGCTGCCGTGGCTCGGCGAACTACAGCTCAAGGACGCGGCGACGGCCACCGACCGCAGGCCGATGGTGCCGGGCACCGGCACAGTCCCGATCAGGGAAACCCTCGCCGCGGCCCGGGGCTTCACCGGCCCGATCGTGCTGGAACACGAAACGAAGTGGTACTCCGACGCGGCGCCGTTCGAGGAGTCGCTCGCCGCGTTCGTCACCCTCATGAAGCAGTAGCGAGCCCCGGTCGTTCGGCGACCGCGCTGGCGAACCGCCGCACCGCGTGGTCGAGTTCGGCGGACGCCGAAACGGAAACCTCGTCGCGGATCTCCGCGTCCGGCACGAAATGCCCCGGCACGACGTCAGTCGCGCCACGCGCGGTCAGCAACGGCCGCAACGCGTAATCGATCGCGACGAGATGCCCCTGAGTACCGCCGTTGGCCAACGGCAACACAACCTTGCCCGTCAACGCGGTCTTGTTGAGCAGGTTCAGCAGAGACTGCACCAACCCGCTGTACGCGGCGCGGTACACCGGACTGGCGACAACCACGCCGTCAGCCCGGTCGACCAAGTCCATCGCGTTGCGGATAGCCGGGTCGAGCAGGTCCGCGCTGAGCAGCGCGACCGTCGGCAGGTCACGCACCGCCAACTGGTGCACCTCGTGCCCAAGGCTGTTGAGCACCACGGACACACGCCTGAGCAGAACGGCCGTCGGCGCTTGCGGCGACGGGCTGCCTGACACGATCAGAATCGTGGCCATGGCCGATCACACCCCGACAGGAGTGAGGTCCGCTTCCAGCTCGCGCACGATCGGCAGGACGTGCTTGCCGAAGTACTCGACCTCCTCCAGGTAATGCAGGAACCCGAGGAGAAGGAGGTTCACGCCGCGTTTCTTGTACTCGACGATCCGCTCCGCGATCTGCTCCGGCGTGCCGATCAGCCGCGTCCGGAACCCGTCGTTGTACTGCACGAGATCCTCGAAGGACGAATCAGCCCACATCCCCTTCCTGTCCGCCGTGGACTGACCGGCCTGCGCGACGGCGTCACGGAACCCGTGCACAGCTTCGACATTGGCCTTCGCGACGATCTCCCGGAGCGTCTCGCGCGCTTCCTTCTCGGTGTCCCGCGCGATGAGGAAACCGTTGAGACCGAATCGGACAGCGCGGCCCTCCGCCGCCGCGCGGACATCGTCGATCTGCTCGGTGACGCCGTCGAAATCCTTGCCGTTGCTGAAGTACCAATCCGACACCCGACCAGCCATCCGGCGCGCGGCCGACGAGTTCCCGCCCTGGAAGATCTCAGGATGCGGCCGCCCAGGGCCGCTGAGCGGCTTCGGCTTCAAATCGAAGTCGTGCAGCCGGTAGAAGTCACCGGCGAACTCGGCGTGCTCACTCGTCCAGATCTCCCGCAGCACCCGGATGAACTCCTCCGAACGCCGATACCGCTCGTCGTGCTCGAGCCACGGCTCACCGAGCTTGGTGAACTCGTCCTTGAACCACCCGCTGACCACGTTCACAGCGGCCCGGCCACCGGAAAGGTGATCAGCCGTCGCCAGCAGCTTCGCGAGCACCCCCGGCTGCCACAAACCCGGGTGAACAGCGGCGATGACCTTCAACCGCTCGGTGGCGAGCAACAAGGCAAGGCTGAAACTGGTCGACTCGTGCTGGTAGGCGGCGCCGTAACTGGCGATGTACCGCACCTGGCTCAACGCGTACTCGAACCCGTTGTTCTCGGCGAGAACAGCAAGCTCGCGGTTGTAGTCGTAACCCCAGTCCGTCCGCTGCTCGATATCGCTGGTCACCAGGCCGCCGCTGACGTTGGGGACCCAGTAGGCGAATTTGATCGGTTCGTCGCTTGTGGACATCATCGCTCCCGGCCGGTGACCGTCTGACGTCGCCGAGTAAAGCCGCGTGGACAACACACCGGCAACCAGTCCCGAACCGTGAGATACCCTGTCCGAGGACGAGTCGGCAGGGCGGCCGCGGCGAGCGAAAGCGAGTCGAGGAAAGTCCGGACTCCACAGGGCAGGGTGGTTGCTAACGGCAACCCGAGGCAACTCGCGGGACAGTGCCACAGAAAACAGACCGCCCCGGCCCGCAAGGCCGAGGTAAGGGTGAAACGGTGGTGTAAGAGACCACCAGCACCCCGGGTGACCGGGGTGGCTAGGTAAACCCCACCCGGAGCAAGGCCAAGAGGGCGCCCGCGGGCGCCTGCGCAGGCGACAAGGGCTGCCCGCCCAAGCCTGCGGGTAGGCCGCACGAGCCTGTCGGCGACGGCAGGCCTAGATGGATGGCCGCCACCAGGGCCCACAAGCCCAGGTACAGAATCCGGCTTACCAGCCGACTCGTCCGCCGCGGGTGGCCCCTGCTCGGTGCTTCGCACCTTCGCAGGGGCGGCTCCCGAATGATTTTGGGGGCCGAGCCCCCCAGACCCCCACGGTGCGAGCAGATCCTCCGCCGCCGCCATGGCTTCCTGTTCGTCCGAGGCCGCTACCGCGTCGGCGAGGCGGACATACGCGTTGACACGGCCGACTTCCGCCGCCATCACCGTGGACAGTGCGGCCAGCGCTGGTTCGCAGGCGGTCCGCAATCCGTTGAACATCAACCTGTAGACGATGGAATCGGCGCCGTCGACGACCAGATCCCAGTACTCCAGCGCCTGGCGTTGCTGCTCGATCGGGTTGTCGGCCGCTGCGGCGAGGGCGCCGACCACGGAGCGCAGTGCACGGGCGAGGTCCGGGCCGCCGCGTTTCGCTGCCAGGCGCGCGACTTCACGACCCATCGCCGCACGGGTCTCCAGGATGCTGCGCACCACCGCCGTATCCAGTTCCCCGGTGACGACGTCGCCGATCAGCTGGTCCAGCACTTCGTCGGGCACGCAACGGCGGTCGATGCGTTTCAAGGCCACGCATCGACGGTGAGGACCTGTTGGCCAGAGGTCGAGTGGTCAGACCGGTTACCCTTCCGTGAGGTAGCGCTGCAGGGTCGGCCCCAACCACCGCACGACCTCGTCCACGCTCATCCCCACCACCGGCGGGAACTTCAGCACGTACCGGCACAGCACGAAGCCGAGGACCTGGGTCGACACCAACCCGGCTCGCATGGCGGCACGGTCGGGATCGAACGTCGAGATGACCGGCCCCAACTGGGCCGCGAAGATCGCCCGCATCCGCTCAGCCACCGACTCGTGGGTCACGCCGGCTCTCAGCAGGGCCAGCAGGGTCTCGTCGCCCTCCCACCGGGTGATCACGTGCCGCGCGAGGGTCGCGCCGATGTCCTCGCGCGGGATTCCGAGGAGGTCGGGAAGGCGCAGGTCGAACTCGGCCGCGGCGGAGAAGAGCTTCTCCTTGTTGCCGTAGTACCGCATCACCATCGCCGGGTCGATTCCCGCGTCCGCCGCGATCGCCCTGATCGTCGCGCGCTCGTACCCGTCGGCGGCGAACCGCTCACGGGCCGCGTCGAGGATCGCCTGCCTGGTCAGATCGGACCTGCGTGCCATGTCAACAAGTGTAGGCCAACAACCGTTGACATGGTCGATGAGCAGTCCTACGGTGGAAGTCAACAACCGTTGACCAAGGGAGCGGGACCATGAGAGTCCTGATCATCGGAGCGGGCCCCACCGGACTCACCCTCGCGGGAGACCTCGCCGAAGCAGGCGTGGAAGTGACCATCCTCGAACGCAGGCCACCTGAGACAGCGAACGCGACCAGGGCGTTCGGCGTCCACGCCCGGACGCTCGAACAACTCGACATCCGCGGTCTGGCGGACCAGTTGCCCGGCCAGAAAGTCCGGGCCGTCAGCCTGTTCGACAAGGTGCGGCTCGACCTCAGCAAGCTGCCGACCCGGTTCAACTACCTGTTGATCACGCCTCAGTACGAGGTCGAGAAAGTCCTGCGCGCCCGCGCCGAACGGCTCGGCGCGGAGATCGTCCACGGCGAAGAGGTCACCGGCCTCGTCCAGACCGCCGACACCGTGACCGTCACGAGCACGACACGGACCTGGGAAGCCCAGTACGTCGTCGGCACGGACGGCGTGCACAGCAAAGTCCGCGACCTGCTCGGCCTGCCGTTCCCCGGCAAGGCGGTGGTGAAGTCGATCATGCTGGCAGACGTCAAACTCACCACGCCGCCCCCGGATGTCCTGGCAGTCAACGCGGTCGGCGACGGATTCGCGTTCGTCGCGCCGTTCGGCGACGGCTGGTACCGCGTGTTCGCGTGGGACCGCCGCAAACAAACCGACGACAGGGCACCGCTGGAACTCGACGAGATCCGCGAGGTCACCCGTCGCGCACTCGGCACGGACATGGGCATGCACGACCCGCGGTGGATGTCACGGTTCCACAGCGACGAACGGCAAGTGCCGGCCTACCGAGTCGGCCGCGTCTTCCTGGCGGGCGACGCCGCGCACTGCCACTCCCCCGCAGGCGGGCAGGGCATGAACACGGGCATCCAGGACGCCGCCAACCTCGGCTGGAAGCTCGCCGCCGTCCTCAACGGCCACGCCGAACCGGAACTGCTCGACACCTACCAGCAGGAACGCCATCCGGTCGGCCGGTCCGTGCTGCGCAGCAGCGGCGCGATCATCCGGCTCGCCATGATCTCGTCGAGACTCGGCCGCCGGCTGCGTGGCACGCTCAGCCTTTTGCTGCTCGGCAACGAGAAGATCGCCGCGAAGGCCGCGGGCCGGATCTCCGGCATCGCCATCCACTACGGCGACAAGAAACGCGCGGCCGACGTGCCACTCAGCACGGGCAGGTTGTTCGAAGCGTTGCGAGGCGGGCGTTTCGTGCTCATCTCGAACGAAGACCGGGCGGACACCCCGGCCTTCGTCGACGTGGTCAAACCGGTCGACCCGGTCACCGAGCCGGTACTGGTCCGCCCGGACGGCTACGTCACGACCTGGGATGATGTGAGATGTCGTTGACCAGCCGGACCGAGGCGTTGCCGTCCGGATAGAACTCCACAATGGACAACGAGGCCAGGTCGAGGTGCAGCCGGAACAGCAGCGCCGGCCCCGCGTCCAAACCCAGCCGCAGCAACGACTTGATCGGCGTGACGTGGCTGACCACGACGACGGTCTTGCCCTCGTGCGCCGACACGAGCTCGTCTCGGACCTTGCGGACCCGCCGGTGCACCTCGTCGAAGCTCTCACCGCCGGGCGCCGGGATCGACGGGTCCGACAGCCACCGGCTGTGCAGCGCCGAGTCGCGCTCGGCCGCCTCGGCGAACGTCAGCCCTTCCCACGAGCCGAAATCCGTTTCCGTCAGCCCGGTGTGCACGTCGACAGCACCGCTGGTCGCGTCCGCGATCGCCTGTGCGGTCTGCTTGGCACGTCCCAACGGCGACGAGACGATCGGCGTCGACGAGTCCACGACGTCCATTGCGGACAGACGGGTCGCGGCGGCGAGTGCCTGCTGCTCCCCCAGCGGCGTCAGCGCGACGTCACCGCGGCCGGAGTACCTCCGCTCGACCGACAGCGGTGTCTGGCCGTGGCGCACCAGCAGGAACCTGGTCGGCGTGCCCTTGGCGCCCGTCCACTTCGACGGCGTCGACTGCCGTGGTTCGGCCTGCGCGTCCATCGCCTCGTTGGCCAGCCGGTCGGCTTCCTTGTTGCGCTCGCGGGGAATCCAGGAGTACGTCACCCGGTCGAACCCGGCGGCCAGCGTACGGGCCTGCGCGGCGAGCGGCTGCAGCGAGGGGTGCTTGATCTGCCAGCGGCCGGACATCTGCTCGACCACGAGCTTGGAGTCCATCCGCACTTCGACCTCGTCGGCGCCGACCGACGCCGCGGCCTGCAAACCGGCGATCAGGCCGCCGTACTCGGCCACGTTGTTGGTGGCCACACCGATTCCCTCGGCGCGTTCGGCGAGCAGCTCGCCGTTGGCCGCGTCCCTGACCACCGCGCCGTACCCGGCGGGGCCGGGGTTGCCCCTGGACCCGCCGTCGGCCTCGACGACGACCTTCACAGCCCGGATTCCGCCGTTCGGACCAGGATCGCGCCGCATTCCTCGCAGCGCACCACTTCGTCCGCGGGCGCTGCCTTGATCTGCGAGATCACCACGCGGTCCAGTTCCAGACGGCACGCGCCGCACCGCCGTGACCGCAGCAGCGCCGCGCCGGTGCCCTTGTGCTCACGAACCCGGTTGTAGAGGGCCAGCAGCGGCTCGGGGAACTGCGGCAGCATGGTCTTGCGGGTCGCGCTGGCCCTGGTCTCCTGGGTCTCCAGGTCGGCGAAGGCCTCGTCGCGCCGCCCGGTCGCGTCGGACACCGCCGCCTGCGCCTTGGCCAGTTCGGCTTCGGCGTGCTGGACGTCCATCTCCAGCGCCTCACGCCGCTCCATCAGCTCGAGCAGGTCGTCCTCGAGCGCGCCCTGCCTGCGGTGCAGCGTCTCGATCTCGTGCTCGAGGTCGGTCATCTGCTTGGCCGCGACCGTGCCGGACTGCAGCAGCTTGTTGTCCCGCTCGACCCTGGCCCGGACCTGGTCGATCTCCTTCTCCTGCCGCTTGACCTCGCGGTCGACGTCGCCGAGCTGGGTGGTCGCGGCGACCTGCGCGTCCCGCTTGGCCCGCTCGGTCTGTTCGGCCGCGCCGATCTCGGTGATCTCGGGCAGGGTTCGCCTGCGGTGGGCCAGCCGCGCCAGTTCGGCGTCGATCTCGGCGAGGTCCAGCAGCCGGCGTTGCACGGCTGGGTCGGCTTTCAACGTGCGGTCCTCCCCGTTCTGGCCGCACGGAGGGTCCATGGATCGGTGCGGCGGGTAGATGTGTGGGTTTCGACGTTACCCCCGAAGGCGGCGCGCACGACGCCCGCCGCCTGGTCGCACCACGGCCACTCGCTGGCCCAGTGCGAGACGTCGACCAGCGCGGGCGCGTGCGGCGCCGAGTCGAGGTGTTCGCCGCTGACGTGGTGGCGCAGGTCCGCGGTGACGTACGCGTCCACGCCCGCGGCCGTGGCCTGGGCGAGCAGCGAGTCTCCGGCGCCACCACAGACCGCGACCGTCCTGATCAGACGCTGCGGGTCACCGGCCGCGCGCACGCCCCACGCGGTCTCGGGCAACGCGTCCGCGACGCGCTGGGCGAACACCGCCAGCGGTTCGGGTTCCGGCAGTTCACCGATCCGGCCGAGGCCGAGGTGCGGCTGCTCCTTGGGGCTGAGCGGCGCGCTGACGGTCAGCCCGATCGCGGCGGCGAGCGCGTCCGAGACGCCGGGCGACGCGGAGTCGGCGTTGGTGTGCGCGCAGTACAGCGCTATGCCTGAGCGGATCAGGCGGTGCACCAGACTGCCCTTGGGGGTGTTCGCCGGTACGCCGTGCACGCCGCGCAGCAGCAGCGGGTGGTGGGCCACGACGAGGTCGGCGCCGAGCTCGACCGCTTCGTCCACAGTGGACTCAGTCGGGTCCACGCAGACCAGCGCGCGACGGACCTCGTCGGCCGGGTCACCGCAGACCAGCCCGACGGCGTCCCACGATTCGGCCAGTTCAGGCGGGTACGCGGCCTCCAGTGCGGCGACGACCCGGCCAACTGTGATCAACTGCCCACCTCCACCGGCCATGCTTGCAACAACTGTGACGCCTGCGCGGGCGGCCGTACCGCGAGCCGGATGTGATCGGCCGTCAGCCCGGGGAAGGTCTCCCCGCGCCGAACCGCGATCTTCTTGGCCCGCAACGCCGCACGCACGCGAAGCCCGTCCTCGACGCGGACGAGCACGAACGGCGCGGTCGGCGCGGCGACGACCTCGATCCCGGCGTCCCGCAGCGCGGCGACGAACACCTCCCGGTACTCGACGACAGTCCGGGCCGCCGCTTCCGCCTCGGCGACCGCGCCGGGCGCGCAACACGCGGTGACCGCTTCGAGCACCAGCGTGCCAACCGGCCATTGTGGACGGTCGACCGCCAGCCGGGCCAAGGTGCCCGCACTGCCGAGCACGTAGCCCGCACGCAGCCCGGCCAGCGCCCACGTCTTGGTCAGGCTGCGCAACACCAGCACACCGGGGTCGCCCGCGAGGGACTCCGGCTCGCCGGGGATCGCGTCCATGAACGCCTCGTCCACCACGACCACCCGCCCCGGCGCGGCCAGCTGCCTGATCAGCGCGGCGGGGTGTGTGACGGACGTCGGGTTGGTCGGATTGCCGATCACGACCATGTCGGCCTCGGCCGGCACCAGCTCGGGCCGCAGGACGTAGTCGCCGTCCAGCATGACCCGGTGGACGGGGATCCCGGCGGTCCGCAGCGCGACCTCGGGCTCGGTGAACGACGGGTGCACGACCGCGGCGAGGCTCGGCCGCAGGTTCGGTAGCAGCGCGAAGCCCTCGGCGGATCCGTTGAGCACCATGACTTCGTCCGCTGATCGACCGTGCCGCCGGGCCACGGCTTCGCGCGCGGCGAGGTCGTCCTCGTCCGACGGGTACGCCGCGAGCCGCTCCAGCGCGCCGGCCAGCCGGTCACGCAACCAGCGCGGCGGGGCGGGCAGCCGGTCACGCAACCAGCGCGGCGGGGCGGGCAGCCGGTCACGCAACCAGCGCGGCGGGGCGGGCAGCCACACGTTGACCGCGAAGTCCACCATGCCCGGCGCCATGTCCCTGTCGCCGTGGTGCCTGAGGTTCTCACCGGGATTCTCGCTGGTCATCGCGAGGATTCTAATGATGTCGGTAGTGTTGCCCGTCGTGCACCTGTCCTTTGTCTGCACCGGCAACATCTGCCGGTCCCCGATGGCCGCGATCGTCGTCCGTGAACACCTGCGCCGCGAGGGCCTCGACGAGGTCGAGGTCAGCAGCGCGGGCACCGGCAGCTGGCACGTCGGCGACGCGGCCGACCCGCGAGCCCAGAAGGTCCTGCTCGACCACGGCTACCAGTCCGCGCACGTCGCGGCGCAGGTGGGCACCGAGCACCTGGACGCCGACCTGCTGCTGGCGATGGATTCCGGGCACGCGGACGACCTGCGCGGGATGGTCGGCGACCCGTCGCGGATCAGGCTGTTCCGCTCGTTCGACCCGGCCGCGACCGGCGACCTCGACGTCCCCGACCCGTACTACGGCGGCAACGACGGGTTCGTGATCGTGCTGGGCATGATCGAGGCGGCCACTCCCGGCCTGGCCGGATGGGTCAAGGATGAGCTCGGCCGCGCTTGAGGCGACGAGTGAGCTGACCGGCGTCGAGGCGACCTCGGCGCACCGGCTGGGCGGCTCGGTGTACGAGGTGGAGCTGGCCGACGGCGATCTCGTGGTGGCCAAGCGGCACTCCCAGGTCTCGGCGGTCCTGGCCGAGGCCAAGTCGCTGGAGTGGATCGCCGAACCGGGCGTCGTGCCGGTGCCCGCGGTCCGCGCACACAGCGAGCACTGGCTGGTCATCGAGCAGATCGAGCCGGGTCAGCCGGTCGACGCCGAGGCGTTCGGACGCGGCCTGGCCCAGTTGCACCTGGCCGGTGCGCCCGCGTTCGGCGCCGCGCCCCCGGACGGCCCGGCGGACGCGTGGATCGGCCTCGCGCCGATGTTCAACCAGCCCGTGCCGTCATGGCCGGAGTTCTATGCCACGCAACGCATCGAGCCTTATGTGCGGCGCACCACGCTGCCGTGGGCGCCGTTCGAGGCGGTGTGTTCCCGGCTCGTGGACCTGGTGCCCGAGGAGCCGCCTGCGCGGCTGCACGGCGACCTGTGGTCCGGCAACGTGCATTGGGCCACGGACGGCCGCGCCTGGCTGATCGACCCAGCCTCGCACGGCGGGCACCGCGAGACCGACCTGGCCATGCTGCAGCTGTTCGGCTGTCCGATGCTGGACCGGGTGCTCGGCGCGTACCGGGAGGTCTACCCGTTGGCGCCCGGCTGGCGGTCCCGCGTTCCGCTGCACCAGCTGTTCCCGCTGCTCGTGCACACAGTGCTGTTCGGTGGTGGTTACGCCAGCCAGGCGCTTTCCGCAGCTAGGGCAGCGCTGCGGTGAGGTCGACCTCGATCAGCTGACCACTGAAGCCGAGCTGGGCGACGCCGAGGAGGGTGCTGGCGGTGGTGAAGGCCTCGGCGATGACGGACTCGTTGAGCTTCGCCCAGGCGTCGCCCAGGCTGACGCCGTCGGTGCTGACGACGTAGATGTGGGTGCGGACGACATCGCTTGGTTTGGCGCCCACGGCGGCCAGCGCGGTGAGGGCGTTGGCCGCGACGGCCTCGATCTGGGCGTGCAGGCCGCCCTCGACGACGTTTCCTTCCTTGTCGAGCGGGCACTGGCCTGCCAGGTAGGCGGTGCGGCCGGTCTCGGCGACGGTGATGTGGTGGTAGCCGGGTGTCTTGTGCAGCTCGGGCGGATTGATCCGCGTGATGTTCCCCATGCGGGGATCATCGCGGCAAAGCCGGTCGGGTTCGAGCGGGTTTCACCCGGACGGTTACGGTGGGGTGGTGCGACTGCGCAACCTGCTCCAGCCCGGGTGGCTGGGACTCACGGCGTTGGTGATCGTTTTCGCCACGGCGTGCTTCACGCTGCTCGCGCCGTGGCAGTTCCACCGGCACGAGGCCCGCAAGACCCAGAACGACGAGATCACGACCTCCCGCACCGCGCCGCCGGAGCAGTGGCGGCCGGGCATCAAGGAGTGGCGCCTGGTCACCGCCACCGGTGAGTTCCTGCCGAAGGACGAGATCATCGTGCGGCTGCGGACCGTACAAGGTGAGCCGGCGTACGAGGTGACGGTCCCGTTCCGGCTGACGGACGGCAGGATCGTGCTGGTCGACCGTGGGTTCCTGCGCCCGGAGCAGTCCCGTGTGCCGAACTACGCGCCGCCGCCGGCCGGGCAGGTCCAGTTGCTGGGCAGGCAGCGCGCCGACGAGACGGACGCGGAGAACCGCGACGCGTTCACCGACGAGAACGGCAAGCGCCAGGCGTGGAAGGTCGACTCCCGGATGGCCGCCCGGTCGACCGGTTCGACGATCGAGCCGGGCTACCTCCAGCTGGAGATCAAGACGCCCGGCGTGCTCGGCCCGTTGCCGCTGCCCGAGCTCGACGCGGGCCCGTACTTGTCCTACGCGCTGCAGTGGATCGCGTTCGGCGCGATGGCCGTCCTCGGCTGGCTGTACTTCACGTGGCGCGAACTGCTGCCCGGCGGCACCTTGTCCACCGAGCGCCCACGCAAGCGGTCCGTTGCCGAGATGGTCGCCGAAGAAGAAGCCTCCGAGCGCGCCCTGAACCCCTCGTGAGTGGTTGGTCCGGTTAGAACCGGACTTACCACTCACGAGGTTTTTTCAGCCGCCGCAGCTGCTTCCGCCGCCGCAACTGCTTCCACTGCTGCACGACGAGGATGAGCTGCAACTGCTCGACGAGGACGATGACGAGTCCGAGGACGAGCCACCGCCGCCGGGCCACCGGTACGGGTCCGACGTGGCCAGCGCGACCGAGATCGTCTCGTCGGGGAAGGCCGCCAGCCCGCCCAGCGCCACCATCCCGGCGACACCGGTCAGCGCGACGACGGGCAGCCGCAGGCCGGCGTCCGGGCCGTGGCTGCGCAGGCCCCGGACGAACGACGTCCCGGCTTTCGTCTCGCTGTGCCTGCCCGCCATGCACCACCTGACGACCAGCACGAAGACGGTCCCGAACAGGAAGAAGAGCAGCATTCCCACCGGGCGGCCGAGATCGACGCCGTTGACGAACCTGGCCACACCGATCCCGAAGACCACCAGCACAGGCAGGTGCACGACGGAGATCTGGGCGAACGAGTCCGGCTTGAGCAGTCCACGGGTCTGCAGCGAGGCGCGTACCGCCTTGATGGAGGGGTGCTTGCGCAGCTTCGCCTTGAGCGTGCGGGCGTGTTCCTTCCCCCGGCCGAGCAGGTCCACGATCGCCTGTTCCAGCTCGGTCCGGCCGGGCTTGCCGGTGGCCTGCATGATGCCGGAGCGCCGCACGCGCACGGCACCGGTCTGCAGCAGTTGCGCGATCGCCACGTCGACCACGCGGACGGGCCCGCCGCGCAGGTAGGCGACTTCCTCGACGCTGACCGGGCCGGCCGGGCGCTCACGCTGGAAGACCACCTTGCGCAGCAGCACGCCCACTACGGCCGCGACCACCACTCCACCGGCGTAGAGCCAGAGGAACTGCGGCCCGGAAATGCCCCAAGGCTCCATGTTCCCTCCCCGATCGCCGGTCATCGTAGACGGGCTCGCCGGGGTTTCGGCGCGCTTCGGCCGAGTTGCCCTATCAGGACAGTGAACGCGCCCGAAGGGGCTGCTCAGCGCCTGCTGAGCAAAGCGACGACGGCCGCCGCCGCGCTGGCCATGGCACCGACCACACGGGAAAGTTCCACCGCACGTGTGACGTGCCCGGCGTCGGGACTACGGCCGGTTCCGAGCACTGGCCGTTCCTCCACACCGTACGAGTACACGGTTCGCCCGCCCAGGCGAATCTCCAGCGCTCCCGCGAACGCTGCCTCGACGCGTCCCGCGTTCGGGCTCGGGTGTGCGGTGGCGTCTCGCTGCCACGCGTGCCACGCGCCTTGCGCGGACCCGCCGACAACCGGGGCTCCCGCGACGGTCAGCGCCGCTGCCGCACGGGCTGGCAGCAGGTTCACCACGTCGTCCAGCCGCGCCGCGGCCCAGCCGAAGTTGCGGTAGCGCGGCGAGCGGTGGCCGACCATGGCGTCCATCGTGTTCACCGCCCGGTACCCGAGCAGTCCCGGCACGCCGAACAGGGCGCCCCAGAACAGCGGCGCGACGACCGCGTCCGATGTGTTCTCCGCCACGGATTCGACGGTGGCACGGGCCAGCGCGGTCGCGTCCAGCGCCTGCGGGTCACGGCCGCAGAGGTTGGGCAAACGCTTGCGGGCCGCGTCCACGTCGCCCGCGTCCAGCTCACGGCCCATCGACGTGCCCTCGCTGGCCAGCGACTTCCCGCCGAGCGCGATCCAGGTGGCGGTGGCCGTGGTCACCACGCGCAGCAGCGGGTGACGCCGCCCGAGTCGTTCCCCGGCGACACCGACGGCGACGGCAGAACCGGCGAGCACACCCGTGTACACGACTCCGGGCAGCTTGCCGTCCTGGTAGACGAACTTCTCCAGACGTTGTGCCACAACACCGAATCCGGCCACCGGATGACGTCTGCGCGGATCACCGAACACACCGTCCGCGACCACTCCCAGCAGCAACCCGACTGCTCTACCCGCGGTCACCTGTCCTCCAAGCCCCAGCCCAGTACACCCACGGTAGCGCCGCCATGATCAGCGGCAGAAGCTAGGGTGGCGAGCCGTGAACCGTTGCGCGAATCCCGGAGATCGTCTCGCTGGGATTCTTCCTGCTCCATCGATCACCGCCTACCCGGGGGCGAGGTCTTGCGCGGTCTCCATCAGGCGTTTTGCCTCTCCGGGGAACTTCCCGGGGAGGGAACATCGGTCAGGTTCTGTCGGCGACCATGGCGGCGAGCAGGTTGCCCGCGGCGTTGTCGTCGCGGTCGTGAACGGTCCCGCAGGCGACGCAGGTCCATACCCGGCCGGTCTGGGCCAGTGCCCGGTTCACCCGCCGAAGTGCACGCTGCACGTCCTTCAGTGGCTTCGGGGCGGGGATGTCCTCCCGGGTGCCGTCGCTGTTGCGGAGGACGGCGAACGTGGTGAGTCCGAGGTCGATGCCGCGGGCTGGTGCGTCCCCGGGGGCTTGGTGGCGTGTGTTGATCTCGTCGCGGTCGACCGTGGACAGCGCGAGCCCGCCGCGGCAAGGCGACCGCCAGCGGCAGTCCGTGACGACCGAGACCGGCATCGTGCTGTCCTTCGCCCCGGCGGTCCGGCCGTGAACGCCCTGACCACGCACAGCCCTGGTCGCGTGCGACGATCATGACAAACAAACACCAGGAATCACTGATGAACGATCCATCAGTCTCATACCCCGGGCAGCAGGACCGTGCGGCGCAGGCCGCCGCGCGCTCGAACACCGACCGGCTCGGGCTGTACGCGTACCTGCAGGCCAGGGAGCACAAAGCCACGTACCTGGCGATCATGCGGCTGTTCACCGCGACCTTGCTCGCCGATCTTTCCGCAGGTGACGTGGCCGCGGCGCTGGCGCCTGCCGAGCGCGACGGCACGGTCGAACGCGGCGAGTCGCGCATCGAGAACGTGATCACCCGGCTCAAGCAGCTCGTCGAGTGGGGCAACCTGGTGCAGGGCCGCCGCGAGGTGGTCGCCGCCAGCATTGCCGAGTTCCAGCACGGCAGCGTCCGCTACCAGGTCAGCAAGCTGGCCGTGCGCGTCCAGCGCGACGTGGACGAGTTGCTGCGTGTGCCCGAAGGCGCCCGTGAGGTCTCCCGTGAGCTGCTGCCCGCGATCGAACGCGGCCTGAACCAGCTCGGCAAGACGCTGTCGAACGCGGTCGGCCAGGAGCAGCGCGACGCCGGGTCCGGCGCCGCGCAGCGGTCCCGCGAGCTGCTGTCCGAGCAGGTCACGACGCTGTTCCTGCAGCACGCCGAGCTCGCCGCCACGGTCCGCGACTTCTACGCGTACCTCGGTCAGGTCGTCACGCGCCACCACCTGGCCGCCGACGAGATCTCCGGATTCCGCAACCTGCTGGTCGAGTACATCCAGAAGGTCGTCGAGGACGTGCTGCGGCAGACCCCGGCGATCGCCGAGCACCTGACCGGCCGGTTCGCCAACGCCCGGCCCGAGCTGCTGCGGCTGCTCGGCACGAGCGAGGGCCTCGGGCCCGAGGTGGAACGCGCCAGGGGCCGCAGCACGGCGGACTGGCAGGAGCTCACGGACTGGTTCGTGGACCGCCCCGGCCGCCCGTCGCAGGTCACGGTGTTGCGTGAGGCGACCGCACGTGCGATCGGTTCGTTGCTGGCGAGCGTGAAGCGGGCGACCGCCGGCGGGGGCTTGCTGCCGGGCCGCCGGGCGGAGTTGCTCAAGCTGGCGAAGTGGTTCGACGACAGCACGGCCGCCGAGTCGGCGCAGATGTACGCGGCGGCGTTCGGGATGTACTCGTCACGGCATGTCCTACCTGCGCCGGAACACGATTCGGACGACGAGCGCACGCCGTGGAGCGAAGGCCCCGTGTGCGACGTGACGGTCAGCGTGCGCAGCCGTAGCGACCGGGGCGCCCGTGGCCGCACCTCGCGGATCATGGACGACCCGATCACCGAGCAGTCGCTGCTGGCCGACGCCCGGCGCGCCGACGAGGTCAGGGCCGCTGACGTGGCCGAACTCGTGGCCGCGGCACCGAAGCTGGACCAGGTCACGCTGTCGCAGGGCGCGCTCGGCGTGCTGTGCGAACTGCTGACCATGGCGATGGCCCAGCGCGACAGCGCGCAGGACTCCGGGTCGGCCGAGGATCAGGTCCGCGGCCTGACCGTGCGGATCGAGTACGCCGAAGGCGAGACCGCGACCGTCCGCACGGCCGGTGGAACGTTGACACTGCGGGATTCCCGGCTGGTGGTGGGATGAGGATCAGCGCGGCCGATCCGCTCGACGGACTGGCGGACATCGACGCGGCGAACGTGGTGCGCTGCGCCCGCACCCTGCTTCGCCGCCCGTTGCTGCGGCTCGGCGGGCCGGACGGCGAACTGCTTCCGTTGGTGTACCGGCATCGCGTGGTGCTCGGTGAGATGTTCACCGCGCTGCTGGGCTACCGGCTCGTGGTCGAGCGCAAGTTCGCGCGGCTCTACAAAGCCGGTCCTGGCGAGGATTCCACGCGCGGTGTGCAGGAGCTCGCACCGCGCGGGTACGCGTACGTGGCGTTGACCATGGCCGCGCTGACCGGGACCGGGCGCCAGGTTCTGTTGTCCCGCCTGGTATCCGACGTCCGCGCGGCGGCCGTCGAGGCGGGTATGCAGGTCGTCGACACGATCGCGGACCGGCGTGCGCTGACCGCCGCGCTGCGCCACCTGGTGTCGCTGGGTGTGCTCACCGAGACCGAGGGCACGGTCGGCTCGGCCAGCCAGGACGCCCCGGCCGAGGCGCTGATCACAATCGAGACGGACCTGCTCGGCCAGTTGCTCGCCGGACCGGTCGCGGACGCGCAGGACGCCGGGCACCTGGTCGCGCTGGCCGCGCGGACCGCGCCCCGGCGGGTGGATTTCCAGGTGCGCCGCAGGCTGGTCGAGACTCCCGTGGTGCTGTACGCCGATCTGGCCGAGGACGAGCGGGAATGGCTGTTGCGCAACCAGAGGCGCGAGTCGTACCTGCTCGAGCGGTGCTTCGGGCTGTACACCGAGACGCGGCTGGAGGGCATCCTCGCGGCCGATCCGGAGGAGTACCTGTCCGACGTGATGTTCCCGGGTACCAGTACAGTCGCACGAATCGGGTTGCTCGCGCTGCCCGACCTGCTCGGCGCGAACCCCGGCGAGGAACCAGAAGAATCCGAAGTGGACAGTGCTGGTCGCCGCCCGGTCACCGCCGAGAAGGTTCGCGAGGTGTGCGAACGGCTCGTGGCCGACTACCCGGCGGCCTGGTCACGCCAGGCGGCCGAGGATCTCGACGGGATCGTCACGGAGGTGCTGGCGCTGTTGGTCCACATGGGACTTGCAGTCGCTGGCGGCGAGCGGTGGTGGCTGTCACCGGCCGCGGCCCGTTGGTGGCCGGAACCCGACGGCGACCCCGAGCGCGAGATCGCCGAGCCACAGCCGGAGCCGGAAGTGCCGGGGTGGTCACTGTTCGACGAGGAGGGCGGCGCATGACGGATCGCTGGCGGTTGCACCGGGGCGGGATCGTCAACGTCTGGCAGTACGCCGAGCAGACCTTCGACTTCTCCGGCGGGCGCGCGATCTTCCAGGGCACCAACGGGTCGGGCAAGTCGCGCACGCTCGAGCTGCTGCTGCCGCTGTGCCTGGACGGCGACCTGCGGCAACTGGGCTCGAAGGGGTTCGACACGGTCAGCATCCGCAGGCTGATGCTCGACGACTACGACGGCGGCCCGAACCGGATCGGCTACGCGTGGGTCGAGCTGCGGCGCGAAGGGCACACGCTGACCTGCGGTCTGGGCGTGAAGGCGTCCAAGACCTCGCAGCAGATCTCCGACTCGTGGCGGTTCATCACCCCGCAACGCGTCGGCATCGACTTCCAGCTGGCCGGCCCCGACCGCGTCCCGCTCGGCTCCGCGCAGCTGCGTGAAGTCCTCGGCGCGGACTGCGTTCTCGAGGAGGCGGCGTTCCGCGCCAAGATCGCCGAGACGGTGTACGGCGTGCCCGCGGTGCGCTACGGCGACCTGCTGCACCTGCAGCGGACCCTGCGCAACCCGGACGTCGGCCTGAAGGTGCTGGAGGGCCAGCTCGAGCAGATCCTGTCGGACGCGCTGCCGCCGCTGGACGCGGCCATGATCGAGCAGCTGGCCACGTCCTTCGACGACCTGGAGTCGATCAGGGAGAACATCACCCGGCTCGGCACGGCGGACAAGGCGCTGCGGACGTTCCTCAGGACGTACTCCGACTACGCCCTCGCCGGGCTGCGCACGGCCGCGGACAAGCTGAAGTCCAGCGAGGACAACGTCAGGAAACTCGGCTCGCAGACCAAGAAGCTGACCGCGGAGCTGGAGAAGGCGCGCGGTGAACGCGCCGAGGCCGAGCGTGCCGAGCAGGACCTGGAAGGCGGCGAGCAGCAGGCCGAGGAGACCGTCGACGCGCTCAAGGAGCTGCCCGCGTTCCGCGACCTGCAGGATCTGCAGAGCCGCGAGAAGCTCGTGGCCGCTTCGCGGTCGGCCGCGTCGGCGGCGCTGGACGTGGCAGGCAAACAGCGCCTGGCCGAGGACTCCGCTGTCGACGGTGTCGTGCGATTGCTGCGCCGGTTGGCCCAGGACCTCGACTCCGCCGGGGAATTCGGCGAGTCGCTGCGGACGGCGTTGCAGTCGGCTGGACTGGACACCACGCTCGCGCCGAGCATGCCCCGGATGACCGATGGCGAAAGCGTGACCATCACCGAACGGGTCCGTGCCAAACCGGATCCCGAGGCCGAGCCGCTGCCGATCGAGCGCAAAGTCCCGCCGCCCGTCACCGCCGACGAGCTGCTCACAGCCTTGACCGAGGCTGCCGAGCGCGCCGGTCGCGCGGCGAAGGAAGCCAGGCAGCGCAGTGCTTTGACCCTCGCCCTGCACCAGCAGGCGGTCGAGCAGGAGAAGCAGGAGCAGCGCGTGGAGACGCTGCGTTCGTCGGCACGGGCCGCCCAGCTTGAGGCGACCGAGGCGGCCGGGCGCCGCAACCAGGCCAACCAGGAGCTGGTCACCGAGTCGGACGTGTGGCTCGAGCAGGTCCGGTCGTGGTGTGCCGCGGGCCCGTTGACGTCCGCGACGCCGGAACGCCCGCTGCAACTGCCGTCCGTCGAGGAGCTGTCGGCCAACCCTGCCCAGGCCCGCGAACTCGGCACGGCGGCGCGCCAGTGGACCGCGCCGCTCGTCCAGACCGCCCGCGACGTGGCGCATACGGCGTCCCAGCGCCGGACCGAGACGCGCGACGCCATCGGCGAACGGGATGCCGAGCTGGCTGCTTTGCGTGCGGGCAAGGAACGTTCGCCCTCGTCACCGGTGTCGCGCGAGTCCTCCGGCGCGGCTTTCTACCGGCTGGTGGACTTCCGCGCCGACGTGTCCGACGCCGACCGCGCCGGGCTGGAGGCCGCCATGGAGGCGAGCCGCCTGCTCAACGCGTGGGTCACGCCGTCGGGTTCGGTGCCTGATCTCGACGACGTGCTGGCTTCGCCCGGCACCGCCGTCGACGGCCCGTCGCTCGCCGATGTGCTTGTGGCCGTTGAGGTTCCGGACAGTCCGGTGCCCGCCGACCGGGTCGAGTCGCTGCTGCGTGGCGTCGGCATGGGCGAGTCGGCGGCGAGCATGACGCTGTCGGCCGACGGCAGCTGGCGTGCCGGGACACTGCACGGCCGCGGCTCGAAACCGGCTGCCGAGTTCGTCGGCGCGGGTGCCCGCGCGGCCGGCCGTCAGCGCCGGATCTCGGAGCTGGAAGAGGAACTGGCCGAGCTGCGCACGGAACTGGCGGTCGCGGAGGAGCAGCAGCGCTCGGCGAACGACGTCGTCGCCGAATGGGAACGGCACCTGGAGAAGTTCCCCGGCGACGAGGAACTGATCGCCAAGCACACCCGGATGCGCACGGAACAAGAAGCGACCGAGCGCGCCAACAAGCACGCCCAGCAGCTGCGCGAAGAGCACGACCAGATGCAGAACCGTTGGCAGGCGACAACTGCCGACCTGCTGCGGCAAGCGGGCGACGCGGGGCTCTCGCCGCGGTCGGAAGACCTCCGCCAAGCCCAGCAGGCAGCGGCCGAAGCACTGGGCGCGGCCGAGCGACTCGCCGAGGCCCTGCGCCAGCGTTGCCGTGGCACAGTGGAAGACCTGGTCGACGCCACACACCGCTACCACACGGCCGTCGCCGACCGGACCACCGCGGAGTCCGAAGCGGACCAGCGCTGCGCCGAATACGCGGCGCAAGCGGGCACGTTGTCCGAGCTCACCGGCTCGATCGGCGGCGAGGCAAAGGAAATCGCGGCGCGGATCGCGGAGCTGGAGAAGTCCCGCAAGCAGATGCGCGGGCAACTCAAGGACATCCGCGAGTGGATCACGGCGTTGCGTGAGCAGGCGGCGAAGCTGGACGCGCAACTGGAAAGCGCGACCGAGCAACTGGCCACCTCCGAGGAGGTCCAGGCGGGTGCCTACCGCCAGTTCGCCTCGATCGCCGAGGCTCCGGGCGTGCTGCCTGCCGCGTTGCCGGAGCTGGCGGAGACGGACCTGGCGGCGGTACGTGCCGCGGTCGTGGCGGCCTCGGACCGCAAGTCCGCCGGTGAGACGGCGGTGATCACCAAACTCCAGGACCTGCAGACGGCGCTGGCCGGCGGGTACGACATCGCGGCCGAGGAACACGCGGGCCTGCTGACCGTGTCGGTGGCCGGTGAGGAAGGCGGGCGGCCGGTCGCGCAGGCGGCCAGGCAGGTCTCGTCGAAACTGGCTGAGCAGCGCGGCTTCCTGGACGAGCAGTACCAGCGGATCTTCGCCGACTACCTGATCAGGGACCTGGCGGAGTGGCTGCGCGGCCAGATCACGGTGGCCGAGGACCTGGCCCGCCGGATGAACGACGTGCTGGGGCAGGCGAAATCGTCCCAGGGCGTGCACGTCCAGCTGGAGTGGAAACCGTCGGCGGCACTGGACGACGAAACGCGCCAAGCCCTGTCCCTGGTCCGCATGCCCTACGGCGAACGCACTTCGGCGCAGGACGCGACCCTGCGCCGCGTGTTCACCGAACGCATCGAGGCGGAACGGGACACGCATTCCAGCGGCTACGCGGAAATCCTGTCCCGTGCCCTGGACTACCGGTCGTGGCACGCGTTCACCGTGCGCGTCGCCGACACCGGCCCTGACGGCGGGCAACGCGTCCGGCGGCTGCGCCAGCTGTCGTCCGGCGAAACCCGGCTCGTGTCCTACGTGACGCTTTTCGCCGCGGCGGCTGCCTTCTACGACGCGGTGAGCAGCACGTCGGAGGACTTCAGCCCCCTGCGCCTGGTGTTGCTGGACGAGGCGTTCGAACGTCTCGACGACCCGACGATCGCCCGGATGCTCGGCCTGCTGGTCGACCTGGACATGGACTGGGTCATCACGTGGCCGAGCGGCTGGGGAGTTTCGGACAAGATCCCGCGCATGCACATCTACGACGTCCTCCGGCCGCGCAACGGCCGTGGGGTGGCGTGCACGCAGACGACGTGGGACGGCACGGGAATGGATCGGGTCGACCCGTAGGCAACCTCCGTCGCCCGGCCGCGTCCTGGTGATTGTCCGGCCGGAACTGTCTGGGGAGTCGCCGTGCGAACGTGGATCGCGATCGGCGGGCTCCTGGTCGCCGGCGCGGCGGTCGCCGTGCCGATGCTGGTGCCGGAACCGGCAGCGCCGGAGCTCGACCAGGAGCTGCTGCGAGCGGTCGCTCCGGTCGTGCACGCCGACCTGCCCGTGAACCGGAAGGTCGTGTGGCCGGGCACGGCGGGTGGGCGCTGGTTCTGTGCCGAACGACCGGTGGAGACGCGGCGCGACGGTGACGACGTCCGGTTCGGTCTGCTCGCCAGTTGCTCGGAGTACGCCCACCGGGACGGCAAACTGGTGCACGGCAGCGGGTTCAGCGGTGCGCTGGTCGTGACGCTCGCTGCCAGCCCGGACGGGTATCGCGTGCGTGACGTCGAACTACCGCCGGACGGCGCCGGGAACAGCGCGGCGCTGAAACGCATGTTCAGTGCGGCCGGGTACGAGCAAGTCCAGCGGTCAGCGGGTCACGGCCCGGATCCGGCACCCGAGGCGCGGGCGGCGTTCGGGCTGCCCGCGGACGCACCTGTGGTTCCCCGCTGATCACACCGGGGGCACTATTCCACTGGTCGCGGATTTGTGCGTCTCCCGCAATTCCCGCAGCGCTTCCTGTGCCCGGACCTCGCTGGTGACCAAGCCGGTTCGCTCGGCGAACGCCAGTTGCGCGTTGATCACGGCGGCCTTGGCGCCGCTGTCCGGAAGCAAATCCTTCCTGGCCTGGTGGACGAAGCTCGTCTCGAGCACCGAGCCGTCGGCGAGCACGAGACAGATCACGTGCGCCCGCAACAGCTTCGCGTACGCGCTGCCGATTCCCTTGGTCATCAGCCGCGTCTCGAACCGGTTGATGTCATGCCAGGAAACGGTCCTGGTCCGCAGGACTGACCGGTTCCGGATGCCCGCGGCGCTGCTGAACAGGCCTGTCCGCCAGGCCCGGAAGGCAATCGCCGTCCACGCCATGAGGACGAGGGCCGTCAGGAGGCCGGGACCGCGGAACTCACCGTCACCGGTGATCACCAGGTAGCCGAACGTGAGAAGAAGCCCGGCGCCGATTGCCATCACGACAAAGGACATGAATACCGCGGGAGACGTTCCACCCACGCGCCGCCACCTGAACATGCGGACATTGTTGCGGCTTTTCCACCGATATCCAGCCGCCGAACGGCGGCTGAACACAATGTCAACCACGCACTGACAGGAATGCGCGCTACTGGGCGTTGCGGACCCGCGGCGAATTGCGGGAACGGGTCAGCGCGCCCTGCAACTGGTGGACGATCTCGTGCAGTTCGTGCTCGGCCATGAACATGCCGCGGACCGCGGGCAGGGACTCCGCGTGGTGCAGTGTCGTCTCGATCCAGGCGCCGTTGGCCAGTCGGATCCAGACCGCGTCGCCGCCCAGCAGCTTCAGCTTCGCCATCGGCTTGATCTCGAAACCGGCGATCGCCGGCCACGACCACGTCGTCTGGCGCAGCAACCCCCGCTTGCGGATGCCCTCGGCGCTCACGTAGAGGTCCATCCGGTACAGGCGCACCGCTGCCGTCGTCCACGCCAGCAGGACGAAGACGGCGACCCAGTGGGTCTCGTCCCCGCCTTTCAGCGAGTCGGCCAGCACGATCAGCGCGAACAGGGCACCGAGCACCGCAAGGCACCCGAACAGCGCCAACATGGCCCACCGCGGCGCCACACGCCGCCACTTCAACGCAACCAACGTGACCAATCAGTCCCCCGACTCTCGGCTTGCCCACCATTGTAGTGAAGTCCCGGTGTGGTCCGCCGCCGTCTACGCTTGGGCCGTGGTCATCGTGGTGATGGGTGTCTCCGGCTCCGGCAAGACGACGGTCGGACGTGGGCTGGCGAACCGGCTCGGGGTGGACTACGCCGAGGCCGACGAGTTCCACCCGCCCGCGAACATCGCGAAGATGTCCGCCGGCACGCCGCTGACCGACGAGGACCGCTGGCCGTGGCTGGAATCGATCGCGGTCTGGATCCGCGACCACCAGGGCAGCGGTGGCGTGGTGACGTCCTCGGCCCTGAAGTACAAGTACCGCGATGTGCTGCGGACCGGCGGTGACGTGTGCTTCGTGCACCTCGACGGCCCGCGTGCGCTGATCGCCGAGCGGCTCGCGGGGCGCACGGGCCATTTCATGCCCGCCGCGCTGCTGGATTCGCAGATCGCCGACCTCGAGCCGCTACGCCCCGACGAGCGGGGCGTGGTGCTGGACATCGGCGCCACTCCGGACGAACTCGTCGAAGCCGCGGTTCGTGCGACTCGATGACGCTCGCGTCGCCCGGTTGGCGACGGTCGACGAGAACGGTCAGCCGCACGTCGTGCCCGTGACCTTCGCCGCCAGGGACGACACGATCGTCATCGCCGTCGACCACAAGCCGAAGTCGACCCGTGACCTCAAGCGGCTGCGCAACATCCGGGCCAACCCGCAGGTGTCGTTGCTGGTCGACGAGTACTCCGAGGACTGGTCTCGGCTGTGGTGGATCCGGGTCGACGGCACCGCGCGGATCACCGAGTCGACCGAGGCGCTGGCCTGGCTGGTCGGGAAATACCCGCAGTACCAGGCCACCCCGCCCGCGGGACCGTTCATCCTGATCACCGTGACGCGCCGGAGCGCCTGGTCATCGGCGTGACCGCAACCGGCCGACGCCTGGCACGGCGCCGGCCGGCCGGTCAGCTACTAGACAGCGGCCCAGGACTCCAGCATCCGGCGGGCGATCGAGGTCGGACCGGGCAGCCCCAGCCAGAACTCCCGGCCTTCCCGCTCCGCGGCGATGGCTTCCCGCAGCACGTCACGGGAAACCCAGTACGCCTCCTCGATCTCGCCGTCGGCGAGCCGGGTCGGCTGCGAGGCGTCGGCACTGGCCGCGAACCCGAGCATCAAGGAACGCGGGAACGGCCACGGCTGGCTGCCCAGGTACCGGATGTCGGCGACGTCGACACCGACCTCCTCGCAGATCTCCCTGGCCACGCAGGCTTCGAGCGACTCGCCTGCCTCGACGAACCCGGCGAGCACCGAGTACCGGCCCTTCGGCCAGACCGGTTGCCTGGCGAGCAGGACCTGCGACCCGTCCGCGCCGTCCCGGTCGTGCACGAGGCAGATCACGGCCGGGTCGGTCCGCGGGTATTCCTCACGACCGCAGTTCGGGCACTGCGTCGCCCAGCCCGCCTTGACCCGGTCCACCGCCGCACCGCAGTTCGCGCAGAACTTGGCGCGCCGGTGCCACGACAGCAAAGCCACCGCCGTCGTGAAGAGACCGGCCGACGTCGCGTCCAGGAAGGACCCGGCGGCTCGCAGGTCGAGCCAGTGCTCGCCGTCGGCTTTGCCGATGTCCTGCCAGGTCCGCCAGTCCATCGCCGGTTGCTGGCCGGGCGACGAGACGAGCTTGGCCCAGTAGCCGGTGCCCTTCTCCTCGCCGAGCAGGACCACGTCGGCGGGCGGCTCGGCGCCCGTGGCGTCCTCGTAGACCAGTTCCGTTCCGCCGGAGCGGATCGGCGTGCGGCCGTACTTGTCCACCGTCAGGACCCGGCCGTCCCGCCAGAGCTCCACCTGCTTGGCGGCGTCCACCCGCAACCCCTCCTCACGCTCCACCGTGGAGCGCGAGAGGAGGGGGACCTCGTCGAGCTGGAACGTCACTGCTTCACGTCACCCAGCAGGCGCACGTTCTCGAACTGGGCCGAGTCGCCGACGATCACACCGGTCCAGTTGACCGGCGCGAAGAAGTCCCGTGCCGCCTCGGCGATCTGGTCGATGGTGACGTCCTTGAGCTTGCCGGGGTACGACACCAGCCAGTCGACGCCGAGCCCCTGCGAGGCGAGGCCGATCAGCTGGGACGCCAGGCCCGACTGCGACGCGGTCGCGGTGAGCAGCTGCCCGATCGCGTACTGCCTGACCGTGTCCACTTCGGTCTCCGTCGGCGGCGACAGGACGATCCGGGCCAGCTCGTAGCGGATCTCCAGCAGTGCGCTGGCGGTGACCTCGCTGGCCGTGTCGGTGTCGATCAGCAGGGTCGCGCTGCCCGGCGTGAACTCCAGGTAGGACCGGGCGTGGTACGTGTACCCCTTGTCCTCGCGGACGTTCTCGACCAGGCGGGACGAGAAGAACCCGCCGAACGCCAGGTTCGCCAGCTGCAGCGCCGGGTAGCGCGGGTCGGTCCGGGTGATCGCCTGCGTGCTCAGCCGGAACTGCGACTGCACAGCACCGGTGCGCGGCACGAACAGCAGGTCGCCGCCGGGAACAACGGGCAGCTCGGGCAGTTCGGTCGCGGTGCCGTCGGCCGTCCAGCCGCCGAGCGCGGACTCGAGCGCCGCGACGGCCGCGTCCAGCTCGACGTCACCGACCAGGACGAGCACGGACCCGCGTGGCAGCACGAAGTCCTTGTGCAGCGCGCGGACCTCGCCGGAGGTCACCTTGGCGACGTCCTCGGCCTCCGGCATCTCCCGGGTGGCCGGGTGGTCGCCGTAGCGGTGCTTCTGCAGCGCCTGCCTGGCGATCACGCTCGGCTGCGACTTCGCCATCGCGATCCGCTCGACCAGCCGCGCCTTCTCCCTGGCGACCTCCTCGTCGGCGTACGACGCGGCGGTCAGCGCGTCGCTGAGCACGTCGAGCAACGTGTCCAGGCCGCTGGCCAGCGAGTTGCCCGCGATGCTGAGCCGCTCCGGGTCGACCGACGCGTCCAGCTCGCCGCCGACGAGCGCCAGGTCGGTGTCGACGGCGACGCGGTCACGGCGCGCGGTGCCGGACAGGAACGCCGACGCGAGCACCTCGGCCTTGGCCGCGTGCATCAGGTCGGTGTCCGCGAACGGGATCCGCAGCCGCAGCTCCACCATCGGCACGGTGGACTGCTTGACCACGATCACGCGCAGGCCGTTGGCCAGTGTGGTGTCCACATGGGACAAACCGGTCGCGGCGCGCTGCTCGCCCAGCGGCGGCAGCGGGCGCGGGCCGCGCTCGGTACGGCCGATCTCCTCGGCCGACCGGTGCTGGTCCCTCTTGCGGGTCTCGACGCTCATTCGGCACCTCCGGCCGGGAAAACCTGCAGTACGGCACGCGAGTCCGGGCGCAGCAGCTTGGCCGCGGCCGAGACGTCCTGCGGCGTGACGGCCGCGATCCGGTCGGGCAGCTGGTGGACCAGCCCCGCGTCGCCGTACAGCAGCTGGAAGCTGCCGAGGCCGAGCGTGCGCGACACGATGCGGTCGTGCTCCTTGTGCAGGCTGGAAACCCAGCGCGCGGTGACCTTCGCCAGCTCCTGCTCTGACGGGGCGGTGCCCGCCAGCAGCTCGAGCTCCTCGTCCAGCGCGCCGAGCACGCGGTCGACCTTCACCTCCGGCGAGTACATCGCGGTGATGGAGAACGTGTCCGGGTCACGCGCCTCGAACGGGCCGAACAGCCCGGCACCGGCGTTGATGTCGGTGACCAGCGCTTCCTTGTGGACCATGCGCTGCTGCAGCCGGGAACCGTCGCCCTCGGTCAGCACCGACGCGAGCACCAGGTGCGCCAGGTAGGCGTCCAGGTCGTTGATCGGGTCCGGCATCCGGTAGCCGACGGCCAGCGCGGGCAGCGGCGCGTGCGGGTCCTGGTGCTCGCCGCGCACCTCGCCCTGCGGCGGTGGTTCGGCGAACGACGGGCGTTGCGCCGTCTCGCGTGCGGGCACGTCACCGAAGTGCCGCTCGACCAGGTCACGGGCCTGCTCGACGGTGAAGTCACCGGCGACGGTGAGCACGGCGTTGCCGGGCGCGTAGTACGTGTCGAAGAAGGCGGCGCAGTCGTCGAGGCTGGCCTGCTCGAGGTCGGTGAAGTCGCCGTACCCGTTGTGCGCGTTCGGGAACGTCTTGTACAGCACCGGCGGCAGCAGGATCCAGGGGAATCCGCCGTACGGCCGGTTCAGCACGTTCAGGCGGATCTCCTCCTTCACCACGTCGATCTGGTTGCGGAGGTTCTCCTGGGTCAGCTTGGGCGCGCGCATCCGGTCCGCTTCGAGGAACAGCGCCCGCTCGAGCGCGGCGGACGGCAGCACCTCGAAGTAGTCGGTGTAGTCCGGGTGCGTCGAGCCGTTGAACGTGCCGCCGGACGACTGGACGTGCCGGAAGTGCGCCAGCTTCTCCAGGCTCTCGCTGCCCTGGAACATCAGGTGCTCGAAGAGGTGCGCGAAGCCGGTTCGGCCCTCTGGTTCGGATCGGAAGCCCACGTCGTAGTGCACGCTGACGCCGACCACCGGTGATGTGGTGTCCGGCGCGAGCACCACACGCAAACCGTTCGGGAGAGTGAACGTGTGCAGGTCGGGTGCAGCCATGGCACGAGCCTACTTGGCGAGCGCGCGGTCCATCGCTGCGATGAACCCTGGCAGGTTTCGCCCACCGCTGAACCAGTAGAGCTCGTCCGGCGAGCCGAACGCCTCCAGCCACCTCGGCGACTCGCCGAGCACGACCGCGTACGGCAGCGACCGGGAAAACACCAGCTCACGGTCGTTGTCCGGGATCGACGCCGGGTCGGTCGACCGCAGGTAGCCGCGCAGGCCGCGCACCTGGGCCAGCAGCGCGCTGCCGCGCTGGGTACGCGCGGGCATCAGCCGTGCACCGAGAGCAAGCGCGATCCCAGCCAGCACCACCGCCAGGCCGAGCAGCGCGTTGCCGACCGTCACCGCGAGCACTGCTGTCAGGGCCGCACCGACGGCGGCGAGGCCGACGCCGAGCCACAGCCAGCGGCTGCGGTCGCGGTCCGGGCGGCGCTTGAACCATTCGCGTTCGACGACGTCCGCGTAGAGCGCTTCGCCGATCTTGGCCTTGTCGACGTTCAGCGTGGACACGGTCGTGCCCTGCTCGGCGACAGCGTCGTAGACGGCGCGTTCGTAGCCGGTGAGCGAGTCGTCGGCCGGGTTGCGGCGCGTGATCTGCCAGTCGTCGTCACCGATCTGCTGGATCCACAGGTAGTTGCGGACCGCGAGGTCGAGGACGGTCGCGGTGATGTCGACCGGGTCGACCCGTTCGTCGGTGACTGTGCCGATCTGCCCGGGAAGTACACCATCGGGTGAAGCGAAGGCGACGCCGTTGCTGTCGTGCACGAGCACGTCGACCGGTCCGGCGTCGGTCGCGAGCACCTTGGCGTCCCTGCCACGTGCCACCAACAACAACGCGACACCGCCGAGCAGCAGGACACTGAGCCCGAGCAGTCCGAAGCCGGAGAACGCGGTGAGCGCGAACGGCCCGCCCGCCGACTCGGGCTCCGCGAACCTGGCGTTGGCGGGCACTGTGCCCGCGGGCAGGCCGACGGCGAGGTCCACGCGGTCGTTGGCGTTCAGGTTCTGCATGTCGACGCGGGTGACGCCGCCGTTGTCGGTCTTGGCGTGGTCGCACGGTTCCTCAGTGCCGTACGGGCCGCCGTTGCAGCGCACCGAGATCGCCATCTCCGGCGCGATGAACGTGGCGCGAAGCAGACCGATCTTGCGGTCCCACCCGGCCGCGAGCTGCCAGCGGACCTCCTGGCGGTCGCCCTGGTCGACGACCGCGCCTTCCACCTGGTAGCGCAGCACGGACTTGCCTTCACCGACCGAGACGGTGAACTCGTCCGCGGTCGCCTGCGCGGATCCGTTGCCCGCCAGCCTCGGGTCGCGCACCACGAAGACGCGGTCGCGGTTGTCACCGGCCTTGATCCGCAACGGCGAACGGCGGTTGAGCTTGTCGCCCGACTTGACGGTGATCGTCTCCTCGACCGTCAGCACGCCGTCACGCTCCACTTTGAGCTGGAGTTGCGTGCGGGTCGGGAACTCCACGCCGTCGAAGCCGCCGCCGTGCTCGTCCGATGAGGACGGAGGTGGTTGCTGGCCGCTCTGCGGGAGGATCGGGATGTTCGGAATGGACGGCGGCGGTGGTTGCCCCACGGCCAGCCCCAGTGTGGCGACGAGGCCCGCGGCCGCCACCCCCCAATTCGTCAACACGCCTGCGGACGATAGCGGAGCCCGCTTATGCTCACGCTCGTTGCGAACAAATTGGGGGCAAGAAAGTGACAGGACCTCCGTACGGACCAGGTCAGGGCGGCTACCGACCGCCTGGCCCGCCACCGCGGCCCGTCGCGCCACCGCCGAGGGCCTTGCCCCCGCCGCCGATGTACCAGCCACGACAGCCCTACCCGGCGCCCGTGCCCGTGGCGCCCGCGTGGCATGTGGATCCGTACCGGCGCAAGTCCAGCACCGGCAAGATCGTGACGATCAGCCTGGTGAGCGTTCTCGTCGTGGTCGGCGGGCTGATCGGTGTCCTGGCTGTGCTCGGCGACGGTAAGAACAAGTCGTCCAGCGTCGCTGACTCCGGCTACGACTACCCGTCTTCTTCTTCGACCACGTCACCGTCGTACACGGAAACAGCCTCGGCAACGACAAGGCAGACCTCCTCCGCGCCCACGACACGGTCCACGCCGACGAGCACCCGGACAACGACGACAACCAGCACACCCAGCGGGCCGAAGCCGGTCCTCAAGACCAAGGACAACCCGCTGTTCGCCGGGGAGAACGGCACCAACACCGTGACGTGCAACCTGCCGCAGTGGCGCAGCACACCACAGGCCGCGGAAGCGTTCTTCACCGCCGCGATGCCGTGCATGGAGGCCGCGTGGGCGCCGGTGCTGCAACGCGCCAACCTGCCCTTCACCCGGCCGAAGATCGTGTTCCCCAGCGGGAAGCGCTGGGAGAGCGGCTGCGGCGTCGCCGACTCGACCAAAGAGGACGTCGCCGCCTTCTACTGCAGCCCGGACGTGACGATCTACATGCCGTTCGAAGGGCTGCAGACCGGCGTGAACGGCAACCGGATCGGCAACTACCTCGCGCTGTTCGCGCACGAGTACGGCCACCACGTCCAGGCGATGAGCGGGTCGCTCAAAGCCGCGCACAACGAGTCGTACGAGCTCGGCCCGGACACCGCCGCAGGCCTGGAGGTCCAGCGCCGCAAGGAGTTGCAGGCCCAGTGCTTCGGCGGGATGTGGTTCGCGGCCGCGTGGAACGGCAAGGGCTCGATCACCGACGCGGTCGTGCGCGACATGCTCGCCGACGGCTACACCCGCGGTGACGACAACAACCCCAAGGCGCCGCGTAACCACGGCAAACGGGCGAACTACGGCGCCTGGCAGAGGCACGGGTACGAGAAGAACCGCACCTACCAGTGCAACACCTACCTGGCACCCGCGAACAGTGTCAGCTGATTTCTGGGGATTTCGATGACTCGACCGCCGTACGGACCTGGATACCCGCCGCCGCCAGGGTTCCCGCCACCCCGGCCGGTGGCGCCGCCGCCGCGGGCACTGCCCGCGCCGCCGCAGTTCCAGCAGCGCTCGCCCTACGCGCCCGCTCCCGCGATGCCACCGAGGATGGGACCACCGCCGGGGCACGGGTTCATGCCGCCGCCGTACCGGCCGAAGTCCAACACGGGCGCGATCGTGACGATCACGTTGATCAGCGTGCTGGTGGTGGTTGGCGGGTTCATCGGGTTCGCCGCGGCCATGGACGGCGGCAAGAGCAAGTCCAAGAGCGTGGCCGACTCCGGCTACGACTACAGCACCCCGACGCCCACGACAAGCGCGGACGGCCCGTTCACCACGACAACGCAGCCAACGACGACCACAACCACCACGACGTACGGCACCCCGACCGGACGGTCCACGCCGACGCAGACGCGTACCCAGACGCAGACCACCCCGCGCGGGCCTGTGCCGGTGCGCAAGACGAAGGACAACCCGTTGTTCGCCGGGGAGAACGGCACGAACGTGGTGACGTGCAACCTGCCGAGGTGGCAGAGCACGGCAGCCGCGGCGCAGGCGTTCTTCACCGCCGCCGCGCCGTGCCTGCAGAACGCGTGGGCGCCGGTCATGCAACGCGCCAACTTGCCGTTCTCACCGCCGAAGATCGTTTTCCCGCAAGGGAAGAGGTTCTCGACGGGCTGCGGCGCGGTGACCGAGAAGGACAACTTCGCAGCGTTCTACTGCGGCCCGGACGCCACCATCTACATGCCGTTCGAGGGCCTGCAGACGCAGACCAACGGCGCCAAGATCGGTGCGTACCTGGCGGTGTTCGCGCACGAGTACGGCCACCACATCCAGGCGTTGAGCGGCTCGCTCGGCGCGGTGTTCGACCAGATGTACGAAGTCGGCCCCGACTCGGCCGCCGGGCTGGAACTGCAGCGCCGCAAGGAGTTGCAGGCGCAGTGCCTCGGCGGGATGTGGTTCGCGGGCGCGTGGAACGGCAAGGGCTCGATCACCGACCAGGTGTCGCGCGACATGCTCGCCGACGGCTACACCCGAGGTGACGACAACAACCCCAACAGCCCCCGTGACCACGGCAAACGGGCGAACTACGGCGCGTGGCAGGAACAGGGCTACCGCAAGAACCGGACGTTCCAGTGCAACACGTACCTGGCGCCCGCCAACAGCGTCAGCTGAGTTTCCCGTACAGGTAGGCAAAGCCGCCGCCTGCGAAACAAGCCAGGAGGAACAGCACGAAAGCCACCGGCCTGCGCGCGTCGCTCTCGCCGGTGGCCGCCTGCCCCGCTTGGACGGTCATGTCCGCCTTCAGCTCGGCGGGCATGCCGACGTCCACCGACTCGCCCGCGCGGTGCCCGCAGGCGTCCAATGTGGCTTGGTGTTCCTCGCCGTCGTGGAAGAACGTGACGATCTCGCCGCTCGCGGCACCGGAACAGCCGGCGCCCTTCTTCACGGTCGCGGTGACCTTCGCGACGCCGTGGCCGTCCTCGGCCAGCCCGAACAGACCTGGCGCGGTCGACCAGAGCGTCAGGCTGACGAGAATTCCGAGCAGAACGACGACGACCAGACGGAACGCGGCCGGGCGAACCTCCACGGGTCGATGGTGTCAGAACGCCGTTCGCCGCGTCATCCGCGTCCCCGGTGCACCTGACCGGTACGCTTCCGCAGGTGACTGACCTCTTCGACCACCTCGACGCAGCCGAACTCCCGCTGCGGCAGCAGCAGATCCTCGCGACGATCCAGGACTGCGTGAACCGCGAGGGCTACTCGCCGAGCACCCGCGAGATCGGCGACGCGGTCGGCCTGCGGTCGACATCGACGGTGTCGAAGCACCTCGCCGCGTTGGAGGACAAGGGATACCTGCGGCGCAGCGCGTCCGTGTCCCGGCCGATCGACGTGCGCGCGTTCCTCACCGAGTCCCGGACCGGCGACTCCGGCGATTCGGTGAGCGTCCCCGTGGTCGGTGACATCGCCGCCGGTGTGCCGATCGCGGCCGAGCAGCACGTCGACGACACGCTGACGCTGCCACGCGACCTGACCGGCCGCGGCAACGTCTTCGCACTGCGCGTGCGCGGTGACTCCATGATCGACGCGGCCATCTGCGACGGCGACATGGTCGTGATCAAGCAGCAGTCCGAGGCGCACTCCGGCCAGATCGTCGCCGCGATGATCGACGAGGAGGCGACGGTGAAGGTCTACCGCCGCCGCGACGGCCACGCGTACCTGGAGCCGCGCAACCCCGCCTACGAAGTCATCGACGGCGACAACGCGACCATCCTCGGCGTCGTCGTCTCCGTCCTGCGCAGCGTCTGAAAAACCTCGTGAGTGTTTCGGCCGGTTCTAACCGGCCGAAACACTCACGAGGTTTCCTCGTTCTCGGCGGGGGGCGTCACCTTGCGGACGTAGAGCAGCCGGTCGCCTTCCTCGATCGCGTCGGCCTCCACCGAGTCCACGCGGTACAGCTTCTTGCCGCGGACCACGCCCAGCACGATCTCGGACATGTGCCGCGGCGAGCCGCCGACCTCGTCCGGCTCGACGTCCCGTTCGGCGATGGCCAGGCCGCTGTCCGGCGTGATCAGGTCCTCGACCATGTCGACGACGTTCGGCGTGTGCGTCGCCATGCCCAGCAGGCGGCCCGCCGTCTCGCTGGAGACCACGACCGAGTCCGCGCCGGACTGGCGCAGCAGGTGCACGTTCTCCGCTTCCCGCACCGCCGAGACGATCTGTGCCTTCGGCGCCATCTCGCGTGCGGTCAGCGTGATCAGCACGGCCGAGTCGTCACGGTTCGCGGCGACCACCACCGCCCGTGCCCGATCGACCCCGGCTACGCGGAGCACGTCGGAGCGTGTCCCCGAGCCGTGCACGGTGACCAGGCCGAGCGCGGATGCCGCGTCGAGCGAGTTCTGGTCGGTGTCGACTATGACGATCTGGCCTGGCTTCATGCCGTCGGTGAGCACCGCGCTGACCGCGGACCGGCCCTTCGTGCCGAAGCCGACCACCACAACGTGGTCCCGCACCTTTTTCCTCCATACTTGGATCTTGAACGCCTGCCGGGACCGTTCGGTGAGCACCGCGAGGGTCGTACCGACCAGCACGATCAGGAACAGCACGCGCAACGGCGTGATGACCAGGACGTTGACCAGCCGCGCCGACGGGCTCCACGGTGTGATGTCGCCGTATCCGGTGGTCGACAGCGAGACCGTGGCGTAGTAGATCGCGTCCAGCAACGACAGGCCGTCACCGTTGACGTCGCGGTAGCCGTCCCGGTCGATGTACACGATGACGACCGCGGCGACGAGCGCGAGGACCGCGCCGATCACCCGCCGCACGATCGCCGTGACCGGGCTGACTGTGCCCTCTGGAATCCTGATGACACCGACCAGCGAATGGTCCGGCCGGTCGGTGAGCCGGTCGGAGGCCGTCAGTCTCCTGATCATTTACGCACTCTCCCCGGTGGGACGCCAACGTGCCGCAGACTAGCGGTTGCCGACCGCTGGCGTTCGCTGGATCACGTTGTGGCACGCCTGTCCGGCTACTGGCGAGTAGCCTCCTCGGCATGACCGAATCCCGGCGAGCGATCCTCCTGGCCGTCCTGCTCGGCGGCATGGGCACGCTGCACTTCCTCGTGCCGAAGCCGTTCGACCGGCTGATCCCGCGCCAGCTCCCCGGCAACGCGAGGACCTGGACGTACGCGTCCGGTGCCGGCGAGCTCGGGACCGCGCTGCTGGTCGCCGTGCCCAGGACAAGGCGGTTCGGGGCGCTGCTCGCGGCGTTGCTGTTCGTCGCGGTGTTCCCCGGCAACGTCAAAATGGCCTTGGACGCGAAGACCACGCCGTCCAAGGTCGCCGCGTACGCGCGGCTGCCGTTCCAATGGCCGCTCGTCAAGTGGGCGCTACGCGTCAGTGACCGGAGGAACTGACCCGACGAGGCGGCGCAGGCCGTCCGCGTCCAGCAGGTCCGCCGGTCGCAGCGTGTGGTCCTCACGGACGTAGTGGAAGGCCGCACGGACACGCTCGACAGGCACCTCCGCGAGCTGTGCCCACGCCAACCGGTAGGCGGCCAGCTGCACGGCCAACGTCGGCAGGTGGGCCGCGTCCGGCACACGGCCGGTTTTCCAGTCCACGACAGTCCAGCCGCCGTCGACGTCCGCGTACACGGCGTCCATCCGGCCGCGGATGGACACGCCGTCGACGTCGAACGTGAACGGCACCTCGACCTCGTGCGGGATGCGGTCGGCCCACGAACTGGTCATGAACGCCGTCCGCAGCGCGTCCAGGTCCTCGTCGGCGAACGCGCTGTCGTCGGCCGCACCGGGCAGCTCGTCCAGGTCGAGCAGGCGGCCGGAGCCGAACTTGCGCTCGAGCCAGCTGTGGAACGCGGTGCCGCGCCGGGCGACCGGGTTGGGCGGGAACGGCAGCGGGCGGCGCAGCCTGCGGGCCAGCGCGTCGGGATCGGCGGCCAGCTCGACGAGCTGGCTCACCGACAGCTGACCGGGCAACGCGATCTTCTCGCGTCTGGACATCGCCGCGGCGCGTTCGGCGAGCAGCACGTCCGTGTCGCGTTTCCAGCCGTCGGGATCTTCCTCTTCCAGCTCGAGCAGCAGCTGGTCGGTGTCGGGCGGTTTGCCGCGCTTGAGTTTCGCCAGCTCGGCACGGACCTCGTCGGCGCCGTCCAGCACGTCCTGGCGGCGTTTGCCGAGCGGGTCGATCGGCCAGCGCACGACCCTGGCCGCGTTGGCGATCGGGTTCTCCTCGTCCTCGGCGGGCGCGGGCGCCCAGTGGTCGACCACCGCGACATCCACTTCGGACAGTTCGGTGAGGAACTCCGACGGCCCCTTGGGTTTCGCGCTGGTCCGCCCCCACCAGTGGCCGGACACCAGCAGGCAGTGCTCGGCACGGGTGAGCGCGACGTAGAACAGCCGCCGTTCCTCGGTCAGCGACCGCTCGGCGAAGCCCTCGTTGTGCAGCTGCAGCGCCTCTTCGACTTCTTTGCGGTTCATGTCCGCGTACAGCCGCAGCTCCGGCAGGTCCGCCGCGTCACCGCGCAGCGACGCGGGCAGTTCGGTCACCGAACGCAGCCAGCTCGACCCGCGGCGCTTGGACGGGAACACGTCCGTCACGACGTGCGGGATCGCGACGATCTCCCATTCGAGGCCCTTCGCGGAGTGGACGGTCACCACCTGCACCCGGTCCTCGGCCACCTCGACCTCGCCCGGTTCCAGGCCGTCCTCGGCGTCCTCGGCGGCGGACAGGTAGTCCAGGAAGGACATCAGGCTCGCCGACGGGCTGTGCCGCGCGTAGTCCGCGACGACGTCGGCGAACGCGTCCAGGTGCACGCGGGCGATGGGGCCGGGCCGGGCGGACGCTTCGATGTCCAGCTGCATCGTCCGTTCGACGTCCGCGACGAGTTCCGGCAGCGACTGGTCGAGCCGCCGCCGCAACTGGGTGAGCTCGCCGCCGAGACCGCGGATGCGGTTGTAGCCCGAGGTGGAGTACCGCTTCGGGTCGCCGGGGTCGTCGAGCGCGTCCACCAGCCCGGCTTGCTCGGCACGCTCCCCCGGCACGGCACCGAGCAGCGGATCCAGCTGGTCGGGCGCGTGCAGACCGGCCAGTTCGGTCGCTCTGCGCCACAACGCGGCGAGGTCGGCCGCGGACAGCCGCCAGCGTGACCCGGTCAGCAGACGGGTCGCGGCCGTGCCCGCGAGCGGGTCGACGAGCACCCGCAGCGTGCTGACCAGGTCACGGACTTCCGGCTCGTCCAGCAGCCCGCCGAGGCCGACGACCTCGACCGGCAGTCCGCGGGCACGCAGCACGGTCGCGATGTCCGACATGTCCGCGCGGCGGCGGACCAGCACCGCGGCCGTGGGCGGTTTGCCTGTGCTCTCCACCGCGGCACGCCAGCGGCTCGCGACGGCGTCACCCAGCCATTCCAGCTCGGCCTGGACGTCCGGGAACAACGCGCAGTGCACGTCGCCCTCGTCGGCGTCGTCCCGCGCGCGCAGCTCGTCCACCTCAAGTCCGCTGCGGCGCAACGGATCGGAGATCAGGTTGGCGAGCGTGAGCACCTCGGGCGGGTTGCGGAAACTGGTGAGCAGGCCGTAGCGGGTGGCCGGGCGCTTGTCCTGCTTGGGGAAGTCCGTGGTGAAGCGCGGCAGGTTGGCCGCGCTCGCGCCACGCCAGCCGTAAATCGCTTGTGCTGGGTCACCGACGGCGGTGACGGTCATCGGCTCCGCCTGGCCGTAGAGCGACCGCAACAACACGCGTTGCGCGTGACCGGTGTCCTGGTACTCGTCCAGCAGGACGGCGCCGTACTTGACCCGTTCGCCTTTGACGACTTCCGGGTGGTCGCGCGCGAGCCGTGCCGCGATCGCCATCTGGTCGGCGAAGTCGAGCACACCGTCCTTGCGCTTGCGCTCGGCGTACGCCGTCACCATGGGCAGCAGCGCGACACGGAACCGTTGCGCGGCAATGATTTCCTTGAGCTTCTGGGACGGCTCGGCGGCCTGCCGCGGGCCGCGCGGCGCGGCCTCGATCAGCTGGCAGAGCCGCTCGGCGTGCTCGACGAGCTTGTCCTCCTCGACCAGGTGCTCCCCCAGCTCACCGGCGAGGTCGAGCAGGTACCGGGTGATCGTCGCGGGCACGCGGTCGGTGTCCAGGTCCTGCGTCCACGTGCTGACCAGCCGGTGCGCCAGCTGCCACGAGGACGTCTCGGTGAGCAGCCGGGCCGCGGGCTCCACCGGCAGCCGCAGGCCGTGCTCGCTGACCAGCCGCCCGGCATAGGCGTGGTACGTGAGAATGGTCGGCTCACCCGTGATCACGGCGGCCTTGCGCTCACCGCTCGGATCCAGCCGTTCCAGCACACCGGACCCGGCGAGCCTGCGCAACCGGGCACGGACACGGTCGGCCAGCTGCCTGGCGGCCTTGCGCGTGAACGTCAACCCGAGGATCCGCTCCGGCACGACCAAGCCGTTCGCGACGAGCCACACCACGCGGCCGGCCATCGTCTCGGTCTTGCCCGCGCCCGCTCCCGCGACGACCAACGCCGGTTCAGCCGGCGCCGCGATGACCGTGGCCTGCTCGTCGGTCGGCGCGGGCAGCCCGAGCGCGGCAGCGAGCTGCCTCGGCGTCATCAGGTCGGATGTCACGGTGTCAGATTCCACGGCGACCCGACTCTACATGCGGAAACGTCCATCCATCACTCCGTGACCTGCCGTCCGGCCGGGTGCACCGGGCAGCTGGTCCTGGCCGGGCAACGGGAGCAGTCGGGGTTCTCGCGCGCCTCGTAGTCGGGGCCGATGCTGTCGGCCGCCGCCTTGCGGACCACCGTCAGCCACTCCTGCACGGCCTCGCCCTCGACCGGGTCCTGGACCCGTTCCGCCGCGCCGGTCTTGCGGTCCTTCTTCGCCACGAACACCAGCCGCGCGCCGCCGGAGTCCGTGTCGAGGCCCAGTTGCTTGAAGGCGCCGTACGCGGCGGCCAGCTGGTACACCGCGAGCTGGGGGTGCTGGGCGGCCTCGTCCTTGCTGACCGGTGTCTTGCCGCTCTTGATGTCGATCACGACCGGGCGTTTGTCCGAGTCGGCCTCCAGCCGGTCGACCCGGCCGCGCAGCCTGATCCGCGGGCCGTCCTCCTCCTGCGGCAGGTCGACGTCCACGTCGTGCTCGATCGCCACCTGGGTCAGCTGCGAACGCGTCCCGGTCAGCCAGCTGAGGAACGTGTCGAGCATCCCGTGCACGCGTTGCTTCTCGCGTTTGGAGTACCAGGGCGCGCCCGCGTCGACCTGCTTCCACGTCTCGTCGAGCTGGGCACGCAGTTCCCGCTCGTTCGCGCCCTCCGCCGCGGCCTGCGCCAGCGCGTGCACGAGCGTGCCGGTGACCACGTGCAGTTCGACCGGGTCCTGACCGCCGTGCCGTTCGACCACCCAGCGCAGCGGGCACTTGGCCAAAACGTCCACTGTGGACGGTGAGACCTTGACCGGCTCGGTCTTCTCGCGCAACGCGGCGGCGCTGGACATGTCCGCGAGGCCGTACCAGGAGTCCGGGTGCGCGCCCGGCACACCGGCCTCAGCCAGCCGGGCCAGTTGCCGCGCGGCACGGCGGCGGCGCGGCGCGGACTCCTCGCCGTCACACACCACTTTGCGCAGTTCGCCGACCAGGTCGGCGAGGACCAGCGAACGGGTGGCCGACAACGAGACGAACGCCAGTTCCTCGTCCTCGAACTCGGCGAGTTCACCGAGGAAGCGGGACGGCTGCTCCTCCTCCCCGCGGATCGCGCTGACCAGCAGCCGCCACCGCGCCCGGCTGGCGGCGACCATGAACAACCGGCGTTCCTCGGCCAGGATGGGCGCCGTCATCGACACGTACTCGTACGGGTCGGCGCCGTTGAGGACGTCCACCATCTGCTCGACGCCCAACAGCGAGCCACGCAACCGCAGGTCCGGCCACGCGCCTTCCTGCACGCCCGGAACGGCGACGACCGTCCACTCACGGCCCGCGGCGGCGTGCGCGGTGAGCAACGCGACGGACTCGCCTGTCGGCGCCTTCGCGGCGAGACTGTCGCCCGCGATCTGTTGCGCGGTCAGGTAATCGGCGAACCGCGCGACACCGGCGCCGGGCAACCGGTCGGCGTACTTCGCCGCGGCGTGGAACAGCCCGACGATCGCGTCCAGGTCGCGATCCGCCTGCGCGCCCGAGGTTCCGCCGCGTTCGGTCTGCGCGACCCAGCGCCGCTCGAGTCCGCTGCCCTGCCAGATCCCCCACAACACCTGCTCGACACCCGCGCCGTCGGCGATCGCCTTGCGCGCCTCGGCGAGCAACGCGGCGACCCGGCGCAACGGCGCGGCCTCGGCGTCCTCCAACGCGGCGAGCTTGTCGTACGTGTCGAGCGCCTCAACAAGCAACTCATCGCTGGAACGGTCTCCGCCAGCGGCCAACTCGAGACGCCGCAACCCGCGCCGCAACCGTCGCAACGCCATCGGGTCCGCGCCGCCGAGCGGTGACGACAACAGCATCGCCGTCACGTCGGCGTCCAACGCCTTGGGGTCGGCGGCACACCCGAGCAACGCAAGGAACGGCCGCACAGCGGGTTGTTGCGCCAACGGCACCTCATCGGTGGGGATCGCGACAGGCACGCCGGCCGCCGCCAATGCCCGGTACAGCACGGGAATCGCCCGCGTCGCCGAACGGACGACCACGGCCATCTCCGACCACGGCACCTCGTCGATCAGGTGCGCGCGGCGCAACTGGTCGGCGACCCAGTTCGCCTCGGCCGCGGCGGAGGGATGCAGCCGCACCGCCACACTGCCGTCGGCCGGGACACCTCGGCCTTCCTTGATCTGCCGCTGTGGCCCCGTTCCCGGCAGCCGCGCGGCCAGGCGCCCGACAGCTTCCCTGACCTGGGTGGACATCCGGTGGCCGGTGGTGAGCACGATCGTGTTGAACCCGTCGGGATCCGCGTCGGCCAGCAGCCGCGGATCCGCGCCGCGGAAGGAGAAGATCGCCTGATCCGGGTCACCGGCCAGGACGAACTCCCCGCCGCCCTCGGCCAGCGTGGTGACGAGCTGGTACTGCAACGGGTCCAGGTGCTGCGCGTCGTCGACGTAGAGGTGCCGGACGCGCGCGCGTTCCCGGTCGAGCAATTCGTCATCGGTCTCGAACGCGACGAGCGCGCTGTCGACCAGTTCGGCCGCGTCCAGCGCGGGCCCGCTCGCCTGCGCCACACCGGTGTCCGCCGCGCCTGCCAGCAACGTGACCTGCTCGTACTGCCTGCCGAACCGGCCGGCCGCGACCCATTCGTCACGCGAGTACCGCTTGCCGAGCTCAGCCAGGTCGTCCGGCCCCACCCCGCGCTCGGCCGCGCGCAGCAGCAGGTCACGCAACTCGTCGGCGAAACCGGGGATGGTCAGCGCGGGCCGCAGCCGTTTCGGCCAGTAGGCGGCGCCCCGCTCCAGGTCGCCTTCCAGCAGATCCCGGAAGACGGAGTCCTGCTCCGGGCCGCTCAGCAACCGCGGCCCCGGCTCGTCCCGCAACGAAGCCTGCAACCTCAGCACAGCGAACGCGTAGGAATGGACCGTGCGAACAAGCGGATCACGCGCGGTCGGCATCCCACCGTCAGCGAGGAGACCGGTGATCTGCGTCCGCAACGCGGCGGCGGCTCGCCGGTTGGTGGTGAGGATCACCATGTTCTCGGGGTCGGCGCCGTCCGCGATCCGCCGTGCCGCGCTGTGCGCCAGCAAGGTCGTCTTGCCGGTCCCCGGCCCACCGAGGACGCGGCAAAAGCCGACACCGCCCTCGATCAGCTGGACGGCCGCATCGTCCCAGGTCAAACCCGCGCGAGGGCGGTGCGGAGTCCGGACGAGCAGCGGCGCGGACTTCGTCACCACGTCACGATGGAATCACGGCACTCCGACATCCGGGTGAGCGACACCCCCTGACCAGGATGTTGATCACGCAGGAAAGTTCGCCCGGTTCGCGGGTACCGCGCGAGTGCGGCCCGACAAGCACGGCTGCCCGCTGCACGCGGCGACCGGCCTGGCCCACGGCCACACGTATGGCAAACGTCATTCCCAGTTGCCGGATTAATTGGGTGGATCATTATGTCCGGCCATAAAAACAACCGACAGCCGACAATTGTCACCCGATCGGCGGAGAGATACCGGATGGCCCATCCACCCGAGCCACGACTCCGCCGCACGGCGGTATCAGGCACCGCCGAACGGGGCACGCCGGACGCGTTGTTCCAGAGAACTCGGTCGTCACGGGCCGATCGATATCCGGCGCCCTGACAAGGATCTTGATATTGGGAATGATCCACTGAAAAGTGGCGATTGTCAGCATGTAACAAGCGGACTTCCGGTGACGAACCCCTAAGTGCGTCATGCCTTTTCGATCAATGCTGCCCCGGCCTGCACCTGGGAGGCTCATGTCCGGCTGAGCGCTTTCGCGCCTCGTCCCGCTTATTGGGAGACAGTTCTTCATCCGCTGCGCGAGCGGCGTGCCCGCCCCACCTCGCCATGCCCGAATAACGACGCCACCAGAGGGGTTTCGTCCATGAACAGGATCAGGACGAGGGTTTTGCCTGTCCTGCTAGCCGCCGTTGTCACCGGCTCCGCCGCCAGCCCCGCGAGCAGCGCTCCCGCTGGTGACGGGCATGTCGAGCACGCACACGAACATCCGCTGATCCGCGCGGCGGTGTCGCGCCCGAAACAGCCGGCCGCGCCCAAGCTGCCCGTGGTGAATGGACCTGTAATGGCCGCCACCGCGACCACCAGTTCCCACCATGTGAACGCCAGTAGCAAGGTGGCGTTGCGTGTGCTTGTTCTCGCCAGTTCGGCAACTGATTTCGGGTTACCGACGTGGAAGTCGACCCTTGACCGGATCGGCCAGCCATACGACGTCATACTCGCGAAGAACACGACGCTGCAAGCCGGCCACCTCGTGAACAACGACGGAACGGCCAAATACAACGCCGTGCTGCTCACCGACAACGCGCTGAGCAGTGAAGGGACCAGCGCTTTCGATTCAGCCGAGTGGTCAGTGCTGTGGTCGTATGAAAGGACCTACGGGATCCGCCAGGTCTCGTTGTACACCTCATATGGTACGTACCCAGAGGACTACTGCCTCCGCGCCGGAACCGAAGGTCCCATCACCACACCGGCGCAGCTTGCATTGACCCAGCCCGGTAGCCAGTTCTTCGACTACCTGAAAGCGTCGGCACGAATTCCCGTCTCCCAGTCGTACGTTTACCGGTCGCGGGTGCAGTCCGGCTGCCAGGCCACGCCGCTGCTGACGGTCGGCAGCGACGTCTACGCGGTCACGTCCACCGCCCCCGACGGCCGCGAGCGCGCGGCGCTCACGTTCTCGTCCGGCGAGTACCAGCTGCACACCGACCTGCTGGGGTACGGACTGCTGCGGTGGGCGGCTCGTGGCGTTCTCATCGGCGAGCAGCGGCACTACCTGAACCTGGACATCGACGACTGGTTCAACCACACGGCGCACCTGTACCCGGACGGGCGCCTCGAGACGAACCCCGGCTTCCGGCTGTCGGGCCCCGAGGCCTCGGCCACGCACGCACAGCAGAACTCGCTGCGTGACCGGTATCCCCTGGCCGACGAGTTCAACCTGAACATCCCGTACAACGGCGGCGGGCTGATCTCCAACGCGCCGTCGCGCTGCAGCGCGATGAACACCCCGGACCCGCTGAGCAGCTTCTCCCGCTGTGAGGGCAACAACTTCCGGTGGATCAACCACACGCTGGAGCACCCGGCGCTCGACTTCACCACGTACGCCGAGAACGTCGCCGAGATCCGCGACAACCTGGCCGTCGGCCGGGACGCCGGTTTCGTCGTGCCGGGTGACAACCTCAAGACCCCCGCGTACTCCGGGCTCGGCGTGTACTCGACCACCCCGGACGGGCCGCTCAAGGACTTCGGCCTGACCGGCTCCAACCCGCATCTGTTGAAGGCCGCGAAGGACCTCGGTGTGAAGGTCCTGCACGGCAACATGTCCTTCGAAGGCCACCAGCCGCCGTGCTTCAACTGCGCGATCACGCACCCGCTGGAGCCGGCGGTGTCGGTGGTGCCGGACTGGCCGGTCAACATCGGCTACCAGGTCACCACACCCGCCGAGGAAACGTACCTGTACAACAGCCTGTACGGGCCGAACGGCCAGTTCCCGACACACCCGAGGGACCTGACGTACCCGGAGATCCTCGCGCTGGAGGCTGAAGTCGGCCTTGAGCACGTGCTCAGCGGGTCGGTGTACGTGCACACCTTCCACCAGGGCAACGCACACCACTACGCGCCGGGCAAGAGCCTCGCCTTCGACTGGGCCGAAGAGGTCGTCCGGCAGTACAGCAGCTACTACAACGTGCCGCTGAAGGGCCCGGACTGGACCTGGGTGGCGAACTACGCCAAGGCGCGGTCCGCGCACCACAACGAGATCAAGGCCGGACCGGACGTGGTGTGGGACAAGGTGACCAACATCGTCACGGTCAGCGCCGACACCACCGGCTCGCTGTTCATCACCGGCGCGGGCGGCCTGCTTGTGCCGTCCGAGCGGTACGGCACCGACCTGATCACCCAGCTGGGCGTGCGCCCCGGCCTGGGGCAGACACTGCTCGCACAGCCGAGGTAGCCGCGATGAATCCACGTCGGCTGGGCCGGAATCTTCCGATTCCGCTGTTGATCGTCGTCGCGCTCGGACTGGTCGCGGTCACGCTGACCAGCCCGTCCGGGCTCGAAGCTCCTGGCAGCACGGGCGTGACCGCGCAGCCCGCGTTGCCGGAGCAGCCGCCGCTGCCGCGCAAGCAACGCGTCCCGATCCGTGCCGGGAACACCGACAGCGGGCCGGGAACACGCGTCGCCTTGCGGCAGCTGGTGGTGGCGACCGACACGGACGATTTCGGCCTGGCCGCGTGGAAATCAGTGCTCGACGGCATCGGCACGCCGTACGACGTCCTGCTGGCCCGGACCGAGCGGCTGGACGCCAACCGGCTGGTGCGGCCGGACGGCGTCGGCCGGTACAACGGCATCCTGTTGACCAACAACGCTTTGCTCTACCCGGACAACGGCAACTACCAGGCCGCGTTCGACGCTCAGGAGTGGAACGCGTTATGGGACTACGAGCGCGCGTTCCAGGTGCGGCAGGTCTCGTTGAACACGTTCCCCGGCCAGTCACCCGAGGACTACTGCCTGCGCCCGGTCGGCGAAGGCGCCATCGGAACCACCCCTGAGCTGGCGACGGTGGCCGGCGCGGGCAGCCAGGTGTTCGACTACCTGGTCGCCGACGCCAAGATTCCCATCGTCCAGTCCTACCTGTACCGGGCCAAGCTGGGGTGTGACGCCACGCCTCTGCTGACCGTCGGCCAGGACGTCGTCGGCGTGATCAGCACGCGCGACGGCCGGGAACGGGCCGCGTTGACGTTCTCGGTCGGTCCCGACGCCGTGTCCACGAAGCTGCTCGGCCTCGGTTTGGTGCGGTGGGCGACCCGCGGCATCTTCCTCGGCGAACAGCGGCACTGGTTCGGCGTGGACGTGGACGACTGGTTCAGCAGCACGCTGCGGATGCGCCCGGACGGCACCAAGGACGTGTACCGGCTGACCGGTGCCGAAGCCGCGGATGTCGCCGACCAGCAGCGGAAAGTGCGGCAGGCCCACCCGTTGGCGAAGGACTTCACGCTCAACCTGCCGTACAACGCCAGCAAGTTCGACGCGCGGGCGCCCGCACGGTGTTCCGACGACACCACCGAGCCGCTGAGCAGCTACACCAAGTGCCTGGCCGGTGAGTTCCGGTGGATCAACCACACCAGCACGCACCCGCAGATGAACGACACGCCCTACGACCGCAACTACACCGAGATCCAGCGCAACCTCGCCGACGCCGCCACCGGCGGGCTGAAAGTCCCCCACTCGGTGCTCAAAACCCCCGAGTACTCCGGGCTCGGCGTGTACAACCCGGATCCGGAGTCCCCCGACCCGCCGACCGACCACGGACTGGCCGGGTCGAACAAGGAACTGCTCAAGGCGGCGAGCGACCTCGGCGTGAAGTACATGCAGGGCAACATGTCCTTCGCCGGGCACCGGCCGCCCTGCTTCAACTGCGGCATCTACCACCCGCTGCAGAAGGACGTGTTCATCGTGCCCGACTGGCCGACGAACATCGCGTTCGAGGCGGTCACACCGGACGAGCAGAAAGCGCTGTACAACGCCGAGTACGGCGAGCACACGTACGAGTCGATCGTCAAGGGCGAAGCGGAAGTCGCACTGCAGCACGTGATCAGCGGTTCGGCGTACGTCCACACGCTCCACCAGGGCAACCTGCACCAGTACGCGGACGGCAGGAGCCTCGCGTTCGACTGGATCCAAGCCGTGCTGGCCGGGTACACCGCCTACTACCGGGTGCCGTTGAAGAACACCGACTGGATCACGCTCGCGAACCACGTCGAGCACCGCACGTCCCACTTCGGCCAGCTCACCGAGGACGCCGTGTGGAACCGCGTGACGAACGCCGTGAGCTACACGCCGAGGAACGACGGATCGGTGTTCATCACCGGGATCCAGACCAGAGAGGCGACCGACGAAGACCAGAAGGGCCCGGACGAGGCCGAGATCTACGGCAGCGACGCGATCTCCCGCCTCGGCGTGAGCGCGGGCCAGACCATCACGGTGACTGCGAGCCCACGGTCATGACCGCACCCGAGCGCCTCACTCTGCCCAAGCCCACCGGACCGGCGCGGCGAAGTCTCCGCGTGGCGCTCATCTCGGAAGGTGCCTACCCGTTCCACCCCGGCGGTGTCAGCCTGTGGTGTGACCAGCTGATCAACGGCATGCCCGAGCACAAGTTCACCGCGGTCGCGTTGACCGTCGACGGGTCCGAACGCAGCACCTGGCCCACACCGGACAACCTGGCGCGGGTCGTGAATCTTCCGTTATGGGGCCTGCAACAGCAGAAACGGCGGAAGAGACGCGGTTTCGCCGCGATCCATTCGGCGTTCCTCGACGCACTCCGCCCGCCGGGCAACCCCGACGCGCTGCTGGCCGCGCTGCCCGCGATGTTCGAGTACGCCCAGAAATCCGATCTCAGCACGGCCATGGTGTCCAACGAGGCCATCGACCGGTTGATGGCACTGTGGACGGAGCCGCTCAGCCTGCGTGACGCGCTGACCGCGTCGGACCTGCTGGAGCACATGCTGCGGCCGCTGTCTTACCCGCCGGTCGAGGCCGACATCTGCCACCTGTCGATGAACGGGCTGAGCGCGCTGGTCGCGCTGGGTTCGAAGTGGACGTACGGCACACCGATCCTGATGTCCGAACACGGCGTGTACCTCAGGGAGCGCTACCTCGGCATCGTCAACGAGCCGACGCCGCACTCGGTGAAAGTGTTGCTGCTCAGCTTCTTCCGTGCGCTGGCGGGCGCCGCCTACCGCGCGGCGGACATGCTCGCGCCGCACTCCAGCTACAACCGTCGCTGGCAGTTGCACAACGGCGCGGACGCCGGCCGCATGCGCACGATGTACAACGGGATCGACCCGGCGGACTTCCCGCCGGTCGAGCACGAGCCGGACCGGCCGACGATCGTGTTCGTCGGCCGGATCGACCCGTTGAAGGACCTGCACACCCTGATCAGGGCGTTCCACGTGGTGCGCACGGAGATCCCGGACGCGGCGCTGCGGATGTTCGGGCCGGTCACCCCGGTCAACGAGGGCTACCACGCCAGCTGCGTCGAGTTGATCGAACAGCTGGGGCTGACCGGGGCGGCGACCTTCGAAGGCCGTGTGCCCCGGCAGATCGACGCGTACCACGCGGGCCACCTGGTCGCGCTGACCAGCGTGTCGGAGGGCTTCCCGTTCACCGTCGTCGAGTCGATGTCGGCCGGGCGGCCCCAGGTGTGCACGAACGTCGGCGGTGTCTCCGAGGCCGTCGGCGATGCCGGATTCGTTGTCCCGCCTCGTGACCACGCCGCTGTGGCGCGGGCGTGCGTGAAGCTGCTCACCGACACGGCGTTGCGGCGCAAGCTCGGCCGCGTCGCCAGGCAACGTGTTCTGGAGAACTTCACCTTGCAGCAGTGGAATGACAGCTACCGTGGCATCTACACCGAGCTGGTGACGCGGTGAACGAGATCGAGGCGGTGGACGAGCTCGCGAACCGGGTCGCGCCGATGATCGGCCGGGCGGTCGACGAGCTGCAGATCGCCGCGGTGCTGGAGAGCCAGGGCTTCACCGATCAGGTCGCGCAGGAACGCTACGGGGTCAAGGACGTCTTCGCCCTCGCCGTCGTCGTGTTCAGGCACCTGCCCCGCGAAGTCGAGGCCCGCCAGGACGAACAGCGGGCGAGGAGAACGTTCCGGGTACTGTCGCACGGACCGCTCTTCCTGCTGCCGAGCCTGTCCTACCCGGCGGCGTACGACTGGCTCGGCGCGCTGACGATGGTTCGCGGCCTGGTGTTCACCACAGCGATCGGCTGGTGGTGGGCGATGGGCATGAGCCTGGTGGCCTACCGCTTGCTCGGCCATGGGCTCGACCGCGCCGCCGGGCGGTCGCTGCGGCTTTCCGGCGGCATCGGCCTCGGGGTCGTTGCGACCGGGTCACTGCTGATCGACACCCGGCTGTGGGTGTTCTGCCTCGCACAGATGGGTTTCCAGGTCTCGTCGTGCGTGCTGGTCATCCACAAGCGGGAAGCACGGCTGGCGTTGCTGATGATCCCCGCGTGCGCGGGCGGAGCCGCGCACCTGGTTCTCGACCTGCTTCCGGTGGCGCTCGGCTGCGCCGCACTGTCCATTGTGCTCATCCTGGCGGCGTCGTGGCACGAGACGGGCCGAGCACAGCCGGACACCCGCAAACCGCCGCGCATCCACCTGCTGCTCAGGCTGTCCGCGCCCAGCGTGGCGTACTCGGCCTTGTGCGCGGCGTTCCTGCTGAACACGGACGCGAGGTTCGTGCTCGCCGACCTGGATCTCGGACTGGCCGTCGCGCCGCTCGTGCTCGGGATGGGCGCCGTCGAATGGCGGGCGCACCGGTATTCCGAGCAGGCGCTCGACGAACTGGAGTCGAGCCGGTCCGTCGCGCAGTTCCGGCGGGCCACGCAACGGCTGCTGCTCAGGGAACTGGCCTGCTGCCTGGTGATCCTCGGCGGAATCGCGCTGGCCCTGCTGGGCGTGCTCGCCCAGTTCGGCCTGCTCACCACCCGGGGTTCGCTGCTCGTGGACGCGCACGTGGTGCTCGGCGGCGTGTTCTTCCTCGGGTTCGTGCTGATGCGCTACGAGGGGCTGCGCTGGCTGCTGGCGATCATGCCGGTGGTGATCACCGCCAACGTGCTCGCCAACCACCTCGCACCCGGCAACGAGATCCCGGTTTTCCTCACGGGCTGTGCCGCCTTGCTCGTGCTGTTCCTGCTGACCTCGCTGGCTGCTGCGGGCGAGGTCCGGCGATACCGTTGAGAAGAAGGAGGCAACACCATGCACGCGGTGATACTCGCTGGGGGGCGGGGAGTACGACTGCGGCCGTACACGACGGCGCTGCCGAAGCCGCTGGTGCCGATCGGTGAGGAGTACGCGATCCTCGACATCATCATGCAACAGCTGCGGGCGCAGGGCTTCACCCGTGCCACGCTGGCGATCGGCCACCTCGGGTCGCTGATCCAGGCCTTCGTCGGCGACGGCTCGCGGTGGGGCATCTCGGTGGACTACTCCGAGGAAGAGGCGCCGCTGTCGACGATCGGGCCGCTGCTGAACTTCCTCGACCAGCTGCCCGAGAACTTCCTGGTGATGAACGGTGACGTGCTGACCGACCTGGACTACGTGGGGCTGCTGCACCACCACACCCAGACGGGCGCGCCGCTGACCATCGCCACCTACCAGCGCCAGGTGAAGATCGACTTCGGCACGTTGGAGACGGCCGACGGCCGGATCGTGCGGTTCGTGGAGAAACCGACGCTCGCCTACGGCGTGAGCATGGGTGTGTACGCGATGTCCCGCAAGACACTCGCGCCCTACCCGCGCAACGTCCCCTTCGGACTCGACGAGCTCGTGCTCGACCTGCTCGCCAAGGACGAGGCGCCCGCGGCCTACGACTTCGACGGGTACTGGCTGGACATCGGGCGGCCGGACGACTACGACGAGGCCAACCGCGAGTTCGAACGACTGCGGCCGCTGCTGGTGCCGGGATCGGTGGTGTGATGAAACGGGTGCTGCTCTTCGGTGGCAGTGGTTTCCTCGGCAGCAAGGTCGTCACCGAGCTCAGCCGTCCCGAACACGACGGCCTGGTCGCCCTCGTCCAGGCAGGTCGCCGGTCGGCGCTCCGGCACGACCTGGTCAACGACGACATCGGCAAGCTGATGACGTTGCTGCGGGAAGTCGAGCCAGAAGTCGTAGTCAACTGCACGGGTTTGTTATCCGGGTCCGCCGCGGAACTGGTGTCGGCCAACGCGCTCACGACCGCGCACCTGCTCGACGCGATCAGCGCTGCCACACCGGACGCGCGACTGGTCGTGCTCGGCTCGGCAGGTGAGTACGGCGTGGTCCCGGTCGGCACACCGGTGGCCGAGGACGGCCCGACTGTTCCCGTCGCGACCTACGGCATCACGAAGCTGGCCAGCACCAACATGGTTGTCGCAACCGATGTGGACGCGGTGTCGCTGCGCGTGTTCAACCCGATCGGGCCCGGCATCGGTGCGGACACGGTGCTCGGCCGTGCGGCGGCGAGCATCCGCACGGCGTTGCACCACGGCGAGAACAAGATCCGGCTCGGTCCGCTGGACTCGTACCGGGACTTCGTGGACGTCCGGGACGTGGCAGGCGCGATCGCCGCGGTCGTCCTCGCCGACGAGGTGCCCTACCGGGTGATGAACGTCGGCAGCGGCGTGCCCGTGCTGATCAGGGACGCGGTGAAGCTGCTCGCCGAGGTGGCCGGGTACACCGGCGAGATCTCCGAGGCCGACCCGCCGGTGCACCGGTCAGGGGCGGTCACGTGGATCGCTGCCGACATCACCCGGATCACCACCGCGTTGGGCTGGCGACCGGAACACGACCTGCGTTCCTCGATCCACGCCCTCGTGAGTGGTTAGTCCGGCTAGAACCGGCCAAACCACTCACGACGTGGATGTGGGGGTGCGGTGTCCTTGTCGTGAGTGGTTTGGCCGCGCGGTGCTGACGGACTAGCCACTCACGACGGCAAGGTCCCCAGATCACGAGTGCTCACGAAACACGGCATCCCGAACCGGGCGGCCCTCTCCTGCGCGTACTGCGCCAGCCGCGGGGTGTCCGCGTAGTCGAGCGCGAAGACCTCCACGTCCAGCCCGAGCAGCATTTCCGCGTACCGGGCGTGCACGTCGAGCACGTCCGGCGGCCACGGCGCGTAGCCGTTGTCGACCCACCTGGACGTGAACGACTCGAACAGCACGCCGTCGACCAGCTCGGCCAACTGCGGCAACAGGCCGAAACCCCGGTTGGCCAGCAGGTAGTCCGGGTAGGTCAGTTCCCTGATCGCCGCGACCAGGGTGAGCAGGTGCGGCAGGTCGTCCGGGAAGGTCAGCTCGATGTTCAGCGTGTCGAGGAAGAACCCGCGAAACCCCCGTCTGCGCATCTCACCGGCCTTGCCGAGGACGTGCTCGCTCCACCCCGGGTGTCCGACGTGGACGAAATGCCCACCCCAGTCCGGGTTGCTCTCCGAACGCTGCCACTGCGCGGGCGGCCCGGTGTCCTCGGTCAGCGAGAGGTAGCACAACGGCCGCACACCCCGTACCACGAGCGAGGCGATGTCCTGTTCGGAATACGCCTCGCCCTGTAGCACCACACGGTCGAACGCGGCGAGCCGGTCGATCTCGTCGGTCCCGTAGTAGAACGCGACCGGCCCGCCACGCGGATGGGTCACGCGTTCCCGCGATACCATTCGAACGTCCGCCTGACTCCCTCTTCCAACGGCACAGCGGGCTCGTAGCCGGTGAGCGCGCGCAACTTGGTCAAGTCCGGGCAGCGCCGCGCGACCGAACCGGCCGGTGCGCTCTCCACGTCGAGCACCGGGTCGTGGTCGGCGATCCGCAACACCAGCTTGGTCAGGTCGCCGATGTTGGTCTCCTCGTCGTTTCCGATGTGGACGATCTCACCGGTGACCTTGTCCATCGACAGCAGCATGGCCGACACGGCGTCGTCGACGTAGCAGAACGCGCGGTACTGGTCGGTGCCGTAGACCTTGAACGGGTCCTCGCGGCGCGCGGCCCGCAGCGACAGCTCCGGGATCACGTGGTCCGCGCCCATCCGCGGCCCGTAGACGTTGTGGAACCGGCCGATCACGAACGACAGCCCCCTGGCACGTCCCATGTGGACGACCGCTTCCTCGCCGAGCAGCTTGCTCGCCGCGTAGGCGAACCTCGGCGCCGTCACGTCGTCGATCATCACCGGCACCGTCTCCGGCGTCGGGACCTGCACGATCCCCGCGCTCACACCGCCCGCGTACACCTCGCTGGTGGAGGCGAAGAACAGCTTCTCCTCCGGCTTGATCCAGTCGAGGGTGTTCAGCACGACCATGGTGTTGACGTGCACGACCCGGCCGGGGTCCTTCTCCACGTTGCGCACGCCGACGACCGCGGCCAGCAGGTAGACCTGGTCCCAGCCGTGCGGGAGCCGGTCGAACGACTCGGGGTCGGTGAGGTCGGCCGAGATCACCGGCACGTCCAGCGCGGCGAGGTCGGGATCGTTGCGGCCGCGGGAGAAATCGTCGACCACGGTGACCTCGTGCCCCTCGGCGAGCAAGCGCCTGGTCAGGTGCACGCCGATGAACCCGGCGCCGCCGAGCACGAGCGCCCTCACGCGGTCACCTCGTAGCCCAGCGCCGCGTAGCGCACGCCGTGCGCGGTGATCTTGTCCGCGTCCAGGATCCGCCACGAGTCGTAGACCAGGCGGACGTTCCCGCCGGGCAGCACCTCGTCCACGTCGATCGCCTTGTAGTCGGGGTGGTCGGTGATCACCAGCACCGCGTCGGCCTGCTGGAAACCCTCGGCGACGCCGACCGGTTCACCGCCGTACTCCCTGATCACGCGGGGCAGGACGAGCGGGTCGTGGCCCAGCACCCTGATCCCCGCGTCGGCGAACACCGGCATCATCGACACGATCGGCGTGCCGCGCATGTCGTCGGTGGGCGGATGTCCTTTGTAGGCCCAGCCGAGCACGAGCAGCGTCCGGCCACCGGACATCAGGTCCACCATCCGGCGGGCGACGTGCACCGGGGTCTCCTCGTTGAGGGTGCGGGCCGCGGCGATGAGCTTCGGTACGTAGCCGTTGCTCTCCCCGCTGGTGATCATGATGTACGGGTCCTTCGACAGGCACCCGCCGCCGACGTAGCCGGGCTTGGCGATGTCGGGCCTCGGGTAGTCGAGGTTGGTCGCCCTGATCACTTCCAGCGGGTCCAGGCCCAGCCGCTCGGTGAGCATCGCGACCTCGTTGCCGAACGAGTAGATCACGTCCGTGTGGCAGTTGTTGGTGAGCTTGACCAGCTCAGCGGTTTCCACAGTGGACACGGATACCACCTGGGCGGCCAAGCGGGCGAACAGCCGGACACCGAGCTCCCGGCTCTCCTCGTCGAGCCCGCCGACGACCTGCGGCAGTTCGACCAGCTCACGCAGGGCCTGGCCCTGGATCGTGCGCTCCGGCGCCATCACCAACCGCGCGCTGCCCCACTTCTCGACCAGCGGCGGCAGCACGACCGCGCGGCTCGCACCGACCGGGACCGTGCTGCGGACAACGACCAGCGTGGTCGGCGCGCACCGGTCGGCCACGTGTTCGGCCGCCGCGGCCAGGTTCTTCAACCTGGGTTCATGGGTCGTTTCGTCGACGGGCGTGGACACGCAGATGATCGCCGCGTCCACGCCGTGTTCCGGCAGTTCACGGCTGATGAAGATGTTCTTGCCGATCAGTTCGCTGAACGCCTCGGCGACGCCCGGCTCGAAGATGTGCGGTTTTCCCTGGGACAACGACTCGAGTACGAACGGGTCGGTGTCGACCCCGTGCACCTCGAAGCCCTTGCGGGCCATCGCGGCCGCCAGCGTCAAGCCGACATAGCCCATTCCTACGATGCCGATTCTGCGTAAATCCGGCATGTGAACAGTCACGCTCACTCCTTGGGGATTTTTGACACCGGCCATTGGGTTCGTCGGCGCCGGCCAAGGAGTCGTTAGCAGTTTTCGATTAGTCCTGCCGAGTGAATCAACAGGACGGAACCTGCTCGGCGGTAATCACCGGACTGTACTCGTCCGGCGGATCGTCGGCGGTGAATCCGCTGAACACGACGGTGTGCCTGGTATGACCGGCCAGCGGGACACGCCAGGTGAAAGAACCTCCGAATTCCCCTACCAGAGGTTGTGCTTCCGGTACTCGTTCCCACGCCCAGCCCGGTCCGGTATACCGGTACAGAAACGAGTTCTCGATCAAGAGGTCGACACCGGACGGCAGGCCGGGCGGGAGGTTCCATCCGGTTGCCGGATTGTCGTCGGAGTCGATGAACACCCGGTGGTGGGCGAACACGGCGCCGAAACTCACCCGGTATTCCGCGAAGTCAGGCGTCAGGCACACGGCGGCGTCCGTCAACGGCGGCCCGGCGGACGGTGTCGTGATCAACAATGGCGCGCTCCCGGCCGAGAGATTTCCGGCGGCATCACGCGCTTTGATCGCGAACTCGTATGGCTTGTCGTGCGGCAATCCGGTGACTTGATGGGCGTTGTCGTACGTTTCCGCGATCTTCACACGATTGGCGTACACCTCGTAACCCGATATCGCCACGTCGTCCGTCGGCGTCTGCCACGACAACCGCACGCGGGCGCCCGCCGGGTCGGCACGGGTCGTCGCGGTCAGCCCGACCGGTGGGTGCGGCGGTGTGATGTCGGTGATCCCGGACGCGGCGACCAGCTGAGCGTCCCAGTAGGACGCGAGGCCGCTCCACGGGTACGGCTGCATCGTGCGTTCGGTCGTGTAGACGAACCCGGCGTTGTTGCTCTTGCTGCGCGCGACGGCGGTTCGCATGTCGGCTTCGGTCGGCACGTCGTGCACGAGGTGCCAGAACTTGCGCGATTCCGGGTGATCACGTTGCCAGTCCGGTGAAGTGTGCGTCAGGTAGGTGTCGAAATCGCCTTCGAACGAGACCATCGTGTCGGCCACGTCCTCGTAACACCGTTCGGCAGGCGCCCCAGGATTGATCACTATGTACGCGCCTGGGTGCTTGGCTCTGATGTGGTCGCGGATCTGCGTGTAGATCTTCGCGTACTCGTCACCGGGTCCGCAGAGAAGAATCGTCTGGTCGAGGAAGATTCCGCCGATCCCGCTCGGACCGTACGCGTCGTACCAGTCGTCGACGTCGCGCCGGATTTGCTCGAGCCATTCCGGAATCGAAGTTCCGCCCGCCCTGGTCCGGTGGCTGCCGTGCCCGAAGTCCACCCCCAGATAACCCGTGTCGACGTACACCAGCGTTTTCGTTCCGGACGCGGCCAGCTTGCCGATCGCCGTGCCCCAGGCCGCGTTGAACGGCAGCTCCGGCATGCTGCGACTGCCGTTGAGCACCACGATCCCATTCGTCGGCCGGTTTTGCGCCAACCGGTTGAAGATCGCCATGCCTTCTGGCGTATCCGGTCCCCAATATGCCGGAATGGCGGTCTGCTGACGCATCTCGGCCGCCCCGGCAGGCACCGGCAGGAACAGGGCGACCAAGATTGATATGCTGGTGAGGGCGAGCTTTCGGGACATCGGGGCGACCTCCATACCCGTCCGCGGTCCCCCTCACCGTAATGGCTGCGGCGGCAATCCGGAAACACCGGAAAAAAGGGATCATCCGGTGGCGTGGGATCATGGTGGGGTGAGCCCGATGCTGCATGTGCGCCAGTTCGGCCCCGAGGACGGGAAGCCGGTGCTGATGCTGCACGGCGTGACCGGCCACGGTGGACACTGGAAACGCTTCGCCGAGTTCTTCATCGACGGTTTCCGCGTGATAGCACCGGATCTGCGCGGTCACGGCAACTCGACGCACCTCCCGCCGTGGACGCTCGAGCAGCACGCGGCCGATCTGCTGTCCGTTTTGGACACCCTGAAGGTGACCGGGCTGCCGGTCGTCGGGCACTCCTTCGGTGGTGCCGCGGCGATCCACCTCGCCAGGCTGGCGCCGCAGCGCGTCACCAAACTGGTCCTGCTCGACCCGGCGATCGGCCTCGACCCGCAGTTCACGCTGGACACCATGCCGCCGTGGCCGCACGTCTCGCACTCCGCCGGGCAGGCGGCCGGCTGGCTGCGGGAGAAGTGGGCCGAGGTCGGCATGTTCGACGTGGAAGAGGAGCTGCGGGAGAACTTCGTGCGGATCGGCAGCAGCTGGCTGCCGCGGTACAGCTACCCGGCGACGACCACGGCGTGGAGCGAGATGAGCCGCGCCGCCCAGCTCCCGCCGCCGGACACGCGCACCCTGCTCGTCTCCGCGCTGCGGTCGCCGTTCGTCCGGCCGGCGTTCGTGCAGGCGTGCAAGATCACGCTGCGGGACAACCTGACTACAGCGGAGCTCGACTGCGGCCACATGCTGCACTTCGAGCAGCCGGTCCAGACCGCCGGGCTGGTCATGGACTTCCTCGGCCGCTAGCCGAGCGCACGGTAGTGTCTGCCCGTGCGAGTTGTCCTTGGGGAGGATCTTGCCCTGCTGCGCGACGGGCTGATCCGGTTGCTGACCGCGCACGGCTTCGAGGTCGTCGAAGCCGTGGACAGCGGTCCGGCACTGCTGGAAGCGCTGGTGAAGCACAAACCGGACGTCGCGGTCGTGGACGTCCGGATGCCGCCGACCTTCACCGACGAGGGCCTGAAGGCCTCGATCGAGGCCCGCAAACAGGTCCCCGGCCTGCCGATCCTGGTGCTGTCGCAGTACGTCGAGCAGCTCTACGCACGGGAACTGCTGTCCGACAGGGCGGGTGGCGTCGGCTACCTGTTGAAGGACCGGGTGTCCGAGGTGGGGCAGTTCGTCGACGCGGTGCGCCGCGTGGCCGCGGGCGGGACTGCGATGGACCCGGACGTGATCTCCCAGCTGCTGGCCAGGCGGGAACGCGACGAGCCGCTGGGCACGTTGACACCGAGGGAACGGGAAGTGCTGTCGCTGATGGCCGAAGGGCGTTCCAACGCGGCGATCGCGGCGCGGATGTTCGTCACGGAGAAGGCGATCAGCAAGCACACCAACAACATCTTCAGCAAGCTGATGCTGCCGCCGTCGGAGGACGACAACCGGCGCGTGCTGGCGGTCCTGGCCTACCTGAACGACCTGAACGGCTGACATGGACGAGAAACTGCACGAACGCGTGCGTGAAGTGATCGAAAGCGTCCCACCGGGCTCAGTGGCCTCCTACGGGGACATCGCAGCCGTCGCGGGCGCGCCCTCGCCGCGCCTGGTCGGCCGCGTCCTGGCCGAGGACGGCCACGACCTGCCGTGGCACCGGATCCTGCGCGCGGACGGGACCCCGGCGCCGCACTTGCAGGAAGAGCAGTTGGAACGGCTGCGCGCGGAAGGCGTTCTGGCGGACGGCAACCGCGTGAGCATGCGCCAGTACCGCTGGGCTGAGGCGGCTCAGCAGGAAGACGCCGAGCCGCCCAGCCTGTTCTAGTGGCTCGTGCTGGAACGTCGATGGTCTTCGGCGGTTCCGGGTTTCCGCACGGGCCGTTGGCTATCCACAGGTCCACTCGGCGGCGTAGCCGTCAACGTCGTCCCGGTAGTTGCCGACCACGGTGTCCCGCTCGGTGACGAACGCCTGCGTGTAGTTCGCCGGACCGGGGACGGGCAGGTCGGCTTCCTGGCCGGCACGCCACAGCTTGTGGATCGGCCCACCATTGAGGACAGTCCCCTGGCTGTTGGCCGACTGCGCCTTGCCGGTGGACATCACGTGGCGGACGGTCCCGTCCGCGTTCCACACCGTCGCGTAGAACGAGTCGCCGATGACCGCCAGACCGGCGGCGGTGTTGTTGTCGTAGCCGTGCACCTGGATCTGCGTGGCACCGGCTGGCTTCTTCAGCGGCTTCGCGATCTCGCCCTGCTTGTACCTGATTCCCGGCTTGGCCAGGATGAACCCGGCGTCGTCGATACCGGCCGGATCGCCGGCGCCGAGGACCTGCGGCTTCGAGTAGTCCGACGCGTGCCACACGACAAGCCGCTGGACGCCGTCGACAGAGGTGTAACCCACGACGTCGCCACCGGCGTTGATGGCGACGGCGACCTTCTGCTGCCCGGGCGACGGCGTGCCCAGGGGCTTGTGCGTGCCGTCGAGCAGGGTCACGTAGGGCTCACCCACAGGCGGGCCGGCCGTCGGCACCAGATCGGCCAGGACAGTCCCGTTGGCGCTGACGTCGCGCGGGGCGCCGTAGAAGGTCGCGTCCTGCGCCGGCGACCCGAGTAAAGCCGGCTGGCCGTTGTGCCAGCGGACAATTCCGGGCGTCGGGGTTGCCCTCGTCAGCGCGACGGTGTAGGCGCCGCCGACTCCCTTCACAGCGGGATTGCCGTGCCCGGCGGGCACGGGCAGTTCGGCCCGCTGCCACACGCAGGCCGCCTGTGCCTGGGCAGTCGCCGGGAAAAGCAGGCCGACCAGCGCGATCGAGCCAACCATTACGCGTGCGGATCTGATCACGGAATCCCCCATGTGGACCGTACGTCACGGACAGACCCCGCCATTATGCCGAAGCGGCCCGGCGGCAGGGTGCCACCGAGCCGCCCGCACTGCTCAATCGAGTCGCTACGAGCAGCTCCATTCGGTGGTGTTGATGTTGCCGCCGTCCTCGTATGTCGCGATCAGGGTGTCCTGTTCGGTGGCGAAGCCGGTGTCGCCGTACGGCCCTGGATCCGGCAACGCGGCCGGTTGGCCGTCACGCCACAGCTTCCCGGCATCCAGGTGGCTGCCGAGAACAGTTCCTCGGCCAGTGGCCGAATGCGCTATGCCTTCGCCCAACACGTGACGGACAGTGCCGTCCGTGTTCCACACCACAGCTCGGGTGATCCCGTCGATCATGGCGGAACCGACGGCCGTGCCGTTGTCGAAGCTCGATACTTCCACGTACGTGGCTCCAACGGGCGTGCTCAGAGGCGTCGTCGTCCCGTCTGGCTCGTACCTGGTCCCCGGCCTCATCAGGATGGTGCCCGAATCGTCGATCCCGATCGCGTCGCCCTCGCCGAGCACCTCGGGCGGTCCGTACTCGGGGCCTCTCCACAGGACGAGCTTGCGGGCGTTTTCGCACGCGGCGGAACCGACGACGTCACCACGGCTGTTGATGGCGACCGGTGCGACCCATCGGCCACCGTCGGGGTCCTTCAGCGCCTTGAGTGTCCCATCCGGCAGGATGACGTACGGGAAGTGCACGCTCGGCCCGGACCACGCCAAGAGCGTGGCCAACACGGTTCCGTTGGCACTGACGTCAAACGGCGGACCGTAGAGGTTCTGGTCCACCGCGGGCGATTCGAACAAGGTGGGTTGTCCCCGGTGCCAGCGAACGATCGCAGGCCGCTGCGGCCCGCCCGCCAGCGCGACCGCGTACTCACCCCCAGCCCCCATCACCTGCGAAACCGGGTAGTTCGGTGGTGTGGGCAATTCCTTCCGTTGCCAGACGCAGGCTGCCTCGGCCTGGGCGGTGGGAGGGGAGAACGAGTCCGATCAGGGCAACCGCACCAGCGAGCAGACGTGCGGATCTGAACATCGAACCTTTCGACGAACGGACATTCCGTTGAGCAGGACGCAATGGGTCCACTCTCACGGAACAATCCGTTGCGGCAACCGCCGCAACGAACAGACTCCCGCGTGATGTTCCTTTCCCCCAGTCTGTTCCTCGCGTGAACGCCTTCGCCTCGTGATCGGCGACTACCCTCCGAGTGCTACCGGCAACTGTGCGCCACGGTAGCGGCCGACGACGAGGTCCACGACACGCGCGTGTACGCCGATCGGTTCAGCGACGATGTCCGCCCCGGTGTCACGCAAGACGCGGTGGAACACCCCCGGAGCCAGCAACCACGACGCGATCGCGAACCCGCGGCCACGAACCAGGTCCGTGATCCGAGGACTCGCACTCGTCACGTACCCGACCTCGACATCGACTCGGGTGAGGCTTCGCAGCAGCCTTCCAGCCCGGTGGATGTCGGCCAATGCACGTCGATCCGACGAACCCGCTGCGGCCAGGGCGATCGGTTCACCACTCCACCCGGCTTCGACGAGACGCTCATGCACCACGGTCACAAGCGACGGCCCGAACGGCTCCGCCACCACCACGTCCTTGTGCCCGGACTCGTCGACCTGGGCGGGGATGTCGACTCGGACGTGATATCCGGCAGCGAGGAACGCGGGGACCACCACCGCGGGTCCGTCGATCGTCCGCAGCACATCGGTCACAGTGGGCGAACACACATCGGCGAACGCGACTCGTACATCCACATCGGACAGATGGGCACGCACCCGTGCGGCCAGCGAGTGGACGACCTGGCGACCTGCCGGATCACGTGTGCCGTGTGCGGCCAGAACCAGAGTCATACCGGGATAGCCAACCTGTAGCCGCGTTTGACGACCGTCTGCACCAGCGACGGGTCGCCGAGCGCGGATCGCAGCCGGGCGATCGCCGTCTCCACGGCGTGCGCGTCGACACTGTCGTCACGTCCCGAATGCCTGCGCAGCACGCCAATCAGCGCAGGCCTGGACAACACGCGCCCAGGTGTCGCGGTCAGTGCCCGCAGTACGGCCATGGGCGCAGGTTGCACAACCCGCAACACGCCACCGACCACGACGGCTTGCCCACGCACTTCGAGCCCGCGGTCTCCGATCCTCAGCCGTGTCGCACGCGCGGGCAGTTCCGTCGCTACTGTCCTGGCCAGTGCGCCGATCCGCGGCCGTTCCGGCTGCGTCACGGGGATTCCCGCGGCCACCAGCGGCCCGGCCGTCACCGACCCGACGCAGACCGGCAGGACCGGCCCGCGCAGGGCGTTCACCAGGGCGTCCTTGCGTCCCTGCTGTTCGGCCACGGTGAGGACGCTCGCCGCCGCCGGGGCGCTGGTGAACGTCAACGCGTCGACCTGCCCGGCCACGACCGCGTCGAGCAGACGCTCGAGCGGGCCGACGTCGGTGGGCAGGGTCCAGCGGTACACCGGGATCTCGACGACGTCCGCGCCCGCCGCCCGCAGGCTGCTGACGAAGTGCGGCAACGGTTCACCGTGCAACTGGACCGCGACCCGCTTCCCGTCCACACCGGACTCGATCAGGTGCTCGAGCACCTCGGAGTTGCTCTCCGACGCCGGTGACCAGCTCTCCACCAGACCGGCCGCGCGCACGGCGCCCTTGGATTTGGGGCCACGGGCGAACACCGCCGCGTGGGCGAGCACGTCGAGCAGAGCCGGTCCCATCCCCCAGCCCTCGGCCGCCTCCACCCAGCCGCGGAACCCGATTCCCGTGGTGACGACGACGAAATCGACCGGTTCGGCAAGCATGTCCTCGGTCGCCGCCTGCAACCGCGTGTCATCCGGCAACGGCACGATCTTGATCGCGGCACCGTGCATGACGTTGGCACCACGCCGTTCCAGCAGAACCGTGAGTTCATCCGCGCGACGGGCGGCGGTCACACCGACCGTGTACCCGGCCAGCGGTGGAACCTCGGTCTCGACCATGAGCGTCACGGAGCCCCGACCATGACCATGCCCGCGTCCACCCGCACCGGGAAAACCGCCAGCGACACCTCTGGATCGTCCACGCACACCCCTGTGCGCAGGTCGAAGGCGTTCTTGTGCATCGGCGAGACGGCGACCGGCACGCCGTCTCGATCGCCCACGATGCCGCGTGACATCACCGCGGCACGGGAGAACGGGTCGATGTTGGACAGCGCGTACACCCGATCGTCGCTGGTGCGGAACACGGCGACCTGGACGTCACCTGGCAGCAACGCGGCCACGCCCCGGTTGGGCAGCAGGTTCGTCAACGGGAACTGCACACTCATGGTGAGACCACCTCCGGGATGCCCAACTGGACCGGGACGCGCTGGCCGCGCTCCTCGCGGAACGAGATCGTCGGGTCCGGCGTGCCGGGCGCGTTGACGAACGAGGTGAACCGGGCGAGTTTCTCCGGGTCCTCCAGCACACCGCGCCACTCGTCAGCGTAGGCGCCGACGTGCTGGTGCATCGCGGACTCCAGGTCGGCGCAGATGCCGAGGCTGTCGTCCACGATCACCGCACGCAGGTGGTCGAGACCGCCGTCCATCGCCTCGATCCACGCGGACGTGCGTTGCAACCGGTCGGCCGTGCGGACGTAGAACATCAGGAACCGGTCGACCAGCCTGATCAGCGTGTCCGTGTCGACGTCGGAGACCAGCAGGTCGGCGTGCCGCGGCCGGAACCCGCCGTTGCCGCCGACGTACAGGTTCCAACCGTGTTCGGTGGCGATCACGCCGAAGTCCTTGCCGCGTGCCTCGGCGCACTCCCTGGCGCAGCCGGACACCGCCGACTTGAGCTTGTGCGGTGACCGCAGACCTCGGTACCGCAGCTCCAGCTGGATCGCCAGCGCGACCGAATCCTGCACGCCGTAACGGCACCAGGTCGTGCCGACGCAGGATTTGACTGTGCGCAGGGCTTTGCCGTAGGCGTGGCCGGACTCCATGCCCGCGTCCACCAGCCGCCGCCAGATGTGCGGGAGCTGGTCGACCGTGGCGCCGAACAGGTCGATCCGCTGCCCGCCGGTGATCTTCGTGTACAGCCCGTAGTCCCTGGCCACTTCGGCGATCACCATCAGCTTGTCCGGGGTGATCTCCCCGCCGGGGATCCTCGGCACGACCGAGTACGTCCCGTTGCGCTGCAGGTTGGCCAGGAAGTGGTCGTTGGTGTCCTGCAAGGAGGCCTGTTCGCCGTCCAGCACGTGGCCCGTGCCGAGCGAGGCCAGGATGGACGCGACCGCGGGTTTGCAGATGTCGCAGCCGAATCCCCTGCCGTGCTTGGTGATCAGCTCGGAGAACGTACTGACGCCGGAGCCCGCGACGATCTCGAACAGCTCCGCGCGGCTGTAGTCGAAGTGCTCGCACAGAGCCTTCGACTGCGCGACACCGGCCTCGGTGAGCAACTGCTTGAGCATCGGCACGCACGAACCGCAAGTAGTGCCTGCCTTGGTGCAGCTCTTCAGCCCGGGAACGTCGGCGCAGCCCTCGGCGATGGCGCCCTTGATCACAGCCTTGGTCACCGCGTTGCACGAACAAACCTGGGCGTCGTCAGGCAATGAGCCCAGCGCGACATCGGTTCCGGCCGGGGCGACGAGCGCCGCCGGGTCGCCGGAGATCGCGCGGCCGACCAACGGGCGCAACATGGTGTACGCGCTCGCGTCGCCGACCAGGATGCCGCCCAGCAGCGTCTTCGCGTCGTCGGACACCACGACTTTCGCGTACGTCCCGGCTACGGCGTCGTTGAACACGACTTCGAGCGCGCCTTCGGTGGTGGCGTGCGCGTCGCCGAAGCTGGCGACGTCCACACCGAGCAGTTTCAGCTTGGTCGACGTGTCCGCGCCGGGGAACGTGGCCGTCCCGCCGAGCAAGCGATCGGCCACGACCTCGGCCATGGCGTACCCAGGAGCCACCAGGCCGTAGACCATTCCGGCCACGCACGCGCATTCGCCGATGGCGTAGACGTTCGCGTCGCCCGTTCGGCAACCTTCGTCCACCACAACGCCACCGCATTGCCCGACGGTCAAACCCATGGCCCTGGCCAAGTCGTCACGCGGGCGGATACCTGCGGAGAACACCACCACGTCGACGTCGAGTTCGACCCCGCTCGTGAGCTTCACGACCATCCGCTGACCGTCGCGTTCGATCACCTGCGCCGAAGTTCCCGTGTGGACGGTCAGGTCCAGCTTCTGCACGAGGTCGCGCAGCAGACCGGCGCCGCCGTCGTCGACCTGGATCGGCATCAGCCGGGGCGCGAGCTCGACCACGTGCGGGGACAATCCCATGCCCCGCAGCGCGTTCGCCGCTTCGAGGCCGAGCAGTCCGCCGCCGAGCACCATTCCCGCGCGCCTGCCGGTCCGTCCCGCGGCTTCGACGGCCTCGCGGATCGCGTCGAGGTCGTCGATCGTGCGGTAGACGAAGCACCCCGGCAGTTCGCGGCCGGGAACCGGCGGTACGAACGGCGCCGAGCCAGTCGCCAGGACGAGCGCGTCGTAGGTGACGCGCTCGCCCTTGCTGGTGATGATCTCCCGCTTCACCCGGTCGATCTCCAGCGCGGCCTCGCCCAGCCGGAGATCCACGCCGACGACGGCCGGCAGCGTCAGGTCACCCGCGTCCCATGTGTGCACATAGGATGACAAGGCGACCCGGTCGTACGCCGGTCGCGTTTCCTCGGCGAGTACTGTGATTCGCCATGCGCCGTGCACGTCCCGGTCACGCATGGCCTGCGCCAGACGGTGACCGACCATGCCGTAGCCGACGATGACCAGAGTCCGCGTCATAGAAGTTGGTCCTCCCTGGTTGGCACGTCCCATGCTGGATCGCGAGCGTGTCGAACCGGGATCGCCGGTGTTTCCGACGCGTTAAAGCGCCCTCCCCGCGCAGGTCACAGGCCTGCGAGGGCGTGCTCCGAGCTCTTGACCGACGACGGTTTGCGCAGGTACACCGCCCACGTCACCACGAAACAGACGCCGTAGAAGACCAGGAAGGCAACGAACGCGGGCACACCGGTCTTCGCTGTCATGAAGGACTCTCGGAACGCCAGGTTGATGAACAGACCACCCAACGCGCCGATCGCGCCCGCGAGGCCGATCAGGGCGCCGGAGAGCCGCCGGGCGCGCAACAGCGCCGCGGCTTTGCCCGCGCCTGCCTCGATCTCCGACTGCGCCTTGGCGCGGAAGATGGCCGGGATCATCTTGTACGTCGACCCGTTGCCCAGCCCGGAGAAGACGAACAGCGAGATGAACGCGGTGACGAACAGCGGCAGCGAGTTCAGGTTCGACGCGACGATCGTGACAGCGGTCCCGATGCCGAGGGCCAGGAACGTCCACAGTGTCACCTTCGCGCCTCCGATCCGATCGGACAGCCAGCCGCCGACCGGCCGGATCAGCGAGCCGACGAGCGGGCCGAGGAACGTCAGCGACGCGGCCTGCAGCGGCGTCCGGCCGAACTGGTTCTGCAGCACCAGCCCGAAGGCGAAGCTGTACCCGATGAACGAGCCGAACGTTCCGATGTAGAGGAACGACATCACCCAGGACTGCGGGTCCTTGACCACTTCCCGCAACGCCTTGGTGTCCCCGCTCATCGTGCCGAGGTTGTCCATGAACAGCAACGCGCCGATCGCCGCGAGGATCAGCAGCGGGACGTAGACGTACAGCACGATTCGCGGCGCGGCGGCGCCCGCCGTGCTGATCACCAGCAGGCCGATCAGCTGGATCGCCGCGACACCGAGGTTCCCGCCGCCCGCGTTGAGACCGAGCGCCCAGCCCTTGCTGCGTTCCGGGTAGAACGCGTTGATGTTGGCCATGGAGGACGCGAAGTTCCCGCCACCGACCCCGCCGAGCGCGGCCACGAGCATGAACGTGCCCAACGACGTCCCCGGCTGCATCACGACCGCCGCGAGGACGGTCGGGATCAGCAGCAGGCCCGCGGACAACACCGTCCAGTTGCGACCGCCGAACTTGGCGGGCGCGAACGTGTACGGGATCCGGATCAGGGCGCCGACCACGGTCGGTGTGGAGACCAGCAGGAACTTGTCAGCCGCGGAAAGGCCGTACTGCGGTCCCATGAACAGGACCATGACCGACCACAGTGTCCAGATCGAGAAGCCGAGGTGCTCGGCGAAGATCGAGAACCACAGGTTGCGCGCGGCGATCCGCTTGCCGCCGTTGTCCCAGAACTCCTGGTCCTCCGGCTCCCACTGGTCGATCCACCGTCCACCGAGACGCTTCATGTTCACCCCTATGTCTTGTCTGATAGCCATTCCGCTATGCCGCACACCGCGTCCCGGCAGCTGCCGCATCCCGTTGTCGCCCGCGTGGCCGACGCCAGCCCCCGCACGTCGGTGGCACCGGAGCGCCACGCCGTGACCAGCTGGGCCTTCGTCACCGAGTTGCACCGGCACACCACCGCGCTCGCGGGCAGTTCGGCCGGGCTTCCGGCGGGAGTCGCCGCAGTCGGCAACGCGCGTCCCAGCAGGACCGCCAACCGGTCGGACGGCACGGGCACGCGGCTGTCGTAGAGCTGGGTGATCGTGGCCGCCGCGTCCGGGGCGCCGATCATGATGGCCCCGGCCACACGGTCCTCCCTGATCACCAGTTTGGTGTAACGGCCACGCGTCGGATCGTTGAGGCACAGCACTTCCGCGCCGGGCGTGTGCACGTCGGCGTGCACGTCGCCCAACGCGGCGAGGTCGACGTCCCTGGCCTTGAGCCGTGTCACGACGGGCGTCCCGCGGTACCGTTTCGCGACGTTCGCACCGGTCAACAGGTCCGCGAGGACTTCGGCCTGTTCCCACGCCGACTGCACGAGTCCGGCCGTCGTGCCCGGGTGCTGAGCGCAGTCGCCGATCGCGTGGATCCGCGGATCGCTCGTGCGCAGGCAGTCGTCGACGAGGATGCCCCGGTCGACGGCCAGCCCGGCCGCGGTGGCCAGTTCGGTCTCCGGTTTCACCCCGGCGGTCACGACGACCATGTCCGCGGGCACCAGGCCGTCGTCGAGCTCGAGGCCGTCACCGGGCGCGTATCCGACGACCTTCGCGTTGATCCTGACCTCTACGCCCAATGTGGACAGTCGAGCGGCGAGCACCCGGCCTGCCGCTTCGTCGAGCTGGCGTTCCATCAAGTGCCCGACCGGGTGCACGACCGTCACCTGACATCCCCGGGCGACGAGACCACGCGCGGCCTCGACGCCCAGCAACCCGCCACCGAGCACGGCGACCGGCGCACCCGGCCGTGCCGCCGCGATGATCCCGGCGCAGTCGTCGAGGGTCCGGAAGGTGTGCACGCCAGGCGCTTGCGGCCGCAGGCCGTCCACAGACGGTATCCACGCGCGACTCCCGGTCGCCAGGACCAGGACGTCGTAGCCGATCGTGCTGCCGTCGGAGAGCGTGACTTTGCGCGCGCCCCGGTCGATCCCCGTGACACTCATGCCGAGCCGGACTTTCTCGCGCCATTCTTCGCCGTGCAACATGACGTTTTCCGGCTTCATGGTCCCCGCGACAACCCCGGACAGCAACACACGATTGTAGGAAATGTGGGGCTCTTCACCGAGGATTGTCAGTGCTATGTGTCCACGTTCTTCGTCACGCTTGAGTATCTCCTCGGCCAGCCGCGCGCCGGCCATCCCGTAACCGGCCACAACCACTTGACGTGGGATCATTCCATGCCCCCATGGAGTAGACGGACCGCGCAGACTTTGAACTCGGGCATCCGGCTCGTCGGATCAAGCGCCGGATTGGTCAATCGGTTCGCGCTGTTCTCGCCGGGAAAATGAAAGGGGAGGAACACGGTGTCCGGCCGCATCGACGCGACATACCGCACCCTGGCCGACACTTTTCCGCGCCGTGACTCGATTTCGGCCATGTCGCCGTCGGCGAGGCCGGCGAGGCCGGCCGTGTCCGGGTGTACCTCCACATAGGACTCCGGTACGGCGGCGACGAGCTCGTCGATCCGCCGGGTCTGCGCACCCGACTGGTAGTGCGCGAGCACCCGGCCGGTCGTCGCCATCAGCGGGAAGTCGTCGTCCGGCGGTTCGGCCGGTCCTTTGTGGTCGACCGGGACGAATCTGGCCCTGCCGTCGGGGTGCCCGAACCTGTCGGTGAAGAGCCTTGGTGTGCCCGGGTGCCGCCGGTCGGGCACTGGCCAGTGCAGTGCTTCGCCGTCGCGCAACCTGGCGTAGGTGATGCCGGAGTAGTCGGCGATCCCGCCCTCGGAGGCCTTGGCGAGCTCGTCGAACACCTCCTCGGCGATGGTGGGGAACATCTTCGCCGGTGTGCCCAGCCTGATCGCGAGTTCCCGCAGCACTTCCAGGTCCGAGCGGACGCCGGACGGCGGCTGCAGGGCGGGCCTGCGGTGCAGCACGCGGCCTTCGAGGTTGGTCAGTGTGCCTTCCTCCTCGGCCCACTGGGTCACCGGCAGCACGACGTCGGCGAGTGCCGTGGTCTCGTTCGGCACGAAGTCCGCGACGACGAGCAAGTCAAGCGCCTGCAGGCGTTCGGTGACGTGCGTGGCGCGCGGCGCCGAGACGACCGGGTTGCTGCCGAAGACGAGCAGGCCTTTCGGTCCCTGCGGGCGACCCAGCGCGTCGAGCAGTTCGTATGCCGACCTGCCGGGCCCGGGTAAGGAAGACGGGTCCACGCCCCAGACTTTCCCGACGTGCGCGCGGGCGGCCGGGTCGTCGATCCTGCGGTATCCCGGGAGCTGGTCGGCTTTCTGGCCGTGTTCCCGGCCGCCCTGGCCGTTGCCCTGGCCGGTCAGGCATCCGTAGCCGCTGCCGGGTTTGCCGGGCAGGCCCAGCGCGAGTGCCAGGTTGATCCACGCGCTGACCGTGTCGGTGCCGCTCGCGTGCTGTTCCGTACCGCGTGCGGTGAGGATGTACGCGTTCTTGGCTTCGGCGAGCATCCTGGCCACCGCGCGTTGGTCGGTCGCGGAGACGCCGGTGACCCGCTCCACCCGTTCGGGCCACCACGCCGCCGCGATCCGCCACGCGTCCTGGAAGCCCTGAGTTCTGCATTCGATGTAATCGTGTTCTGCATATCCCTCGCTGAACGCTGAATGCAGAATTCCGAGTGCGAGGGCCAGGTCGGTGCCGGGCGCGGGTCGCAGGTGGAGCGTCGCGCGCTCGGCGGTGGCCGTGCGACGCGGATCCACGACGACCAGCCCGGCCTTGATGTGCTGCATGAACGGCGGCATCGTCTCAGCGGGATTGGCCCCCACGAGGAGGATGAGGTCGGCGTCGCCCAGGTCCGCGACCGGAAAGGGCAGACCACGGTCCACTCCGAACGCCTTGTTGCCCGCGGCGGCAGCCGACGACATGCAGAACCGGCCGTTGTAGTCGATCTGCGAGGTACGCAAGGCCACGCGGGCGAACTTGCCCAGCGCGTAGGCCTTCTCGTTCGTGAGCCCGCCACCGCCGAAGATGGCCATGCCGTCGCGGCCGTGCTCACGCTGGATGCGTTCGATCTGTCCGGCGACGAAGTCGAGGGCCGTGTCCCAGCTCGCAGGACGACCGTGCACCAACGGCGTGGTCAGCCTCACCGGGCTGGTGAGCAACGCTCCGGACGTCCACCCCTTCTGGCACAACCCACCACGGTTCGTGGGGAACTCTCGTGGCGTGACCTGGGCACCGTCCAGCGTCATCGCGCACTGCAGCGCGCAGTAAGGGCAATGCGTCTCGGCCATCACGCGCAAGACGCTAAGGAGCCGTTGTTACCTCTTGATGCGGCCATGTTTCGAGTATGCGACGTTGGCTGCTCAGCGGAACTTTTTCGACCGTGAGGGTGTCAAGTCGGTCCGTTACCCGCACTTACAGCAGCTGGTCGACCTGCTCGGCGACGCGGCCGAGGCCCTTCAACGACTCGGCTGTGGACTTCGGGTGCAGCGCGTGCACGGCGAGCCGGAACAGCAACGCCTGCAACAGCGTCTGCGGCCACTCGGTCAGGTGCGACCACCGGCCGATGATGCCGTCGTCGGCACCGCCCCAAGCCAGGGAGTCGACGACGACAACGGCAGCCGCCCACTCCGGTGGCCGCCAGTACGGCCGGAAGTCGATCAGTCCGGGATCGGCCTCGCCGACGAACAGCACGTTGCCGAACAGGTCACCGTGCACGACCTGTTTGGTCAGCTTGGCAGGCTTGCGCTTGGCGCTGAGCTCCTCGAAGAGCTCACCGCCGCGGTCGGCCTTCAACGGCATCTCGAGCTCGCCGCCAGCGACCCGGTCGGCGACCGCGAACACGTCCTGCCGCGCGTCGATGAAGCGGGGACGCGGCAGGTTCTTCAACGCCTCGTGGAGCGTCAGCGAGACGGAGATGACCTCGTCGTGCCGTGGCTCGGCGTGGCCCTCGATGAAGCGGTACGCCGCCCAGCCGCCGACGACCCAGCGGCCGTCGGTGCTTCGTAACGGCCGGCCGATCCGCAGGCCGGGCACGTGCAGTTCGCCCAGCGCCTTGGCGACCCACGCCGCTTCGGCGGGGCTGTTGGCCGGCTTGAAGGCGGCGTCCCCGCATCGCCACATCGGACCGGCGTCGATCAACTCCGGCTCCGCGTCCCTTGCGCCGAACGCGGCGCGGACGTGAGGTGGCGGCGGCTTCGGAGTACCCATCGGCAGGCACGCTACCGCGTCCCACCCCGATTGAGGCGCCCCGCCACGCCATTCGTGTCAGGGGCGTGGAATGGCGACAACCGTGTACCCCATGTCCGGGGTGGGCGGCTTGGGCGGAGTCGTGAAGCTGAACCGGGCATTCGGCAGGTACAACCGCGATCCGAACTCGGCCACGGTCGCGGGCACGTCGAACCGGTCGTCGGTCACCCGGCGGGCGACGCGCCCCTCGGTTCCGCCGACGTTCAACTGCACGACAGCCACGGTGTTGGTCCGGTTCTGCACCGCGTACAACGTGCGGCCACGAAGGAGCAGGCCGTCGCCGTCGACCAGGGAGTCGCCGTGCAGGTTCACCCGCCGGGCGACGCCGTCGAAGCCGACGCGGAACAGGTCGCCGGTGTTGGACTGCACCACGAGCAGAGCTCGGCCGTCCGGTGCCAGCGTGATGCCGTTGGCGTTGAAGCCGTCCCGGTAGGTGATGTCGCCGGTGAGCGGGATCCGCTCGACCCGGCCGTCCCGCAGTTTGTAGAGCACCGGGTTGGTGGAGTCGGTGATCCACGCGGCGCCGTGGGCGATCGCGATGTCGTTGACGAACGCGGGGCCGGTGGCCAATTGGTACGACGACACCACGCGACCGGTGTGGATGTCGAGAACGCGCAGGTCACCGCCGGTGCCACCGGCGACGAGCAGCCGTCCGCGGCTGTCGGCGCGCAGACCGAGCGCGGGTGTGCCGGGTCCTCGGCTGAGGATCGCGCCCCGGCCGGTGCGCAGGTCGGCGCGGTAGACGGAGCCGTCGGCCATGGACCCGATGTAGGCGTACGGGCCGGGTCCGATCTCGATGCCTTCGGCCTGGAAGCCGTCGGGCAGCCGGATCGTGGCGGGGAAGGCGGCCGCCTGGGCGGGGCCGGCCACCAGCCCCAGCAGCAGCAGCGCGGTCAGGAACAGGCGTCGCATGAAAACCTCTCAACGTTGAAACTCTTAATGTTGAGATACCAACATGGAGGTAGTCTTCACGTCAAGTAGGTGAACATTGAGACAGTTGGTGGCCGATGAGCGACGCGGTGGACGAGATCCTGGACCAGTGGCGGACCGAGCGCCCGGACATCGACCCGTGGCCGATGGGGATCGTCGGCCGGATCTCCCGCCTGGCCCGCGTGCTCGACCGCGAGCTCAAGGAGTTCTTCGCCGCACACGGCCTGGAACGCTGGGAGTTCGACGTCCTGGCGACCCTCCGCAGGTCAGGACCGCCCTACGAGCTGACGGCCGGAGCGCTCATCCAGACCGCGATGGTGACGTCCGGCGCGATCACCAACCGGATCGACCGCCTGACCGCCCGCGGTCTCGCCGAACGCGTCCCCGACGAACAGGACCGCCGCTCGGTCCGCGTCCGCCTGACCGACGAGGGCAGGACACTGGTCGACGACATCCTCGAAGCCCACGTGGCCAACGAGGTCAGACTGCTCTCGGCGCTGCCCGCGGACCAACGGGACCACCTGGCAGACGCGCTGCGCGGCCTGCTCAGGTCGTTGGGCGACACATGAAAACGGTCCCACGGCGAACCGTGGGACCGTCAACGGTAGATCTCAGTACGTCGGCAGGCTCGGGTCCACGTCCCGTGCCCACCCGAGCACGCCGCTGCCGACGTGCACCGCGTCGGCGAAGCCCGCCTTGTGCAGCGCGGCAAGGGCTTCCGCCGAGCGGGCGCCCGACTTGCAGTGCAGCACGATCGGCTTGTCCTGCGGCAGTTCGGCCAGCGCCTCACCGGACAGGATCCGGTCCTTCGGGATCAGCACGGCGCCGGGGATCGACACGATCTCGTACTCGTGCTGCTCACGCACGTCGATGAGCGCGAAGTTGTCGCCCCGGTCGAACTTCTCCTTCAGCTCGCGCGGCGTGATGGTCGAGCCGGCCGCTGCCTTCTGCGCGTCGTCCGAGACCACTCCGCAGAACGCCTCGTAGTCGATCAGCTCGGTGATCTTCGGGCTCTCCGGGTCCTTGCGGATCTTGATGGTCCGGTAGCTCATCTCGAGCGCGTCGTAGACCATCAGCCTGCCGAGCAGCGGCTCGCCGATGCCCGTCAGCAGCTTGATCGCCTCGGTCACCATGATCGACCCGATCGACGCGCACAGCACGCCGAGCACGCCGCCTTCCGCGCAGGACGGGACCATCCCCGGTGGCGGCGGCTCCGGGTAGAGGTCGCGGTAGTTGAGGCCCTGGCCGTTGGGCGCGTCCTCCCAGAACACGCTGACCTGGCCTTCGAAGCGGAAGATCGAACCCCACACGTACGGCTTGCCCAGCAGCACCGCGGCGTCGTTGACCAGGTACCTGGTGGCGAAGTTGTCCGTGCCGTCGAGGATCAGGTCGTAGTCGCGGAAGATCTCGAGGGCGTTCTCCGAGTTCAGATGCGCCTCGTGCAGGTTCACGTGCACGAACGGGTTGATCTCGGCGATCGACTCGCGCGCGGAGACCGCCTTGGGCTTGCCGACGTCCGACACGCCGTGGATCACCTGGCGCTGCAGGTTCGACTCGTCGACCACGTCGAAGTCCACGATCCCCAGCGTGCCCACACCGGCGGCGGCCAAGTACAGCAGCGCCGGGCTGCCGAGGCCACCCGCACCGACGACGAGCACCTTGGCGTTCTTCAGTCGCTTCTGACCGTCGACTCCAACATCTGGGATGATCAGGTGCCTGCTGTAGCGGGCCACCTCGTCCTTGGTCAGCTCCGCAGCGGGCTCCACCAGCGGCGGCAGCGAACTACCTGGCATCGACTCCTCCTAAGCGTCCGCCTCAATCCAACACCGCCGGGGGCCGGATGCTTCCGCGATGCCCACATTGCGGGATCAGGAACCGGGCGGCTTACCTTGGGGGTTGGGGTACGGATTGGTCTTGCAGACCTTCCCGTCCGCCTTCACCGGGTCCCGCGTGCCGGGCACAGCGTCGTTGAGCTGGGCGACGTAGTTGTTGTTCACGCCGAACGTCTGCTGCATCATCACCGGCGCGAGCCCGTCGCTCTGCGCGCAGCCCTCGTGGCCGCGGCCGAACGCGTGACCAACCTCATGGTTGATGGCGTACACCCGGTACAGCCCGATGTCACCGTTGAACGCCAACGCGCCACGCACCCAGCGGGCGAGGTTGATGACCACACGACCGTCACGCGACAACCGGCACGACGACTCATACGGAATGGTCCGCCCACACAGCTTGTGCGTCGTCTCCGGCGTGGTCAGCGAGATGCGGACAACGGGCTTGTCCGTCACACGCTGCACGGCGATGCGCGGGTCGCTTGTCCAGCCGCGCGGATCAGCCAGGGTCGTGTCGACCAACCCGGCGAACGCGTCGTCGCCGCCACCGACGTCCGTCGTGGTGACACCGTTCTCGATCTCGATCGAGTACGTGTACGTCTTCTGCGTGCCCTGGCCGACCTTGGGCCCGCTGCCCGGGACCACTCGGAACGTCTCCGGGCCCGCCTGGGTGAAGTCACGGCCGGGCGGGAGGTCCGCGGTCGGGATCTTGGCGTCGATCGGGGTGACCGGTTTCTCGGTGGCGTCCGGTGTGTCGGTCGGCACCTCGTTGCTGCCACCGATGGCCGCCGCCTTGTTCGGCGCGGCCTGCGTCTCGGTGGGCGGGCCGGCCTGTGTGGTGTCCCACAACACGAGCGCGGTGATCACCAGCAGGATGGGGATCGCGTACAGCCGCCAGCCGTAGACCGCCAGGATGCCGCGTTTGCGCACCGGCGGGATGCGCCGATACGACTCCTCGGCGTTCTCGGCATCGGGGTTCCACGCCGCTGCCAGCGGTTCGCCGGACGCACGACGCGTGCCACGCTGATACCGGTCGTCATCCGCGCGGCGGCCGTGGGGTCCCCGCGCGGCCGCACGTGATGCTCCGGAACGTGACTTTTTCGGCGGCGAGACGTCTCCTCCTTGGGTCATCCGGCTCACGGCTTACAGGGTGCCACATCACTCTCCGATAACGATGGTGCGACTGGCTGGACTACCAGGACCCGTCCTGTTCGGCCTCCCACAGGCCGAGGGCGGCCCGTGCCACCGTCTCTGGCCGTTCCATTTGCGCGACATGCCCGGTTCGGGGCAGGACAAGCAGGCGTCCGCGGGGCAAAAGCCGTGCGGTTCGCGGGGCCTTACGGACAGTCACCAACTTGTCCTTCGCGCCCCAGATCACCAAGGTGGGCGCGGAAATGTTCGGCATGATCCGCCACAGCGACTGCGACGGCGGCACCAGCCACGCGCGGAACAAGCCGAGCGTCAGGCTCATCAGCGACTGCCCGGCCCACGCGATCTTCGCCCGCTCGACGAACTCGTTCGCCGTCTCGTGCATCCGGTGCTGCGGGACCATCGACGGGTCGGCGAAACACAGGTTGACCAGTTGTTGCGCGCGCTGCATGGGCGTGAGTGCGGCGAGCTGGCGTCTGAACCGCTCGCCGATGAGCGGCATCATCGCGAACGGGATCCGCGGGTCGGACATCCGGTTGGGCAACGGCCGCAGGTCCGGGACCGCGGGCGAGATCAGCGTCAGCGTCTTGACCAGGTCGGGGTGCCGCGCGGCGAGGATCATCGCCGACGCGCCGCCCATCGAGTTGCCGAACAGGTGCACCGGGCCGTGACCGAGGCCACGCAGGAACGCCGCCAGCGTCCCGGCCTGGTCGGCGAGGTCGAAGGTGTGGCCGGGTGGTGGCTCCGACCGTCCGGCTCCCGGCATGTCGACCGCGATGCCCTGGGCGTGCAGCGACAGCTGCCCGGCCAGGTCGGTCCAGTTCATCGACGATCCGCCGAGACCGTGCACGTACACGGCTGTCTCGTCGGCCGGGCCCGGCGTCCTGCGGACGTGCAGCCGCACGCCGCCCGCTTCGACGTGCTCGCCCGGCCACGGCAGCTGGGTGGTGTCCAGTGGCGGACGCGTCGCGTCGGACAGCGGGACTCTGGTCAGCGGGGCGCGCTCACTGGTCAAGTTCATTTATCCAGTGTGCCCGCAGTTCAGGGTGGTCATACCGGCTCGAATCACGAGACGCACCCCGGTGGGACATACCGGCGAGTAAGGTTGAGGGGAAGCGAGGAGGCCGTATGTCGGAAACGATGCAGCAAGGCGCCAAGAGCGCGCGGCTGCCCAGGACTGCCCGGCGTGCGCAGCTGCTCGCCGCAGCACAGGACGTGTTCGCCGCCAACGGCTACCACGCCGCCGCCATGGACGAGATCGCCGAGCGGGCGGGCGTCAGCAAGCCGGTGCTCTACCAGCACTTCCCCGGCAAGCTCGAGCTGTACATGGCGCTGCTGCAGACCCACGCCGACGAGCTGATCGCGGGCGTGACGGGAGCACTGGACTCGACCACCGACAACAAACTGCGCGTGCAGGCGGCTGTCGGCGCGTACTTCGACTTCGTCGACCACGAGGGCGAAGCGTTCCGGTTAGTGTTCCAATCGGACATCCGAGGCGAACCGGTCGTGCACGAGACGATCGAGCGCGCGACGAAGTCCTGTGTGGACGCGATCACCGCGACCATCACCGCGGACGCCGGTATGGACGAGGAGCGGGCGCGCCTGCTCGCCGTCGGCCTGGTCGGCGCCAGCCAGGTCGCTGCCCAGTCGTGGCTGGCCAGCAACCGGCCGATCGAGAAGGCCGAGGCCGTGAAGCTGATCTCGACGCTGGCCTGGCGCGGAATCGGTGGCGGTTACCCGCTGCAGCCGCATTCCTGACCGTCAACGCGACCACGGGTGGAGCTTGCCGAGCCGCCGCTGCCGCAGGACGGCGGCGGCAGGCCGATCGCGAGCCCCGGCATCAGCGCGTGGATCGGCCGTTGGGCCATGAGCACGCTCAGCAGCATGACGACGGCCACGACTAACAGCACGAGCTCGGTGTTCCTGTTGCCCGGCCGCGCCGGTGTCGTGCACGACGGGCACGCCGCGGTGGTTCATCCGCGCGGTCAGCTGCGCTTCCCGTTTGCAGCGGGTGATCATCGTGGGCCCGTCGTCGGCTTTCGACGCCGGGCACAGCGGTCTCCCCCCGACCTCGCGATCCAGCCGGGCGTCCAGTACTTCCCAGACCTCGCCCATGCCGCCGCTGCCCAGCGGCCTGCTCAACCCGTACCTCTCACCGATCATTCGGTCCATCACGGCGCGATCACGCCTTCCACCTAGTCGGCAGCGCCACAGGAACTCTTACTTGTTGTCAGTGCTCACAAGCTGTCGAATGGATGCGGCGGTCACAAAAAGGGTCTTGGGGCATCGTGCGGACGCGCTGGACGGACTTCCACGGTACGGCCGGGCTGGCGCTCGCGATCGCTGATCGAGTCCCACGCACGCCTGTCGAGGCGGGCAAGACACCTGGGGGGAGAACGGCGTCACCATCACGCCCAGCGCCGTCCTCGACCCAGCCGACCTCAACGCAGCCGAGCAGCACGACCTCGTCCGTTTCGAAGCCCACGGCCCACCGGCCGAGCAGAGGTAGCTCGCGTCGTTTCCGGCAACGGCGCCAAACAGACGCTACTGGGGCGGCGACCTCCACCTCAGCGTGACGACCACGTGCGACTGGTCAGCCGCGGGTCTGGGGCTGACCCGGCGGCCTACTTGACCAGGAAGGAAGCCCGCCAGAACGCCATGCCCGGCCCGCCGACCAGCCCGGCCTCGTCGAGGAACTTCATGATCCGCTCCCCTGCCCAGTGCAGGGTCTCCTGGAAGTGCGGGTTGTTGCGCGCGACCTTCGCCGTCTCCCTCGGATCGAGCCCGACGGACTTGTACACGCGTGGGTTGATCAGGCTGCTCGTGATGCCATGCGACACGGCCGCGATCAGGAACTGCTGGTACGGCAGCTCCCAGCGGCGCAGTTCCTTCATGCCGCGCACGACTTCCTGGCGCGCGAACGTGACGTGCCGCGCTTCTTCGAGCACGTGGATGCGGTTGACCATGCGCACGAGCGGCTGGACGCCGGGGTCGGCCATGCTCTCGCGCTGGATGCGGTCGAGGATCTCCTCGGCGACCAGGATCGAGCCGTACAGGGCGGGGCCGTAACCGATCACCGGCAGCAACCTGCCCAGCTTCTTGAGGATCGCGGGCGGGCCGTACGCGGGCGCGCCGACCTTCTCGATCGAGCGGGCGAACATCGTCGAGTGACGGCATTCGTCGGCGATCTCGGTCAGGGCGTACTGCGCGTGCCGCGTGGTCGGGTCGATCCGGTAGACCTCCTTGAGCAGCATCTGCATCAGCAGCACCTCGAACCAGATGCCGTTGCTGGCGACGCTGGCGACCTCGTGCTTGCTCAGCTCGATGCGCTGCGCGGGGGTCAACTGGTCCCACAGGTGGGTGCCGTAGATCGACACGCGGTGGTCCGGCGCGTAGTACATGCCCTCTTTGAGCGGCGCGTTCCAGTCGATGTCGACCTCGGGGTCGTAGAACTTGTCGGCCGACGAGTTCAGCAACCGCTCGGCGGTTTTCTCCCGGTCGGACCCCTCGGCAACTCGCACCACGCGGCTCATCGTCGACACCCCTTTAGTGTTACCGGAAGTAACAGTTACCTCTGGTAGCATGCAACCGCATGGGCGAAGGTGTCAAGGGAGAGGGCGACGCTCGGCGTGAGCGCTGGCGCGAACACCGCGCCGCCCGCCGCGCGGAGTTCGTGGAAGCGGCACTGAAAGCACTCGACGAACACGGCCCCGACCTCGCCATGGAACACGTGGCCGCGGCAGCGGGCGTGACCAAGCCGGTGCTCTACCGGCACTTCACCGACAAGGCCGACCTCTTCGTCGCGCTCGGCCAGCGCGGCACCGAGATCCTCTTCGAACGGCTGATCCCGGCGATCAACCGCGAGGAAGCGCCGGTGCCGCGGATCCGCCGCAGCCTCGACGCCTTCTTCAGCGTGATCGAGGACCACCCGAACCTCTACCGGATGCTGGCCCGCAAGGCCTTCAACGGCCGCCCGGTCGACTCCGACCCCGTCCGCGAGGACAAGGAGATGATCGCCGCGGCGCTGACCAGCCTGCTCGGCGACTACATGCGCGCGCTGGGGCTCGACTCGGGCGCGGCCGAACCGTGGGCGTACTCGATCGTCGGGATGGTGCAGACGACCGGCGAGTGGTGGCTGGACCGCAGGTCGATGACGCGCGACGCGCTCGTCGAGTACCTGACCACGATCATCTGGTCGGCCATCGACGGCTTCCTGCGCCAGCACGGCATCGAGATCGCACCGGACAAACCGATCGAGATCAACAAAGTGGTCCAGCTGAGGAGAGCCCGATGAGCGACGAACACGGTGATCACGACGACGAGGGCTACACCGGCCCGGCGACCCTGCTGATCGGCGACAAGGAGCTGGCGGTCGAGCTCGAACTGCGCGGCTACTTCCAGCCGATCGACGGCTACTACCGCTGGTACGGCCGCGTCAAGGAGAACCAGGAGCTGGCTGGCCTCGCGGGCGGCAAGAAGGTCAAGGCGACCGTGCGGACCCCGCACGGGGAGGCCGTCGCCGAACTGTCCGACCCGGACCCGTGGAACCGCTACCGGGTCATGGGCACGAGCAGGCCCCCGTTCGCGACAGACCTCGTGACCTCGTGAGTGGTTCGTCCGGTTCCGACCGGACGAACCACTCACGACAGCCAGATCAAGCCTTGACCGAGAACCCGACCTTACGGGTGTCGGCCGTGCCGATCTCGACGTACGCCACGCGCGCCGCCGGGACGATGTAGCGACGACCCTTGTCGTCGACGAGGGTCAGCTGCCCCGCGGGGTTCTTCAGCGCGTCGGCAACCAGCGCCTCAACCTCGTCGGGCGACAGGTTGCTCGTGAGGAGCAGCTCCCTGGGGCTGTCCACCACGCCGATCTTGACCTCCACGCTGACCTCCAGCTTTGTTCCCCGCACTTGGTGACGAGGCAAGGTTATCCGAGTCCGAGGGCTGTCATCCGCTTGCCGTGGGCCTGCTGCAGCCGCCGGAACAGCGCCGCGATCCCGGCGAGGTCGCCGGATCCCGTCACGATCAGCTCCGTCAGCCCGTCGCGCTCGGCCACGATGTACTGGGCCTGCGTCAATCCCTCGCCCAGCAGCCGCCTGCCCCACAGGGTCAGCTTGTCACGCAACGCCCGGTCCGCCTCGCAAGCCGCGCGGACTTCGCGCTCGGCGAACGCCGAGTGCCCTGTGTCGGCGAGCACACCGAGCACCAGCTGCTTGGTCGAGTCGTCCAGCCAGTGCGCCAGCTGGCTGTAGAGGTCGGCCGCGAGGCCGTCGAACACGTAGGCCTTCACCAGCGACTCGTGCCAGCTGCGCGGCGGTGTCGAGGCGTGGAAGGCCTCGAAGTGCTGGATGAACGGCTCCATCGCCTCGGTCGGCCGCACCCCGTGCTCGGTGAGGTACTGCTCGATCTTGCTGTAGTGCCCGATCTCGGCCGCCGCCATCACCGCGAGCGCCGCCCGCCCGGCCAGCGTCGGGGCGCTGCGGGCGTCCTCCGACAGCCGGTCGAACGCGGAAAGCTCGCCGTAGGCCAGCACCCCCAGTAGATCGACAACTCCATCCTGCAGCCGTGCGGAGTCCACCACGGATTCAGCCTCGCTCATGGCGGTGAGCGTAACGGCAGGACTGCCCAGGTAGACTCGGTGTGACGCCCGGCGTATCACAACGCCGTGAGGCGACGTTCCAAGACAGTGACGGCCAAGAGCCCGTCACACGGAGGGTGTGTGCACGCCACGCTGGCCCTCCCGCGCCGACGCCACCCAGCGCCCGGCAGCGGTCGAGCGGCCCAACCAGGGCAGTGCGCACTGGTAAAGAGAGGCGATCACCCTGAGCTCAACCCACAACGAGAATCTGGATCCGCTGGCACTGGAACACAGCGAAGCCGGCGTTCCCGACACTGACACGTCCCACCCGCTGCAGGCAGACGCTCCTGTCCGCACCGACTCACCCACGTTCGCCGAGTTCGGCGTGCGCGAGGAGATCGTCAAGGCGCTCTCCGCCGCGGGCATCGAGCGGACCTTCGCCATCCAGGAGCTGACGCTCCCGCTGGCCATGGCAGGCGAGGACATCATCGGCCAGGCCAGGACCGGGATGGGCAAGACCCTCGGCTTCGGCGTCCCGCTCCTGCACCGGCTGAACACGCCGGGCGACGGCACGCCGCAGATGCTCGTGGTCGTCCCGACCCGTGAGCTGTGCCTGCAGGTGGCCCACGACCTCACCGACGCGGGCAAGCACCTGGGCGTGCGCCTGCTGGCCATCTACGGCGGCCGTCCCTACGAGCAGCAGATCTCCGCGTTGCGCAAGGGCGTCGACGTGGTCATCGGCACGCCCGGCCGCCTGCTCGACCTGGCCGAACAGCGCCACCTCGTGCTCGGCAAAGTCCGCTCGCTGGTGCTGGACGAGGCGGACGAGATGCTGGACCTCGGCTTCCTGCCGGACATCGAGCGCATCCTCGGGATGGTGCCCGACGAGCGGCAGACCATGCTGTTCTCGGCGACGATGCCCGGCCCGATCATCACGCTGGCCCGCACGTTCCTGCACCAGCCGACGCACATCCGCGCCGAGGAGAACGACCAGGGCGCCATCCACGAGCGCACCCGCCAGTTCGTCTACCGGGCGCACTCGATGGACAAGGAGGAGATCGTCGCGCGTGCCCTGCAGTCGGCCGACCGCGGCCTGACGATGATCTTCGCCAGGACCAAGCGGACCGCGCAGAAGATCGCCGACGACCTGGCCGAGCGTGGCTTCGCAGCCGCAGCCGTGCACGGTGACCTCGGCCAGGGCGCCCGTGAGAAGGCGCTGCGCGCGTTCCGGTCGGGCAAGGTGGACGTGCTGGTCGCCACGGACGTGGCGGCCCGCGGCATCGACATCGACGACGTCACGCACGTGATCAACTTCCAGTGCCCTGAGGACGAGAAGACCTACGTCCACCGGATCGGCCGCACCGGCCGGGCCGGGCGCACCGGTGTCGCGGTCACCCTGGTCGACTGGGACGAGGAGTACCGCTGGAAGACGATCAACGACGCCCTCAAGCTCGACATGCCCGACCCGGTCGAGACGTACTCCACGTCCGAGCACCTGTTCGCCGACCTCGGCATCCCCGAGGACGCGACCGGCAGGCTGCCCGAGGCCATGCAGACCCGCGCGGGCCTGGACGCCGAGCAGGAGGAAGACCTGACCGGCGGCAAGAAGCGCCGCAGGCGCGGCGGGACGCGCACCCGGTCGACGACGCCCCGGACAAAAGAGACGCCGGCGGCCGAGAGCAACGAGGAACGGCCGCCGAAACAGCGTCAGCGCAGGCGTCGCCGCGCAGGCCAAGACGTGGCAGGCGCCTCGGAGGAGACTCCCGCCACACCGGACACCGGTGAGTCGAAGACCGCTGACAAGCAGCCACGACGCCAGCGCACGCGCCGCCGCGCCGGTGTCGAGGTGGCCCGCGAAGCCGGCGAAACCTCATGAGTACCGTGAAGTAAGGACTTTGCGAGCACTCTCTTGAGGGAGGACGACGTGTCGGAGACCGCCGCCGAGCGAGGTGCTGATGCCGGCGGGGAGGACGTGCTGGACGGGCCGATTCCCGACGAGCCGCCGAGGCCGCCGCGCACGTCGTTCCACCGGCGCCGGGACTTCGCCGCGGTCGTCGTGCTCGTCGTCGCGGTGGTCGCCGGATGGGCCCTGATCGGCACATCCAGCGACTTCGCCGCGACGTCGTCGCAGATCGCCCCGGACGACCTCGAGACACCGCAGGCGCCCAGCACGCTGCCGCCCTCGTTCGGCGAGGCGTGGCGGGCGCCGAGCGGTGCCACGCAGATCCCCGTCGCCGTCGGCCCGTCCGTGGTGACCGGCGACGGCAACGAAGTCGTCGGGCGCAACCCGTACACCGGCAAGCAGCGCTGGCGGTACGCCCGCGACATTCCACTGTGCACGGTCGGGGCGGCGTGGAACGAGGCGATCGCGGTCTACCGCAAGACTTCCACGTCCCTGCCGTCGAGCGACCCGAACCACAACGGCTCGTGCAGCGAGGTGACGTCGCTCAAGTCGAGCACCGGCGAGCGCGAACACCAGCGCAACGGCGACGCCGAACTGGACACCCAGCTGCTGTCCGACGGCTCACTGGTCACCGCGACCGGCAAGCGCCTGATCAACACCTGGCGCAGTGACCTGGTGCAGACCATGGAGTACGGCGCCGTCCCGGACATCGTGAACCCGGACAAGCAGCCGCGGGTCGGCTGCACGTACGGCTCCGTCGCCGTGACGCAGGGCCGGATCGGCGTGATCGAACGCTGCCCGGCCAAGACGGACCCGAACGAGACGGGCGACGACCGGTTGACTGTCTTCAAGCCGACCGGCAAGGAGAACGAGAGCGACGAGCCGCAGGTCGACTTCAGCATCACCGTCGGCGGCAACGGCGCCAGGGTGATCGCGCTGAACGAGACCTACCTCGCGCTCGCACTGCCGAACCCGAGCCGGATCCTGGTGTACAACGGTGAGGGCAACAAGGTCGGCGAGTACCCGATCGCCGTGCCGGACGCCGAGTTCGCCGGCGACCCGGCACGCGGGGTCGTACAGGTCACCAGGGGAACCGACGCGGTGTTCTGGTTCACCGGCAGCAAGACCATCGCACTGTCCACAGCGGACTTCCGGCCGCTGTGGACGAAGGAGAACACGCTCGGCTCCGGCGCGGTGTTCGCCGGTTACCTGTTGCTACCGGTGAAGGACGAATACGTGGTGACCGACCAGCTGACCGGCGCGCGCGTCGCCCAGACGCCGGTGAACCGCGGCGACCACACCGGGCCGGTGCAGATGGCCACGCTGGGCCCGATGGTCCTCGAACAGCGCGGCCCGACACTGGTCGCGCTGCGATGACCGGATCCCAGGTCGGCCCGCACCACGCGGACCGCGTCGAGCTGCCCGGCCGCGACGGCCCGCTGGCCGCGCTGCGCCGCCCGGTGCCCGACGCCCCCATCGCCCTGCTGGTTCCCGGCTACACGGGGTCCAAAGAGGACTTCACGCCGCTGCTCGACCCGATCGCCGACGCGGGCGTCGAACCGGTCGCGATCGACCTGCCGGGCCAGTACGAGTCGGCCGGGCCGAAGGAACTCGACGCGTACCTGCCCGCGCCGCTCGGCACGCTGGTGGCCGAGATCGTCGAGAAACTCGCGGCCGACGGACGGCCGATCCTGCTGCTGGGGCACTCCTACGGCGGCCTGGTCGCCCGCGCCGCCGTGCTTTCCGGCGCCCCGGTGCGCGGACTGACCTTGCTCAGCAGCGGGCCTGGCGAGCTTCCGACAGGACCACGGCGGAAGATGCTCGACCTGGCCGAGCCGGTCCTGCGCGATCATGGCGTCGAGGCGTTGGCGAACTTGCGGCGCGCGCTGTACGAGAACGATCCGGTGTGGCGGAAACTGCCCGTCGAGCTGCGCACGTTCCTCGACGACCGGTTCCGCCGGTCGAGCGCGGAGTGCCTGCTCGGGATGGCCGTCGGGCTGCGGACCGAGCCCGATCTCGCGGACAGCCTCGCGCGTCATCTCGAAACCACGGGCACGCCGTGCCTGGTGGCGTGCGGCGCGGAGGACGACGCCTGGCCCGTCGCGGCGCAGCGGGACATGGCCGACCGGCTGGACGCCGACTTCGCCACGATCCCAGGTGCCCGGCACTCGCCTGCCGTCGAGAATCCCGCGGCGCTGCTGGGGGTTCTGCTGTCTACGTGGCGGATGTGGCTGGCCTGAGCAGCCCGAACGCGGCGAGTGTCGCGTCGAGCATGGCCTGTTGCGTGACCGGCGGGTAGGCGGCCGGGTCCGTGGAGCCGAAGGCCGCGGTCCCCTCCACCATGGCGATCAGGGCGCAGGCCGTCGTGCTGACCCGCTCCTGCGGCCAGCCCGGTTCGACGGCCGCGACGAGCCTGGTGATCCGTTCGCGCCAGGCCTTGTTGTTGGTGCGGTGCAGGCCGATCAGCTCGTCATCGCCGACGGCGGCGGCCAGGAACCCCACCCACACGATGCTTTCGGCCGCGGTCCGGCCGTCAAGCGCCATTCCTTGCGCGAGGACCGCACGCAAGGCGTCGCGCGCGCTCGACGCGTCGGCTTCGAGGTCCTCGGCGCGTTCACGAGTCCGCTCGTGCAGGAGTTGACGCGCGTGCAGCAGCAGCGCTCGCCGGTTGGGGAAGCGGTGCATGACCAGGCCGGTCGTGCAGCCCGCGGCTGCGGCGACGGCTCTGATCGTGAGCCGTTCGATCCCCTGTTCGGCGAGCACCTCCCAGACCGCACGGGACAGCTGCGCCTGCTGGGCGGGCATGTCGGCGGTTCGTGACATGGATCGCACCCCTCCTTCTCGTAACAGCTGTTACCGTAACAGATGTTACGAGAGGAGCGGTCATGCTCGACGCACAGCGGTGGACCATCGAAGCCCGGCCGTGGAACGACCCGGCAGGCGAGGACCTCCGGCTCCGGCAACGCGCGGAACTGGACGCCCGCTACGGCACGGACGACCACGAACCCGGCCCACTGCCGTCAGCGACGGACGTCGACGTCTTCCTGGTCGCAGTCGAGACGGGGACAGGCCAAGCCGTCGCCTGCGGCGCCCTGCGCCAGCTGGACGCCACATCGGCGGAGGTCAAACGCATGTACGTGACACCGCACATGCGCGGCACCGGCGTGGCGACCGGCGTTCTGCGCGCACTGGAGGCAGCCGCCGTCGAACACGGGTGGCACACCGTCCGGCTGGAGACAGGGAACGAGCAGCCTGACGCCATCCGCTTCTACAGCCGTGAGGGCTACCGCGAGATCCCGCTGTTCGGCAACTACATCGGCTCGACGCTCTCGGTCTGCTTCGAACGCGACTTGCGCTGACTGAACAGCACACCGAGCAGAAGCCCGGGGATCACGACGCCGAGGGCGAGCGCGAGCGTCTGGGCGATCCAGTCGGCGCGCGGCATGTTGTCCATGTGCACCGCGTGGAAAACGAAGTGCGGCACCGTGAACACCAGGTTCGCCACCAGCGCGGTGGCGACCATCCGGCGTTCCATGGTGACAACCGCGACCACCAGCACGAGGACGTACGCCGAGGTCGCGGCGCCGAGGTCACGCATCAGGTGCTCGTTGTACGGCGGGAACATCGCGACCCACGAATGCCCGGGGATCGGGACATTGTCGTAGAACGTGCGCGGGAAGAACAGTTGGAGCACACCGACGAGGCCCTGACTGACCGCGAGGAAGACCAGCCCGCCGCGGATCATGACCGGCCCCGGTAGGACGCGTTGCGCAGAGCGGGGTGGGCGGCGAGGTGCTCGGCGAAGGTGATCCGTCCGGCCCGCCGGTCCGCAGCCAGGTGGCCGCCGCGCCGGTAACCCCGGAAAGCCTTCCCTGGCAACCTGATCGCCAGCAGGACCCGCCGCCGCCCAGCCGCCGCCAGCACCAGCTCGGCGAGGTCGCGGGCACGGCGGATCTCCGGGCCCGCGATGTCGGGGACACGCCCGGCCGGAGCGCCGACGGCGAGTTCAGCGACCCGGTCAGCCACCTCCCCGACGTCGACGGGTTGGAAACTGCAGTCCGGCACCGGCATCACCAAGGGCACACGCGCCGCACCGACCAGCAGGACACGAAGAAGGTCATGGAACTGGGTGGCGCGGAGAACCGTCCACGGCAGCCCGGATCGCTCGATCAACCGCTCGGTGGCCACTTTCTCCTGGTAGTAGCCCAACGGCACACGGTCGGCGCCCACGATCGAGACGTACACGAGGTGCGGCCGACCCGCGCGCAGCGCGGCGTCGACCAATGTCGCCGCGAGCCGCGTCTCCGACCGTCGGCCAAAAGCCGTCGCACAGTGGACCACCGCATCGACGCCTGCCACTGCCTCCCGGACGCCGACCCCGGACTTCAGATCGGCGACGACCCGGCCGGCACCGGCCTTCCGGCTGGCCACCAGGACCTGGTGTCCCGCATCCACCAGGCGCGAGACAACCCGGCTGCCGAGCAGACCGGTTCCACCAGTAACGAGTATTCGCACAGGACCACCCCTTCCGGACAATGTCGTCAGGAAGACCTGCCGAAACCCCGAAACGTGACAGCCGTGCTCAGATCCACCAGAACAACACGAGCACCAGCACCACGACCACACCTAAGCCAACCCCCGCGACCAGGGCAGGGCGACCAGGCCGCCGATCGATGACGCGTTGCGCGTAGACAGCAAGACCAGCGGCGACAGCGTGCCCGATGAGTTCGACGACCCCGAGGCCCGGAACCCCGTTGGCCCAGGAAATGATCTGCAAAACCAGGACAGCGACAGCAAGAAGCACCAACCCGGCAGCCAGCGCCCCACTCAGCTCACGCCAGAAACGGCCCTTGGGGGGCTCGTCCCGCGTCGCTGTCTCCGAACCACGGTTGCCGCCGTGATCATCCCGAGCCACGTCTCCGACAGCAAGCTCCTCGGTCGGCCGCTGCGAATCCCGGACGGCGAAATCATCAGTCGGCTGCGCCGACTCCCCCTTCGCCATCCGTACGCGGTTCTGCGAAGGCCGCCGCCCCGGCACCGAGCCCGTGGCAGCCGATGTCCGGCCCGGCTGAGCCGCGGCCTCGGTCACCTGCGCAGGACGCTTCTCACCACGCCACGCCGAACTCCCAGCAGCAAGCTGTTTCGCCTCCTGCACAGAGCTCCGGGCAGCCCGCTGCCCGATCGCATGCTCAGCGACCTCCCCAGCCGAGGACGGCACCGACAGTGCCTCAGTCACCTGCGCCGGACCCCCACCCGACCGCTTCCCATCTCGCCGCGGCAAACCACCGGCAGCGAGTTCCGCCTTCCGCACAGAACTCCCGGAAGACCACTGCCCAGCACCCTGCGCCGAATCCCCAGCAGCCGACGCCTCACCATCCCCAGCCAAACGCCGCACCGAATCCCCAACAACCGGCACCACATCCGACCGGCCGGAATCCGGCACCGACAGTGCCTCAGTCACCTGCGCCGGACCCCCACCCGACCACTCCCCATCTCGCCGCGGCAAACCACCGGCAGCGAGTTCCGCCTTCCGCACAGAACTCCCGGAAGACCGCTGCCCAGCACCCTGCGCCGAATCCCCAGCGCCCGGCACCGCATCTGGCTGACCTGACCGTGGCAGCGACCGTGCCTCAGTCACCTGCGCCGGGTCCTTGGTGGGCCAGGCCGTGACCGGCAGCTGCTCGGTCACCTGCGGCTGTTTCTTTCCGGGGGTGGGTTTTCCGGATTTGCCGTGGGCGGGGAACTCGTCGGTCACCTGGTCTGCCGGCGTCACGGGGGCAGCATTCCCCACGGCGCGGTCGGCGGGCCCGCGGCTTGGCCTTCCGGGCAGTGGCGGCGGAAGTCGCACCATGAGCATTGCCTTCCCACTTGCGGCGGGAACAGCACGTCCGGGTCGCCGCCTGCGTCGAATGTGTCCTTGGCCAGCTGCAGTTCCTCCGCTGTCTCCTCTGCTCGCGACTGGTGGCGCGCCAGCGATTCGTCCGTGTGCTCCCAGACCGCGACGTCACCTGTCGGCAGGTGGTGGAGTTCCACCTTGCGGCATTTGCGGCGCAGGGTTCGCGTCGTCGCGATCGCGTACATCGCGAGTGCTTGTGAACCCCTGGCGTCATCCGTGGTCAGTGCGCTGCGGCCGGTTTTGTAGTCGATGATCACCAGTTCGCCGTCGCGGTCGTCGATGCGGTCGACCCGACCTTCGGCCACGATCGTCCCCGCGGGCGCGGAGACCCAGCGTTCCAGGCCGATCGGGTCGACGGTCACGTCCGTCTCCGACAGGTAGCGGGCGACCCACTCACGGGCGCGGTCGCGGTAGACCGCGGCTTGCTCGCCGTCGGCGAAGCCGTCGTCCTTCCAGTGGGTCGTCACCAGCGCGGCACCGGTTTCGGCCGTGCGCTTCTCCAGCGGTAAGTCGAAGAACGCCCGCAACGCGTTGTGCACGACGGCACCCAATGTCGAGTGCGCGTACGCGCCGCCGCGTTGCGGAGCCGGGCGGTCCACGTACGTCATCCGGTAGCGACGCGGGCAATCCACCCACGTGGCCAGCTTCGACGGCGTGACCCGCACGAGCTTCTTCGGCATGCTGTCGAATCCGAGCTGCCCTTGCACGTTCTCAAAGTTACCCTGAGCCACTGACAAAACCGCGGACGGAGTCGGCCAGCAGCTGGACCGCGATCGCCGCGAGCAGCAGGCCGGCGATCTTCGCCAGCAACGTGATGCCGCTTTCCTTGATCAGCCTGATCACCACGCCGGAGAAGCGCAGGCAGATCCACAGCAGGAAGTGCACGGCCAGGATCGCCAGTGCGAGCGCCACGTACGAACCGGTCTTGCCCTCGGCCTGCCGGACGAACACGATCGTCGCCGCGATCGCGCCCGGCCCGGCCAGCAGCGGAGTGCCCAGTGGCACGAGCGCGATGTTGACGTCCTCGACTTCCTGCGCCTCCGTGTGGCCGCTGCCGTGCAACAGATCCAGCGCGATGATCAGCAACAGCAGGCCGCCTGCGCCCTGCAGTGCCGGGATCCCGATGTGCAGGTACGACAGGATCGCCTGGCCGCCGATCGCGAACAGCGAGATCACCGCGAGCGAGACGAGCACGGCCTGCCGGGCCGCCCTGGCCCGCGCCGCCCGTGTCTTGCGGCCGACCAGGCTGAGGAAGACCGGGATGGTGCCCGGCGGGTCCATGATCACCACCAGGGTGATGGTGGTCGCGGTGAACATCCGCGCGTCGAAGTAGTCAGCCAGTGCCACCCGCTCATCCAAACAGGACGGCACCCGATCAGCACCTTCCGCGGCGGGCCGCAGTGTCCAAGGCCACGCCGGACGGGTTGAGACGCCGATGAGACGCCGTCCGGCCGCGGGGAACCTATCGTCGTGGGTGTTCGGCAAACGTTCGCAGGGTCCTGGTTAACCCCCAGTACCCGGGCCCGGCGGACAACGGCGGCCCGTCCGCGTCCCGGGGGTGAGCGGGTAGTGCGCGGACGGGTCGTCCATTACTCCATTCGAGTGGAGCATGTGCCGGGCCGGTAACCAATTCACTGGCTCGCGTTACATCTGGGCGTGGAGCTGAGCACGAGCCAGGCGAGCGTGTCCGAGCAGGTCAAGTCGTTGCTGGCGGCCGGAACGCCGGTGATCAACCTGGTCGGCCCGATCGGTGTCGGCAAATCCACCGTCCTCGCGGCCCTGGCCGACGACCCAGATCTGTCACGGACAGTGACGTTCCTGGACGATCCCGTCGATGTCGGCCCGCACGACACGCCGGTGGTCGCGGCGAGTCGAAAACCCGTCCGCGGTGTCGTCGTCGAAGTGCCTCGCTGGACCACGCCCGAGGTGACACGGCTGGCGACGGGACTCGGCGTCGACGACGAGCTCGTCACGCTCCTGTCGGGCGGATTGCCGTTGGTGGTCAGGAGCCTTTGCCGTGCACTGCGCGAGATCCCGTCGACCGTGCCGGGCGCGGTCGCCGACCGGGCGTTGCGGGAGATGAGGCTCGAACCGGGCTTCGCCGGAGCGCTCGCGGAACTCGCCGTCGTCGGCCGCGCCGACGAGGAGCTGCTGACCGAGTTGGTCGAGGTTCCGCGCGACCACGACTGGTTCGGCGAACTGGCCGGCTCGTGCCTGGTCACCGCGACCGTGGCGGGCCTGGCGGTGATCGAGCCGTTCCGCACGCTGCTCGACCTGCGCCACCGCTGGCGCAAACCGGTGGCACACCGGACAGCCATCACCAAGGCGACCGTGCGCAACCGCAGGCTGCTCGCCGCCGCGACCGACGACGACGTCCGGCAGGCGCTCACGGAGCACTCGCTGTTCCTCACCGATGATCCGCTTGTCCGCAGGACACTGTTCCCCGCGTCGAACCAAGACCCGCTGGTACGCAAGGCTTCCACCGACGAGTACGACGAGATCGCCGTATTCCTGCGGGAATGGGCCAGGCAGGGCGGGCTCAACCCGGCCCGCACCGACCGGATGCTCGACGACTGGCTGACACACGCCGCCGACGGGTTCAACCTGGTCTGCGGCCCGGACAACCGCCCGGTCGGGATGAGCTTCACGCCGAAGATCACCGACGAGGCGATGGCCGTGATCGAACCGATCACCCAGCAGCACACCGACAGCGTCGTCGATGGCGCGTTCATCGGCATGGCGGTCTGCGACCCACGCCAACCGGCCGCGCACGCCGCGTTGTTACGTCATGTCCTCGCTGTCGGCGTGCAGTACGGCGGGCTCGTGATCGCGACGCCGTCGCCGCAATACCAGGCGTTGTCCCAGCGGTTCGGGTTCAACCACCCGGGCGCCGCCCGGCACGACCCGTACGACTGCGGCCGGGATTCGGAGATATTCACGCAGGACTTCGTTACGTGGGACCGTGTCACGGGCTGGCTGGACCAGCTCGCCGCGGTCGGTGTCGCCCCGCCCGTACCCACGGATGTCCGGTGGTGCGCGGCGGAGATCCGCAAGGCACTCGAGCACGTCAACGATTCCGCGAAACTCGCGCGCAGTCCGTTGGTCGTGGTCACCGGCACCGCGGACGTCCTGCACACCTTCCTGACCAACGCCATCACCGAGCTGGCGAGCGCGCAGGACCAGACGACCTCACAGGCAGGGCACATCCTGCACGCGTACTACCTGCGCAGGCGACGTGACCACGTCGGCGTCGCCAACCAGCTGCACCTGAGCCGCGCCACGTACTTCCGCCGCCTCGACCACGGTCTGGTCGCGCTGGCCACGCGGTTGCTCAGCCGCTGGACGTGACCTTGCTGTGCAGCACGGGAACGCCCGACGTGCGCGAGACGAGTTCGTCGAGCGCCTCGGGCGTGGTGGACTCCTGGCCGATCCTGATCGTCTTGTTCGTGCCGTGGTAGTCGCTGGACCCGGTCCGGACCAGGCGCAGGTCCTCGGCCAGCTCGGCGAGTTCCGCGCGGGTGGCCGGGTCGTGGTCGGGGTGGTCGACCTCGAGGCCGGTCAGTCCGGCCGCGGTCATCTCCTTGATGACGTCCGCGGTCACGGTCGGCCCCCTGTGGTGGGCGAACGCGTGCGCGAGGACGGTCACGCCGCCCGCGTCGGCGATCATCTGGATGGCGGTGTGCACGGGCGTGTCCCGTCGGCTGACCATGAACCGGCCACGGGAGTTGAGGAACACCGCGAACGCCTCGTCGACCGACGAGACCACACCTGCTTTGACCAACGCCATGGCCAAGTGCGGACGACCGGCCGGTGAGTCCGCCGGGAGCGAGGCCAGCAGCTCGTCCGCGTCGACGGGGTAGCCGTCGGCAGCCATGCGCTTGGCCATCTTGTGCAGCCGCGTGCGCCGTTCGGCGCGCAGGCGGGACTGCTCGGCCACGATCGCGGGCGCGTCGGGGTCGAACAGGTATGCCAGCAGGTGCACGGTGGCCGTGCCGCCGCGCCCGTTCGGTGATTCGCAGGACAGCTCGGCGCCTCGGACCAGGGACAGGCCGTCGGGCAACGCGGCCGCGGCTTCGACCCAGCCCGCAGTGGTGTCGTGGTCGGTCAACGCGACCACGGACAACCCGGCCTCAGCCGCAGTGGTGACCAATTCCGTCGGCGTGTCCGTGCCATCCGATACGGACGAGTGCGTGTGCAGATCGATCACCATGCCATCCAGTGTGCTGCATGGCATGGCTCTCACCACAAAGGCGCTGGCTAGGCGTTGCCCTTCTTGCCCAAGGCCGCCTTCTTGGCCTTGATCATCGAGAACCGCTCGGCCTGTGCCTTCTTGTCACCGAACACCAGCTCGGAGATGGCGTCGTAGACCTGCTCCGGCTTCGGCAGGTAGTTGATCTTGTTGAGCGCCTGGATCTGACCTGCCGACTCGACGACCATCGTGCCGTAGCCGAACAGCCTGCCCACCCACGAGCGTTCGTACGTGAGGTCCGTCACCTTGCCGATCGGCATCATCAGGACCTTCGTGGTGAACACGCCGGTGGTCATCATGAACCGCTTGTCGGTCACGACGATCCGCTCGACCCACCACTCGAGCACGAGGTAGGCGAAGCGGAGCAGCACGATCAGCGCCGCGTACCAGAGCACGTTCTGAAACAGCCACATCGACGGCGGCAGGATGTAGGAGATCATCACCGCGACAGCGAGCAGCGCCGCCGCTTCGAAGACGTCCCACGCCAGTACCGCCCAGTGCCGGCGAACCCGGATCACCCTTCGTTCGGAGTCGAGGAGGTACTCGTCTGGGTCCCTGGGCGCGAACATGTGTCCAGTATCTCGCGATTACCCCTGGAACACACTACGTACGAAGAGAATTACCGCCTCCGCCGCGTCCTTCAGTGTGTCGATGATGGATGTCACGATGCCCGCCGACTGCGTCGGTTGAGTAACCAGGAAGAACACGAGCAAAGCGACTCCGGTCAACACGAGAATTTTCTTCGTGTTCACGACGACCAACCCCGTCCTTCTCGCACCCAATGGCGCCTGTTGAAAACCGTTGTACCGCACGAGGCGGTCACCTGACGAGAGTTGTACAGCACTCGGAGCATGCGCTCAGCCCCCCAGCCCGATAGCGCTACGCTGCGTGTTCGTGCAAGGTGGGCAGGTTCGTATGATCAGGTGTGTCGGAGGGGTGACGCACGACACATATGGCCGTCTTTTGATGGTTAGACGTGCGAACGCCCCTGGTCAGGGCCTGTGGTCCATCCCCGGCGGACGGGTCGAACCCGGTGAGCCCGACGCCGACGCCGTGGCCCGTGAGCTGCGCGAAGAGACCGGTTTGATCGTTTCGCCCGGTCGCCTGGTGGGTACCGTGATCCGGCCGGCGCCGAGCGGTTCGTACGAGATCTTCGACTACGAATGCCAGGTCGCCGGGGGTGCGCTGCGGGCGGGTGACGACGCCGCCGAGGTCGCTTGGGTCGACCTGGCGACGTTCACCACACTCGAACGGACGAATTTGCTCACCGCGGGCCTTGCTCCCACACTCCGGGACTGGTCCATGCTGCCCCGCGCATAGGTTTCACAGCCACGAAAGGCTTTGACCGTGCGCTCCGGTGCGGCCGAGCAGGCGGGCATCCGGCTTGCCGGATTCCCATCTGACGAGACCGAGCAGACCCCAGTTCTCCTTGGGGTGGTCCTCGAACTCCTTGCGGCCCGGCACCAGGTAGGTCATCGCGGCGAGGTAGTGCTCCTGGCTGACCCACCAGAGGGGCCTGGTGGCCGCCAGCGCGGCCACAGCGGCCACGAACTCCTGCCTCCGGTCATCTGACATGTACGGCAGCACGTGGCTCGTCAGGACGACGAGAGGGAGCTCCGCGGGCACCTGCGCGGCAGCCGCCGCCAAGTCGTCCACGGCGTCGCCCGCGACCAGCGTGGGCCGGTCCTTCTCCTGCATCTCGGCGGCGACGCGCAGGGTGCGGGACCGTTCCGGCTGGTCGGCCCACACGCAGGCCTCCAGCCAGGCGAGTTCCTCCTCGTCGCGCAGGTCGATCGGCCTGCGGTCCAGGCCGACCTTGGCGCCGACGGCCAGCTTCTTCGGCAGCCTCGGCAGCGGTTTGCCGGACGCCGCGCAGGTCAGCACCAGCGGCGTCTTGGCGGGCCCCGCGTTGACCTGCTCGCCGGCCTCGTTCTGGTAGCGGAAGCCGTACCGGTCGACGCCGAGCAGCAGGCCCGCGCTCGTGCCGACGTCGAGCAGCCCGATCGGCCCCTTGCTCACCTTGGCGGCCTCCTTGGCCGCCTGGGCGATGGCCGGGAACATCGGCGCGGCCCGGCGGACCTCGTTGGTCTGCGTGGTCCGCGTCGAGATCAGCTCCCGCATCCTGTCCGCGCGGTCGAGCACGAACTCGCGGAACAGCGGCCAGACCCGCTCGTCCGGGCCGAAGCTGCCACCCATGGTCAGGTAGTAGCTGGCCAGTTCGATCCACGGCTCCGCCTGGACGAGCCGTTGCGCGGCGGCGAAGAACAGCGTGCCGTGCGCGAAGTTCTCCGGCGCGGCGGCCAGCAGCGCGGCCACCTCGTCGTCGTCCTTGGCGCGGCCGGCCAGTAATTCGTACAGCGGCGAGATCCCGGCGGCCTCGTGCACGGCGAAGCTGGTCAGCCGCGCCTTGGCCAGTTCGAGCGAGGCCATCAGGCGACGGGCTCCGGGCGGCCCGGCTGCTCGCCGCCCCGCGCCTCACCGTACGAGCGCTTGGGAACCATCACCTTGCGGCGGAAGACGCACACGATCGTCCCGTCCTGTTTGTACCCACGAGTCTCCACGTAGACCACCCCACGGTCGTCCTTGGACTTCGACGGTGTCTTGTCGAGCACTTCGGTCTCGCCGTAGATCGTGTCACCGTGGAAGGTCGGTTTGACGTGTTTGAGCGATTCGACTTCCAGGTTAGCGATCGCCTTGCCGGACACGTCGGGCACCGACATGCCGAGCAGCAGCGAGTAGATGTAGTTGCCGACCACCACGTTCTTGCCGAAGTCGGTTGTCTCCGCCGCGTAGTGCGCGTCCATGTGCAGCGGGTGGTGGTTCATCGTGATCAGGCAGAACAGGTGATCGTCGTACTCGGTCACCGTTTTGCCAGGCCAGTGCTTGTACACCGCGCCGATCTCGAACTCTTCGAAGTAGCGACCGAACTGCACTTGAACTACCTCCGTGTAACGCTGCCGATGGGCGAGGACGACAGTGTGGTTGCACAGGGAGTATTCTGTGCAACTGGTGTGTGAGCGACTCCACCGCTCGCACGACCCGACCCGGGGAGGTGAGGACAACTGTGAGTGGCACAGATAGCGCGCCGAGTACCAGCAGCGTCCCCTCCGGATGGGTCGGCCTCGCCAGCTAGGCCCCCGCGGTACCGGCCGGGACGCACACGAAGGCCGGAGTCGGACATCGGTCCCTCCGGCGCGTCGCACGCCCGAGCACGACCATGTTGGAGGCCACCATGGCTACGATCCGCCCGCTGAGCGGTCTGCGCGGAAAGCCGGACCGCGGCAACGCGCAAGCGCCGTTGCCGGTGCCGGTGTCCGCCTACGTCGTGAACTGCGGGATCTACCGGGACGGCACGCGCGTACCCGGCCGTTGGACGCACGCCGAGGCGATCGCCGAGGTGCGCAAGCACAACGACGGTTTCGTCTGGATCGGACTGCACGAACCGGACGGCGAGCAGATCACGGGCATCGCCGAGACCTTCGGCCTGCACGAACTGGCCGTCGAGGACGCGGTGCAGGCGCACCAGCGCCCCAAGCTCGAACGCTACGACGAGACGCTGTTCATGGTGCTCAAGACGGTTCGCTTCGTCGAGCACTCGTCGCCGACCACGGCCAACGAGATCGTGGAGACCGGCGAGCTGATGGCGTTCCTCGGCAAGGACTTCATCGTCACGGTCCGGCACGGCAACCACTCCGGGCTGGCCTCGCTGCGGGTCGAACTGGACAAGGAGCCGGACCGGCTGAAGGCGGGCCCGGCCGCGGTGCTGCACGCGATCGCCGACCGGATCGTGGACAGCTACCTCGACGTGACCGAGCGGTTCGAGGACGACATCGAGGAGATGGAAACCACCATCTTCCAGCCGCGCACGCTGGTCAGCGCCGAGCAGATCTACCTGATGAAGCGCGAGGTGCTCGAACTGCGCCGCGCGGTCACACCGTTGGCGAACCCGTTGCGCCGCTTGGCCGAGGGCTACACGCCGCTCGTGCCGGAGCAGATCCGTTCGTACTTCCGTGACGTCGACGACCACCTCACGACGGTGACCGAACGGGTGACGGCGTTCGACGAGATGCTCAACACCCTGATCGACGCCACCCTGGCCAAGATCACCCTCCAGCAGAACACCGACATCCGCAAGATCACCGCGTGGGCCGCGATCATCTCGATCCCGACCATGGTGGTCGGCGTGTACGGGATGAACTTCGACTTCATGCCCGAACTGCGCTGGAAGTTCGGCTATCCACTGGTGCTGCTGCTGATCGTCGCGGTGTGCACGTGGCTCTACCGGGTACTGCGCAAGAACCGATGGCTCTAGCCGGGCGAACAAGCCCGGCCGCCAACTCGTCCCTGCCCCCTGCCCACCTCCTGACACCCTCATGGAGGCCACCGTGTCCAGGTTCCTGTTCAACCCCATGTTCTGGCTCGTCACCGTGATCGTCGCGTGGCTTGTCCTGATCACGTTGTCCATCGCGGACAACCCGGAAGGCGCACGCGCGCACTCGATGCAAGCGCCCGCGTCCCAGCAGCTCGGCCGCTAGCCCGGCTGTCAACGCAGTGCTGCGGCCAGTTTCCGCAGCGCTGCCCGGATCTCCGCACCGCTGAGGGGATTCACGCTCGTCCAGTCCTCGTCCCCGCCCAGCTGGTACCGGCCGTTGCCGGTGTCCAGCCAACGGGTCTCGTCGCCACAGCGGTGCCAGTCGTCCCCGGGTCCCGACCGGCGGGCCACTCCGGCCTGCCCGTTGCCGAGCACAGGTTGCAGGTACTGCACCATCCGGCGGGACACGCGGTCGTCGACGCCGTGCACGGCAAGGATTTCCTCGACCACCCGGGGCGGGAGCTTGCGCGGGCGGACGCCGTCCTCGGTCGGCAGGTCGGCGAGCAGAGCTTCGAACGCCGCCTGCAAAGCTTTGCGCGGCAGCGTGAACGGGGTTGCCGAGGCGGGGTCGAGCCGCGGCACGATCGCGCAGAGCTCATCCACCGCACGGTCGAGCGTCGCCTGTCGCAGCACGACCGTCCCGGACGGATCGGCTGCTCGCTGGACCGCGATGAGCGCGTCGCCGCGGTAGTGCAGCACAACCGCGGCGACAGTGGTTTTCTCCTCCGCCACAACGAGATCCAGTACACCGTCGCCGAACCGGAGCAGGTGCGCGAACTCGTCGGCCTGCCCCAGCGGGCCGTCCTCGTCGGCGAGGCCGCGCCGGGCGAGCTGCTCACGAGCGGCACGGAACATCACCGCGCGTTCCGGTTCGGACAGCCCGGTGTCCGGGATCGTGAGCGGGAACGGCGGCTGCACCTCGGCGAACGTGCACAGCAGGTCGACTTCGACCGGGTGCAGCGCCACGTCCTCACTCATGGAAACGATCCTTGCCCGCGGTGTCGACCTGCTGGTACTTCGACGCGGTCCGCTCGGCACCGTCCACGAACTCCTGCAGATTGGCCACTGCTGTCTCCAGTTGGCCCACCAGCCCGTGGTCGCCGGCGATCCGGTCGGTGAACTTGTCGGCCAGCTCACGTGCCGGCGGGCTGGTGCCCAGTTTCGGGGTCAGTGCCGGGTCGCGGAACTCCGCCACTTCCCGGCGCACCGCGTCGAGGTCCGCTTTCACCTGCGCCACCGCGGCGGCGAACTCACGCAACTGGTGCGGCGTGATCTGCCAGCCGTCACCCGCGGGGACGGGACTGTCCTCGTACATCGGATTCCCTCCTACTGGCCGATGACCGGCGGCGCGGCCTTCAGGTCCCCGGTGAACAAGTCCTCTTCGTGCGGACAACGCCGCCTGCGTTCCTGGTCCTCTTCCTTGCGCCCAGGAGCCGCCCCCATCCCGCCAGGCCCGTACATCGCAGCGGCGCCCCGGCTCGGCCGGGACGTGTTCTCCCCTGGTCTGCCGATCATCGGCGGCACGCCCATCGCGGGCACAGCCGCGGCGAACCGTTTCGAGTCGCGCAACGCGTCGACGTCTGAGCCGCCGGTGTTCCCTGTGCCGTACGGTCCGACGCCGGTCAGCGCGCCCCACCTCGCGGACGCGTTGTCCGCAAAGGACGGTGCCGTGCCGTAGGACCAGCCGGAGGTGCCGAGACCGCCGGAACCCGCGCCGGGAGCGGTGCCCCTGCCGGGAAGGTTGATGCCGGGTGGCATCTTGCCGATCCCGCCCGGCCCGCCGGGACGGTTCCAGATCGGGTCGATGGTGCCGTCCTGCGGCTGCCCGAACCGCGGAGTGGCACGGTCGATGCCCATGATGGCCGTCTCGTAGCGGGTCATCGTCTGCACGGCTTTGCGTTTGAGCTTCTTCTTGTTGCTGCTGAACCCGAACGCGCTGGCGATGCCGCCGATCACCGCGCCCGCCGCGGCACCGAACGGTCCGCCGATCGCGAACCCGGCGGCAGCGGCGCCACCGGCCGTGCCGAGACCGGACCACAACCCGCCTTTGGGTGCGCCGGGCATGGTGCTCTGCGCGGAGGTCAGCGCGCCGCCGGAGTCGTCGACCGGCTCGGCGATCCTCGTCGCGGTCTCCCCGAGACCGGTGATCCACCTGGCGTTGTGCGCGACTTTGTCCCGCGCCTCGTCCGCACCCGCACCTGACCAGAACCTCATCAACGCCACCAACGAGCGTTGCAGGTCCGCGGCGGCAGCGGCGAGCGTCTGGCCCTGCCTGCGCCACGTATCGGCGAGGAACTGCGACTGCGCCGGGCTGGCTTCGTGCGAAACCATCTTGATCAGCGACTCGAGGCTGTAGCCGTTCCAGTGCGTGCCGCCGGTCACGTAATGGTCGTCCGTACGGCCCGCGCCCGTCCTGACCGGCGACGCGCCGCGGATCTGCTGGAGTAGTCCCTGGTAGAAACCGGCTAAGCCGCCTGGCTCCGTGTTCACCGGTGTGCCCTCCCTCAGCCACGCCTGTCGGGAAGTACCCGATTGTCTTCGTTTCGCGGTGACCGCGCGACGGCCGAATTGCGGTCGTAGGCTCAGGTGGTGCCCAAGGTGCTGACCGTGTCCGACGAGGTCGTGGAGTCGCTGTGGACCGACCAGGTCCGCAGGCACCCGGTCGACCTCGTGCTCGCCGCGGGTGACCTGCCGTTCGACTACCTCGAGTACCTCGCCAACGCACTCGAACTGCCCTGTGTCCTCGTACCCGGCAACCACGACGCCGACCTCGGCGGTTTCGCCAAGCGGCGCGGGCTCTGGCTGCGCGACGGGTTCCCGGCGCGCTGGCCGGGACCGCAGGGCTGGGTGGACACCGACGGGCGGATCGTCGACGTCGGCGGGCTGCGGATCGCCGGGCTCGGCGGGTCCATCCGGTACAGCGGCGGGCCCAACCAGTGGACCGAGAGACAGCAGTCACGGCGGGTGAAAACACTCGCCCGCGACGCGCACCGCCGGTACCGTCGAGACGGGCGAACAGTCGACGTGCTGCTGACGCACTCGCCGCCGCTGGGAGTCGGAGACCGCGAGGATCCGCCGCACCGGGGCTTCGCCTGCCTACACGACGCGGTGCGCCGGATGCGTCCGGCATGGCTGCTACACGGACACATCCATCCGCACGGCGAGCAGATCTCCGAACAGCGGCTGGAGGACACCAGGGTCGTCAACACGGTCGGCTACCGGATCCTGGACATCACGCCGGGAGGTGACAGTGACAAGGGGTGACACGGGGTTTCCGCAGGCGGACGCGGAGAACGACTTCCTGCGGGCGCGCCGCAGGCAGGTGCTGTCCCGGTTGGCGGCGTGGCTGCGCCGCGAACCCGACGACGTCAACATCATGCTGCCGTTCGACGAGGTGGTCGACGCGCTCGGGCGGACCGGTGAACGCAAGATCGGCCCGCAGGTGATCAGGCTGGACTCGATCGTCGGCAGCGTCGACCGCACGAGGGACTTCGACCGCCGGTTCCGGCCGATGTCCGGCAGGCTGCGGCAACGCTGGGAACGACTGGCCCGCGCGCAGCGCCGGGGTGAGCCGATCCCGCCGATCGAGGTGTACCGCGTCGGCGACCTGCACTTCGTGTCTGACGGGCACCACCGGGTGTCCGTGGCGCTCGCGCTCGGGCAGGACACGATCGAGGCGTACGTCACGCGGATCGACACCAAGATCTCGGCGAACGGCATCCGCTTCCGCGGCGACCTGATCGTCAAGAACGACCGGCGGTTGTTCCTCGAACGCGTGCCGCTGGCCGGTCCCGCCCGCACGGCGATGGTCGTCTCGGACCCGTGGAACTACACGATCCTGAGCGAAACCGTTGAGGCGTGGGGCTTCCGGCTGATGCAGGACGAGTGCAGGTTCCTCAACCGGGCTGAGGTCGCGGCCCGCTTCTACACCGAGGAGTTCGAACCGGTGGTCGGCATGCTGCGGCAGGCCGGGCTGGTCGGCGACCGCACCGAGGCGGAGGCGTACCTGTCGGTGAGCGAGCAGCGCTACCGGCTGATGCGGACACACCGGTGGGACGACGACGTGATCACGGCATTGCGGAAGGGTTGAGGATTTGCGCGACCGCACCTGACCGGCCACAGTGTCCACTCGATGGACATCGACTTCTTCGCCGCGATCGTCAGGACCGGCACCGTGCTCGGCGCCGACGCGGGCATGAGCCCGCAGGAGGTCAGCCGGTATCTCGGCGACGACCCGTGGGACGAGGAGTCCGGCGGCGTGTTGCGGTGGGACTACGGCCTGGTCGAGTTCTGCTGGGACGTCAAGGGATCCCGGTTCGAGCTCGAACTGCACCGGCTGACCGTGTCGGTGCCGTTCGAGGATCTCCGGGCCAGGGTCGCGCTCGTCGCTCAGGAGGACAGCACGTTCGTCCATCCCACGTCGGGTGTGGCCGTGCACGTACGCGACGGCCTGGTGACGCGGATCGTGTCCACGCGCGGCGGCCGCCGTGGGCTGGACATTCCCGGTGACCGGTTGCCGGCGGTGTTCTCGGCGCCTGGGCGGTACGCCGACATCGTCGAGTCCGGCACGGTCCTCGGGGTCGACGCCGATCTCGATCCGTCGGTCGTCCGCCGGGTGTTCGGGGAATTCGGGTACCGCAACGTCAACGAACCGTCTTTCTGGTGGGGCTACGGCATCCTGGAGATCTTCTGGCACAAGCGGCCGAACGGGCTCGGTGCGCAGGGGTCGCACTTCACCGTGCAGTGCCACCGCCTCGGCGCCATCGGCAGACGGTTGCGGTGGACGGACCTGCGCGCCGAACTCGACCGGCGCGGAGTCGCCCTGGTCGAGTTGACCGGGTACCAGCCGGACCCGGACTACACGGAGTACCTGCAGCCGGACTCCATGATCGTGGTCATGGTCTATCTGCCGGACGACGAGGTTCACGTTGTCCAGTCCAGGTTCCGGATGCGCGACCCGAATCGCGACTGGAGTGACTGGCAGGCGGTCACGCAGAGCCTCAAGCACGCGCTCACGCTCTCCCCGGACGAGCGGATCGCCTGGATCGAGCGCAAGAGACCCGACGAGGACGCTGCCGGCTGGTGGCACCAACGCTGCCAGCTCGCCACCGGCCACGCGTGCGACTCCGGGGCCGTGCCCGACCACGGCGACTGGGTCGCATTCGCGTTCTGGGCGTGGGAGCTCGCTCACACTCTCGGCGTGCCGCCCGCTGTCGTCGCGCGGGAAGTGGCCGCGTTCACGGGCGCTCTCGAGGACCACCACCCCGAGTTCGACCGCCCCACGGCCGATTCCGTGGTCCAGTCGTGCCTGGAGCACATCACCGGCGCGATGGACCGCACCGACAAGGACCTCCTGACAGCCGCCGCTCTGCACAGACACGCCGTGCAGGATCCGTCGCTGCTGGCAGCGTTGGACCGGTGGATCGCGATCCGCACGGACCTGCCTAGCGTTTCCCTCCCGAGGTGGTGACGCGGTCGGGCAACGGGCGCACCTCGTCCATCAACCGGTCCGCGTAGTTGTCGAGCAGGCGCGTACCGACCTGTTGGGCGTAACCGAAAAGCACGGCCCACAGCAGCAGCGCGGCCTGCGACCCGACGTACACGATCCCGCTGACCAGCCCCGCGCCCAACGCGAGCAGGCCGACAGCGGACAACGTGGCGCCGAGCAGGATCTTCACCAACGCCTGGTAGCCGACGAGGACGTACGGCGACAAGTCCGGTCTGCGCCGGATCAGCAGGAGCACAACGGAAATCGTCGCACCCAGCGCACCGAACAGCTGGACCATCCAGACGTCCCAGCCGCTCGCCGCGCCGGTTCCCGTCGGGCACAACGGTTGCTGCACAGCGAGGTTCGGCGGCATACACATCGGGACAAGGCCGGGTCTGATCAGTCCGACCAGCCCGAGGACGGTGTTGAGGACGAACAAGGCGAGGCTGATGACGATCAGCTTGTTGCGCAACGCTCGCGCTGCGGCGTGCGCGTCGTCCGAGGCGTCGAATGCCGCTCGCATCGCGTCCACGACCGTCGCACGGTCCGGGTTCTCCAACTCCATGGCCGCACGACGCGGATCGCCCTCCTCGAGGTACATCCGCACCCTGGCCCGCAGACCCGGCAGCCTCGAAGGCAGATCAGGATCCGCGGCAGCCAAGTAGATCTCGGCTTCGTGCAACGCACGCCACGCGCGTTCGATGTGCCAGCCCGACCACCATGACGCCCCGGACCGCCACCACTTGTTGTCCGCGCTTCGCAGCGCGACATCCACGATCTCCAGCGACACATCGGCTGCCTTGCGCGCGACCTCCGTCGCCGGTGCGGACGGCAACGCCGCCAGATCCGCCCGGACCCGCCGCGCCCGCGACTCGACCGTCAACTGCCAATCGGTGACATCGGCACCGACCTGCCAACCGACAGTGACATTCTCGGCCATGATCGATCACCCCGAGTACAGGATGACATCCGCACAGTGCCGGTTTCAGGGGCCGAACGAGTGGTTTCGCCTGGTCAGGACAGCTCCGGGGGAAGCAGCGAGAATCCCTCCTTCGCGGCTGCCGCTCGCAGCTTCTTGTCCCACGCCGCGAACACGGTGATGTCCGGGTCCGCCTCGGCGGCGAGTATCGCCGAAGCAAGCTGGATCGCATCGAACGTCGCCAGCGAGTGGCACCGGGTCAGTCGAGCCGCTGCCTCCAGGACCACTGGCGTCATTCCGACGACAACGAACGGCGGGCTGTCCTCAGCCTCGAAGAAATCCCGCTCGAACAAGGAAAGCAGCACCTCGGCCTGCCGCTCCGACAGTTCTCCCGTTCGATGTTTGCGCCACAACGCCGACGGCACCTCGACACGAGCGGCATACGAGATCACGAGAATGGGGACCTGCCGGACGAGCTCCTGCCCGTCTTCTTTCGCATAGCGTTTCACCAGCGCGGAGGAGTCCCCGAAAACAGTCATCTACGCCGCTCGTCGGTCACCAGGTCGGACAGGCTGGTCCCCTTGCCCGCCGCCTCCATCGCCTCCTCGATCTCCTCCGGAGAGGGCCGGACACTGTGCTGCCCGACCTGGTCACCGTCCACGTGAACAGGTACAGGAGTGACCACCAGGTCCACTCGGCCGAGTCGCTCCCTGATCCTGGTGTACTCGTCGCTGACGAGGTCCGGGTTGGTGGCTGCCTCCAGCACCAGGGTCATGAAGTCGTTCATGCTGCGCCGCTGCGCCGCAGCGGCCTTGCGGACCCGGTCCACTAATGCGTCTTCTGCTCGCCAGCTCACCTGCGCCATGCTTGCATGCTATCACAATGACAGCATGCAAGCATGGCGGTGTCATGATGTCATCCGGTGTAGGTGAGGTTCTTCCCGTTCGACGGGTCGAACAGCAGCACCTTGTCGGCGTCGAACCAGACGTCCAACGGCTGGCCCTGGCTGGCGCCGGAAGCCGCCGAAAGCCTGGTCACGACCTGCGAACCGCTGTCGGGTACGTCCGCCGAACCCGAGTCGGCCGCCAGCTCCTCCAGCTCCTGCGACGTCGCCTGGTCGCCTTCCACGGTGAAGTAGGCGTACTTGTCCGAGCCCATCGACTCGAGCACGTCCACCGTCGCGGTGAAGGTCGCACCGCCCGCCTTGGCCGTGTCGTCGAGCAGGTGCGCGTCCTCGAAGTGCTCGGGGCGGATGCCCAGGATCACCTCACGGGCCGAGCCCGCCTTCTCCACCAGCCCGCGGATCCGGTCGGTCAGCGCGAACTTGCCGATCGGCGAGTTGACCTCGTTGTCGGCCAGCGTCGCGGGCAGGAAGTTCATCGACGGCGAGCCGATGAACCCGGCCACGAACAGGTTCGACGGCTGCTCGTACAGGAACTGCGGCGACCCGATCTGCTGCACGAGCCCGCCGCGCAGCACCACGACCCGGTCGCCGAGGGTCATCGCCTCGGTCTGGTCGTGCGTCACGTACACCGTCGTCGTGCCGAGCTGCTTCTGCAGCTTGGACAGGGACGTCCGCATCTGCACGCGCAGCTTGGCGTCCAAGTTGGACAGCGGCTCGTCCATCAGGAACGCCTTGGGGCTGCGCACGATCGCCCGCCCCATCGCCACGCGCTGGCGCTGGCCACCGGACAGGTTGCCCGGCTTGCGGTCCAGGTGCTGGGTCAGGTCCAGCGTGGCCGCGGCCGCCTCGACCTTCTGGCGCACGATCTTGTCGTCCACTTTGGCCAGCCGGAGCGGGAACGCCATGTTCTCCCGCACGCTCATGTGCGGGTACAGCGCGTACGACTGGAACACCATCGCGATGTCCCTGTCCTTCGGTGCCTTCTCGTTCACCCGCTTGCCGTCGATGCGCAGTTCGCCGTCGGAGATGTCCTCCAGGCCGGCGATCATGTTCAGCGTCGTCGACTTGCCGCAGCCGGACGGGCCGACCAGGATGACGAACTCGCCGTCGGCGATGGTGAAGTCCGCTTCGGACACCGCGAGGGCACCGTCCGGGTACCGCTTGGTCACCTTGTCAAGCACGATTTCAGCCATCATCAACCCTTTACGGCACCAGAGGTCAGCCCCGCGACGATGCGGCGCTGGAAGAACAACACGAACAGGATGATCGGGATGGTGATCACGACCGCCGCCGCCGACACCGTCCCGGTCGGGTCCTCGAAGTACGAGGCACCGGTGAAGAACTGCAGCGCGGCCGGTACCGTCCGCGAAGCGTTCGTCGACGTCAGCGAGATCGCGAAGAGGAAGTCGTTCCAGCAGAAGATGAACACCAGGATGGCCGTGGTGAACACGCCGGGCGCCGCCAGCGGCGCGATCACCTTGCGGAACGCCTGCCCCGGCGTCGCGCCGTCCATCTTGGCCGCCTTCTCCAGCTCCCACGGGATCTCGCGGAAGAACGCCGACAGGGTGTAGATCGACAGCGGCAGCGCGAACGTGATGTACGGCAGGATCAGGCCGGGCCACGTGTCGAACAGCCCCAGCGCCCGCTCCATGTCGAACAGCGGGGACACCAGCGAGACCTGCGGGAACATCGCGATCAGCAGCGAGACGCCGACCAGCGCGCGCTTGCCGGGGAAGTCCAGCCGGGCGATGGCGTACGCGGCCATCGTGCCGAGGACCACCGCGATCACCGTCGCGATCACCGCGATGCCGATCGAGTTCACCAGCGCCCGCAGGAAGTCCGTGGTCTGGAAGATGTCGATGTAGTTCTGGAACGTCCACTCGGTCGGGATGAAGCTCTTGTCGGTGATCGCCGACTTGGTCTTCAGCGACAGCGACAGGATCCACAGCACCGGTACGAGTGCGTAGACCACCACGACGATGTCGATCAGCGTCCACCGGGTCACCCGGCCCGGCGTACGGGTCGTCATCATGGCCATCAGCGCTTACCTCCTGGGTCGGAACCAGGCGCGGCCGTGCCGAACACCTTGATGAAGATGAACGCGATGATCGCGACCGTGATGAAGATCAGCACCGACATGGTCGAGCCGATCCCCAGGTTCAACCCCTTGATCAGGTTGTTGTACGTCTGGATCGACACCGACGACGTGCCCGGTGTGAGCACGAAGAGGTTGTCGAAGATGCGGAACGCGTCGAGCGTGCGGAACAGCAGCGCCACCAGGATCGCCGGCTTCATCACCGGCACCATCACCTTGGTGAACCGCTGCCACGGCCCGGCGCCGTCCATCGACGCCGCCTTCAGCAGGTCGTCCGGAACCAGTGCGAGGCCCGCCATCAGCAGCAACGCCATGAACGGCGTGGTCTTCCACACCTCGGCCAGCACGACGGTGAAGAACGCGGCCGTCTTGTCGGTCAGGGCACCCGCCGACACGAGGTCGCTGAGGTAGCCGGTCTTGTCGTCCCACGCGTAGCGCCACGAGAACGCGGCGACCACGGTCACGATGCCGTACGGGATCAGCGAGACCGTGCGGACGATGCCGCGGCCGACGATCGTGCGGTGCATGATCAGCGCGAGGCACATGCCCAGCACCAGCTCGAGGATCACCGACACGACAGTGATCAGCATGGTCAGCCCGAACGCGTCCCACCAGTACCCGCTGCCGAGCACGGTGGCGTAGTTGTCCAGGAAGACGAACTCGCTCTGGTTGGGGAACCTGAGGTCGTAGCGCTGCATGGACAGCCAGATCGAGTAGATGACCGGCCAGCCGGTGACCGCGATCATCACGATCGCGGCGGGCGCGCACAGCAGCAGGCCGAGTTTGCGCTCCGCCCGTTTGCCCTCGCTGAGCTCCTGTTTCGGCTTCTTGGCCGCGTCGGCCGGTGCGGGTTTCACCGCGGCGTGGGTCACGGCAGGATCCCTTTCGACTGGAGCGCGTCCTGCAGCTCACGCTTCAGGCGTGCGGCGGTGGCCGGCGGGTCGATGTCACCTGGCGGCGACAGGATCGCCGAGATCACCGTCGACGCGTTCTGGTACGCCGGGGTCAGCGGCCGCGACTCGGATGCCTTGAGCGACTCGAAGACGGCGTCCTTCATCGGGTACGCCATCACCATCGTCGGGTTCGTCTTCTCGTCGGCCGGCTTGTCCTTGTCGACCGGCGTCGGGTCGTCGTACACCGACTGGATGGTCGGCGGCAGCGACTCGTTGATGGCCTGGAACTTCTGGTTGTCGGCGTTGCGCAGGCACAGCGCCGCCTCGAACGATTCTTGAGGGTGCCTCGAGTACGCGCTGACCGCGAGGTTGAAGCCACCGATCGTCGGCTTGGACGGCTGACCGGGGATCACGCCCGGGTACTGCGTCCACCTGAGATGCTGGAACCGGTCCGGCGCGTCGGACTTGATGCTGGCGTAGACGAACGGCCAGTTGAGCTGGAACGCGGCCTTGCTGTTGGCCTGCTGGAAGCCCAGCTGGACCTGTTGCTCCTTGGCCGAGGTCAGATCCGACGACGTGACGCCGACGGACGCGAGCCGCTTGAGGATCTCTAGGCCCTTGACCGCGCCCTCGTCCATCACCACGCTCTTGCCGTCGTCGGACAGGATGTGCCCGCCCGCGGAGTTGACGATGGTGTTGTAGTTGACCACGAGGCCCTCGTACTGGGCCGCCGTCAACAGGATCTGGTGCGGCTTGCCGTCCTTCTTGAGCTGCTCGGCCGTCGAGATCATCTCGTCGAACGTCTTCGGCGGCGACGGCGTGAGCCGGTCGTCGTACCAGAGCAGCTGCACGTTGGTGTTCTTCGTGGCGGAGTAGAGCTTGCCGTTCCACTGCGCGGTGCTCAGCGGTCCGGGGAAGACGTCACGTTCCGCCTCGGCCTTGTGTTGCCCTGTCCATTCCAGAATCCACCCTGCCTCGGCGAACTCCGCGACCCACACGACGTCGAGGCCGAGAACGTCCATTTCGGAATCGTTCGCGGCCAGCCTGCGGACCATCTGCTCGCGCTGCCCGTCGCCTTCCCGTGGCAGCTTGTTGTACGCGATGGTGTATCGACCGTTTGCCTGTTGGTTGCACTTCGCGACGACCTTGTCGAAGACCTGCTCGGGCGAGTAGTACACGTTGATCGTGATGCCCGAGTCTGATCCGCATGCGGCTACGAGCGGCATGGCGATGATCGCCGCCCCCAGAGCCGCGACAAGGCGTCGTCCCCGCGCGGTGCGACTGGCGCTGCGCATGAACCCTGCCTCCTCGTCCTGCGAGGAAACCGGGCATGCCCCTCAGCCGCGCGCCCGGCACCTCGGTGTGCCCCCGAACGCGGTGTGCCCAACCTCACCCGTAACGCGCTCGGGCCCACTGAACTTAGGCGGGTTGATCACCCCTCGCAAGCGATTGGCGGAGTGTCTGCAGAAACGATTGCGTGAAGCTTTTACGGGGTACCACCCGACGGGCGCATTGACAGCTTCGCCAGCAGGTCCCGGCCGCGTTCGGCGTTCCTCGGCTGACAGAGCACGTCGTAGCGGCCCGCCACCAACTGGCTCGCCGACGCGAAGTCACGCCGTCCGCGGGTCGACATGTAGCTGACGGCCGCGAATCCCAGGCCGAACAACACACCCGCCACGACCCCGACAAGAACCGGAACGAGTGACACGCCCTGGCTGGAGAAGTACGCGAGCAGGATGCCGACGAACAACCCGAACCACGCACCGGACAGCGCGCCGGTCCCCAGCACCTTTCCCCACGTCAGCCGTCCGACGATGCGCTCGACGAGCATCAGGTCGACGCCGACGATGGTCACCTCGGTGACCGGGAAGTCCTGACCGGCCAGGTGCTCGACCGCGCGCTGGGCCCCCTCGTAGGTCTCGTAGGAGCCGATCGGCCAGCCCGATGGCGGCGTCGGCAGCCGAGGCAACCCCTGGTTGGGCCGCCCTTGCCCAGAAAAACCACCGGTCACGACAGTTCACCTCTCCACGCCGCAAGCAGTACTTCCATCCTGCCAAGCCGGACATCAAGACGCGAACCCGGCCGCCCCCGGGCCTGGCAGTACGTCGATGTCAGCGGGGGTCATCGGCTTGTGGCAAACAGAGCAGGACAGCTCGACATGTCCGATCTCACCACACCCGTGGTGCCGGTAGAGCACGGGAGGGCCCGCCTGGCCCGCGGTCCAGCGGTCACCCCACTTGACCATCACCATCAGCAGCTCGACCAGCTCCAGCCCCTTGCCGGTGAGCACGTACTCGTACCGGCCGCCGGAGTACGGGCGGCGGTCGAGGACACCGTTGGCGACGAGCCACTTGAGCCGTTCGGTGAGCACCTTGCGCGAGATCCCGAGGTCCTGCTGGATCTGCTCGAAGCGGCCGATGCCGACGTAGACGTCCCGCAGGATCAGCGGCGACCACGGTTCGCCGACGACGTCGAGGGTGCGGGCGATCGAACAGGCCATGTCGCCGAACTGGGTCCGCTGCATGGGATCGAGATTACCCCTTGCAAGTTCCCTGAAGAAACTTATATGGTCCGGTTTCCTCAAGGAACTGGAGTCGACGATGAACCGTCCACCGGTGGTCACGGCGGAGGAATGGCAACGGGCCAGGGAAGCCTTGCTGGTCAAGGAGAAGGAGCACACCAGGGCGCTGGACGCACTGGCGGCCGAACGGCGCAGGCTGCCGATGGTGCGGCTGTCGCCCGACTACGCCTTCACCGACCAGGACGGCAGGGCGGCGAGCCTGGTCGACCTGTTCGACGGCAAGCAGCAGCTGGTCGTCTACCACTTCATGCTGGAGCCGGGCAGCGATCACATCTGCGACGGCTGCGGCTCGTTCACCGACAACCTGGCTCAGGACCAGACGCACCTGAACGCTCGCGACACGCGGCTCGCGCTGATGTCTCCGGCTCCGCACGAGCAGATTTCCTCGGTGCGGTCCCGGTTTGGCTGGGCTTTGCCTTGGTATTCGGCTTACGGCAACACTTTCTACGACGACCTGGGGCTGGGTGGCGGCTTCGGGTTGAGCGTTTTCCTTCGGGACGGCGGTGAGGTTTTTCGCTCTTACTACACGGATGGGCGGGGTGTTGACCGGTTGCGCACCGATCACAACCTGCTTGACCTCACGCCTTATGGGCGCAAGGAGGTCTGGGAGGACTCTCCGGACGGTTGGCCTCAGGAGGCTACTTGGAGTCGGGTTCGGCTTCGTGACTCTTACTGACTCTTGTCCCCTGCTCCGGATCTTTCCCCGCGCCGGGTGGCTGACCTCTGGGCAGGAGTCCGTGGGTGGCGTCGCTACCTGGGTTTCTCCGGGAGATTCCGGGGTTTTGGGGCGTGGGTGCCTCCTGCGCTTGCGCGCGAGACTGTCGCGGGTCGCTCCGCGCTCACGCGCACGACACCTGCTCCGGGAGTGGGGCGCAGCCCGAAAGCCCTGAAAACCCAAGAGTGGCGCCGATTTTACAAGGGGTAGGGGCGCCCATCCGCTTGTCCGGGCGAGGAGAACCCCGCGAGCATACGAAACCGCTCAAGCATGCCCCACTGGGCGGGGCTCCACCTTTACGGCTCTCCGTGGGCGCCCCAGGACCCCTCGTCAAATCGGCGCCGCCCCAACCCACCAAGAGCCCACGACCACAAGCATGCGCAAAGCCGACCACACAAGCACAAGAAGACCGAGCCGACGACTCCGGCACTACGGGGCGTCAGCCCCGAGACTTGTACTCCCGCAACAAACCCCGGCTGATGATGGTCTTCTGGATCTCGCTCGTACCCTCGCCGATCAGCAGGAACGGAGCCTCGCGCATCAGGCGCTCGATCTCGTACTCCTTGGAGTAGCCGTAACCACCGTGGATCCGGAACGAGTCCTGGGTGACCTCGGCGCAGTACTCCGACGCGATCAGCTTCGCCATCCCGGCTTCCACGTCGTTGCGGGCGCCGGAGTCCTTCAGCCTGGCCGCGTTGACCATCATCAGGTGCGCGGCTTCGACCTTCGTGGCCATCTCGGCCAGTTTGAACGCCACCGCCTGGTGCTCCGCGATCGCCTTGCCGAACGTCTTGCGCTGCTGGGCGTACTCGATCGCGAGTTCGAAGGCGCGGACAGCTATGCCGCACGCCCTGGCTGCCACGTTCACGCGGCCGACCTCGACGCCGTCCATCATCTGCGCGAAGCCCTTGCCCGGCGCCTCGCCGAGTACGCGGGTGGCGGGCAGGCGGTAACCGTCGAACACGGCTTCCGTTGTGTCCACGCCCTTGTAGCCCATTTTGTCGATCTTGCCTGGGATCGTCAGCCCCGGCGCCACCTCGCCGAAGCCGGACGGCTTCTCGACCAGGAACGCGGTCAGGTTCTGGTGGGCTTTCGGTGCGCCTTCGTCAGTCTTGGCCAGCAGCGCGATCAAAGTGGACGTTCCACCGTTGGTCAGCCACATCTTCTGGCCGTCGATCACGTAGTCGTCGCCGTCGCGCTTGGCCTTCGTCTTGATCGCCGCGACGTCCGAGCCGAGGTCCGGCTCCGACATGGAGAACGCGCCACGCACCTCACCGGTGGCCATCCGGGGCAGGAAGTGCTGCTTCTGCTCGTCCGTGCCGTGCTGCTTGATCATGTGCGCGACGATGAAGTGGGTGTTGATCACCCCGGAGACGCTCATCCAGCCTCGGGCGATCTCCTCGACCACGAGCGCGTACGTCAGCAGGGACTCGCCGAGGCCGCCGTACTCCTCCGGGATGGTCAGGCCGAACAGCCCCATCTCCTTCATGCCCTCGACGATGTCGGCGGGGTACTCGTCGCCGTGCTCGAGAGCCTGTGCGTGCGGGATGACTTCCTTGTCCACGAACCCACGGACCGTCGCCAGGATCTCGCTCTGGATGTCGGTCAGTCCGGCTGTCTGGGCAAGGCGAGCCATGGTTTCGCTCCCGTTGGCGTCGATGGCAGTTACCGGCCAGTATCGCGCTTCCCCGGCTTCTCGCAGTGTGAAGCGGCTCTCAGCTCGCGATTTCCAGCTCGTGGCCGCAGTGGCGGCACCCCGCGGCGAAGACGTGCACGTCCCGCTGGCAGCCGGGACAAGTCCGCATGCTGCGTTCCAGCAGATCGTCGGCCGCGCGGCGGCGGAAGATCCGGATGCGTTTGGTCATGACGACCAGGGTTGCCCGCTGCTCCCCCGGATTTACAAATCGATCAAGCTATATGTGGCCGTGCTCATAGCAACCCGACACGCCGTGTGATTACTCGAATTTCTCCGGTAATTGCGCTGTGACCTTCGCCGCGTTTTGCGACGTGCCGTCAGACGAATTCCTGTTGCGCCAATGAGACACGGAAATGGAAGTCGCTGAACGCGCCATCGACCCACACGGTCCACACGTCCTCGCCGGTCCGGAAGACCGCGCGTTGCCTCTCCTGTTTCGGGTGCTCCGGCTGATAGGTCCTGGCCGCCGCGGCTGCCGCGGCGAGCGCGGTCACCCGGTCGGGCATCGGCCGCATGTGGCTGAGCTTCCACCGCTGCGCCTGCCCGCTGCCCGTCGTTTCCTCGATCAACATGAACCACGGTCCGCCCTGCGGCCTATTCATGTGCGTCATCGGGCGCTCCCTGTCCGGTCACGTGCTTGCCAACGGTGACACGGAAATGGAAATCCATCGTCGCGCCGCGCAGCCGGACCATCCACGATCCCTCGCCGAGCTCGTAGACCTTGCGGCCTTTCTCGAACGCGGGGTGCTGCGGCTGGTACTCCCGGGTCACCCGCTCAGCGGCGCTGAGCGCCTCGTCCCGCGTGTTGTAGCTGCCGACCTCCTCCGCCGCCCACCGCTGGCCCTCGCCGCGGCCGATGGTCTCCTCCACCAGTACGCACCACACGGTGACTGGGTCCTGCGCACGTGACATGTCTCCTAGACGCGCGTGGTGCGCACAGCGTTCCGGACGGCTGCGGACTAGCCTGATCGCGTGGGCGCCACCAACCGGGTTTTCGCGGGTCAGCTGGCTGGCCTGGCCGTGTTCGGGCCGGACGGCGAGCGCATCGGCCGCGTCCGCGACATCGTCGCGGGCCTGCGCGGCGACCGGCAGCCGCCGAGGGTTCTCGGTGTCGTGGTCGAACTGGCGACCCGGCGGCGCATCTTCGTCCCCATGCTGCGGGTCACGTCGATCGAGGCGAACGCGGTGACGTTGTCGACCGGGTCGGTGAACCTGCGGCATTTCCACCAGCGCCCCAACGAGGTCCTCGTCGTCGGCCAACTGCTCGACGCGCACGTCACCGTCGAGGCCAGCGGGGCGAACGCGGTCGTCGACGACATCGGGATGGAGCCAACGCGTACGCGCGACTGGGTGCTCGGCCGGGTCGCGCTGCGGGAACGGACCGGCCGGTTCGGCAGGCGCGGGCCGGTGCGGATCGTCAGGTGGGAGGACGTGCGCGGCCCAGGCGTCGTCGAATTGGAAGCGCAACCCCAAGGCGCACAACAACTCCTGACCACGTTCGAAGGCATGCGCGCGGCGGACGTCGCGGCTGCGCTGCGCAGCCTGCCGACCAAACGCCGCTACGAGGTCGCCGACGCGCTCGACGACGAACGCCTCGCGGACGTGATCGAGGAACTCGGCGACGAGGACCAGAAGGACCTGCTGGCGCACCTCGACGACGAGCGCGCCGCCGACATCCTCGAGGCGATGGACCCCGACGACGCCGCCGACCTGCTCGCCGAGCTGTCCGAGTTGGACAAGAACCGGCTGCTCGAGCTGATGGAGCCAGAGGAGTCCGAGCCGGTCAAGCGGTTGCTCGAGTACTCGGCCGAGTCGGCCGGTGGTCTGATGACGCCGGAGCCGATCGTGCTGGCGCCGGACGCGACGATCGCGGAAGCCCTTGCGCGCGTGCGCAATCCCGACCTGACGCCCGCCCTGGCGAGCATGGTGTTCGTGACCCGCCCGCCCTCGGCCACGCCCACAGGCCGCTACCTCGGCTGCGTGCACATGCAACGCCTGCTGCGCGAGCCGCCGTCCGACCTGGTCGCAGGCGTGCTGGACACGGATCTGGCCAAGCTGCCGCCGTCCGCGTCACTGGGCGAGGTGACCAGGTACTTCGCCGCGTACAACCTGGTCTGCGCGCCGGTCGTGGACGAGACCGAGCACCTGCTCGGCGCGGTCACCGTTGACGACGTGCTGGACCACCTGCTGCCGGAAGGCTGGCGGGAGAACGGGTTGTGGGAGGCCACCACCGATGCCTGAGCTGCTGCCCCGCCGCAGGCTCGACCAGCCCGGCAGGCCGCGCCGGTTCCTGCGGTTCGAGATCGACCCGGAGGCGTTCGGCCGGTTCTCCGAACGGCTGGCGCGCTTCCTCGGCACCGGCAAGTTCCTGTTCTGGCAGACGCTGCTCGTGGTCGTGTGGATCGTGCTGAACCTCGCGGCCGCGTCGCTGCAGTGGGACCCGTACCCGTTCATCCTGCTCAACCTGGCGTTCTCCACGCAGGCGGCGTACGCGGCCCCGTTGATCCTGCTCGCGCAGAACCGCCAGGACGACCGGGACCGGATCTCGCTGGAAGAGGACCGCAAACGGGCCTCGCAGACCAAGGCCGACACCGAGTACCTGGCACGGGAGCTGGCGGCGCTGCGGATCGCCGTCGGCGAGGTCGCGACCCGCGACTACCTGCGCAGCGAACTCGACCGGCTGCGGCAGGACCTCAACGCCAAACCCCGCCGCAAGGCCTCCGCGGAGACCATCAAGGACAACCCGGCCTGGCACGACCGTCAGGGCTGAGCGTCGGCCACCCGCTGCGACAACGCCCCCAAGGTCTGCAGCTCCTGGCCGTCGAGCAGCTCGACGAAGTGCCGCACGACACCGGCCAGGTGCGTCCGTGACGCTGTCCCGAGCCGGGCGGCGCCCGCCTGCGTGAGCCGGGCGACGACACCGCGGCCGTCACCGTCGACGCGTTCCCGCGTGACAAGGCCCGCACGTTCCAACCGATCCACCAAACGGGTGACACCCGATCGGGAGAGCAGGACGGCCTCGGCCAGCTCGGCCATCCGCAGGCAGTGCTCCGGCGCGGCGGCCAGTTCGGCGAGCACGTCGTAGGCGCCGAGGGAAAGCCGCTGCTCAGAGAGCAATTCGGCCTCAAGACACCTGGTCACCTTGGCGTGCGCGCGCAGAAATGAACGCCATGCGTCCATCTCGCTTCGGGTGGGCAACCGGGTTGCACCTAACTCCGGCACAACCTGATGCTACGGAACGCGCGCAACTGCAAGCGCAGTGCCCTGGTTCACAAGGGCGATCCAGGCGTTTCGCTCTACCGGCCGTAGCATTGGGGGGTGATACCCACTGTCGAAGCGGTCCGTAAGGCGCTCGCAGGCGTGCAGGACCCGGAGATCCACCGCCCGATCACGGACCTCGGCATGGTCAAGGACGTCACGGTGCACCCGGACGGCCTAGTCGACGTCGGCGTGTACCTGACCGTGGCCGGTTGCCCGCTGCGCGACAAGATCACCCGTGACGTGACCACCGCGGTGTCCGCGCTGGAAGGCGTCCGCGAGGTGCGCGTCGAGCTGGACGTGATGAACGACGAGCAACGCACGGCGATGCGCAAGTCGCTGCGCGGTGACGAACCGAAGATCCCCTTCGCCGAACCGGGCTCGCTGACGCGCGTGTACTGCGTCGCGTCGGGCAAGGGCGGCGTCGGCAAGTCGAGCGTGACCGTCAACCTCGCCGTGGCGATGGCCGAACGCGGCCTGTCGGTCGGTGTGGTCGACGCGGACATCTACGGCCACTCGGTGCCGCGGATGCTCGGCGCGACCGGCAAGCCGACCAAGGTCGAGCAGATGATCATGCCGCCGCAGGCCAACGGCGTGAAGGTGATCTCCATCGGCATGTTCACGCCGGGCAACACCCCGGTGGTGTGGCGCGGGCCGATGCTGCACCGGGCGTTGCAGCAGTTCCTGGCGGACGTGTTCTGGGGCGATCTGGACATCCTGCTGCTCGACCTGCCGCCGGGCACCGGTGACATCGCCATCTCGGTGGCGCAGCTGATCCCGAACGCCGAGATCCTGGTGGTCACCACCCCTCAGCAGGCAGCGGCCGAGGTCGCCGAGCGGGCGGGCGCGATCGCGCTGCAGACCCGTCAGCGCATCGCGGGAGTGATCGAGAACATGTCCTGGCTGCAGATGCCGGACGGGTCCCGGATGGACATCTTCGGCGAGGGCGGCGGCCAGACCGTGTCCGACTCGCTGTCGCGTGCGGTCGGCTCGGAAGTGCCGCTGCTCGGGCAGGTCCCGCTGGACCCGAGGCTGCGCGAAGGCGGCGACGCGGGCACCCCGCTGGTCACCCTGGACCCGGAAGCCCCGGCGTCGACTGTGTTGAAGGACATCGCGAAACGGCTGACCGTCCGGGCCCGCGGCCTGGCGGGCCGGATGCTGTCGGTCACGCCGGCGGGTCGCTGAAGCCGGAACTGGAACTGGAACTGCCGAACCCACCACGAACCGCTGTGGCCAGTACGGCTACAGCGGTTTTTCGTTGCGGTACTTGCCTGGCGACTGGCCGAACTGGCGCTTGAACGCTTTGGCGAACGCGAACTCCGACGTATAACCGGTCTGCGCGGCGATGACCCGCAAAGGCGCGTCGCCCTCACGCAACATCCGCGCCGCAACCGTCATCCGCCACCACGTGAGGTACGCCAACGGCGTACGCCCGACAAGCGTGGCGAACCGCTTGGCAAACGTGGCTCGTGATTGCCCGGCCAACGCAGCCAACCGCTCGACGGTCCACGGTTGGTCAGGCTGTGCGTGAATGCCGCGTAAGGCCGAGATCATGGCTTGGTCGTTGAAAACCGTTGCCCAACCGGTGGTTGTCCGGCTCGCCTGCTCGTCGAACCACGCGCGCAAGGTCAACAGCAGCAGCATGTCGACAAGCGAGGTGACGATCGTTGTGCTGCCGGGCCGTCGCTCGGCCAGTTCTGCGCCGAGGAGGTCGATCGTCGCGCGCAGAGCAGCGTGCCTGCCCACCCGCGTCGGCAGGCGAATCACGCCGGGCAGGTCGTCCAGCAACGGATGCCCACGGTCCCGGTCGAAGTAGTAGGCGGCACACAGCGTCGACGTGGCCGGGCCGTCACCGTCGATCCGCATCTGATCAACCGGGGCATCCGGAGACGGCTGAAAGTCGACAAGTGGACTACCAGGATGGTCAACGAGCGCATACCCCCGCGCAGGAGGGATGAAAACAACATCCCCGGCACCCAAGGCAAGCGGCGGCCCACCGGACGGGATCACCCAGCAGGAACCCTCCAGCACAACATGACAACCCGCCGCATCCTCAGGCGGAAAACGCACGCCCCACGGCGCTCGCGTGGTCGTACACGCCGCGTGCGGCTGGGCACCACGCATCACCGCGAGCACATCGCTAAGCAGGTCCACAAGGACACAATACTCAGACGATCTGACATGTTTTCCAGAGCAACAGCCATGGTCCGTCTGACACCGGATCCATACGGTGACTTCTTGAACAGAGTGCAAGTGATCGTTGGAGATGTCATGTCGTTGAAGGTCGTGGTGGGCGCAGGGCCCACAGGTACTGCTGTCGCGCGCCTACTCGCCTCATCCGGGGAACGAGTTCGCCTGGTCTCACGGCGCGGAACGGCACCAAACCACCCACTAATCGAGGCGGTGGCGTCCGACGCCACCGACGCAGAACGCCTGACCGACCTGACACAAGGCGCGTCGGCGTTGTTCAACTGCGCGATGCCGTCCTATGACCGTTGGCCAACCGACTGGCCACCCCTGGCAGAAGCGCTGCTGACAGCGGTCGAGAAAACGAACGCCGACTACATCATGCTGAGCAACACCTATGGATACGGACGCGTAAGCGGCCCAATCCCCGAGACACAACCCATAGCACCAACAACAGTAAAGGGACGCGTACGCGCACAAATGTGGCTCGACGCGCTCACCCGAGTACGTGTCACGGAAGTACGCGCAGGCCAATACCTCGGCGCAGGGGCCGCCTCGCTCTACGCACTCGCAGTCGCCCCGCTGGTGCTAGCCGGACAACCGGTGTCATACCCGGGAAATCTCGACGTCGCACACAGCTGGAGCTACACCGAGGACGTCGCAAGAACCCTCGTCGCAGCAAGCGAACACGACAACGCGTTCGGACAGGCATGGCACGTCCCGTCCACAAGCGACATGTCGGTCAGGCAACTGAGCGAACGCCTCGCCGACCTGGCAGAAGCCCCCGCACCGAACCTGACAACCATGCCGGACGAGGAATTCGAGCGACTCTGCCAAACAGACTCGATCATGGCCGAAACCGCGGAAATGCGTTACCTCACCGACGAACCACACGTACTGGACTCAACCCGGACGGAACGCGAACTCGGCGTGAAACCCACACCACTCGACGAAGTCCTGACCGAAACCATCAGAACGACGAGCACTCCCCAGCCGTGACAGTCCCCACCAAACCCAGCGGACCCACCTGAAGACAGTGCTAAGAAAGACAACCAGGACGAGATAGCTACCCACGCAGAAGAGCAAGAGCTCGTGGCTTTCGCGCCAGCGCAGAGGGGTGCTTCGGGGGGGGTGCTCTGCCCGTCGGCCTGGGCAAAGCCACCACGGACTGTCAGAAGGTCCGCCCACGTTTCCCGCGACCATCAGCGGCGACGATACGGACCTCTTGACAGTCCGTGGTTCCCTCCGGGCAGGAGCGCCCATGCCCCAAACACACACCAAGAGCTCAACTCCAGCGAGGGAGAAGACCCACCACAGCTTCCTGCCCTGAGGTCTGCCTCCCGGCAAGGGACCCAGGCATGTTCCGTGCGAAAAACTGAGCCACACCGAAAAGCCCTAGCACCTGTACAAACAGTCCCCCACCCAACCCGGGGGGCGTCCCTGCTCCAGTCTACAAGGGGTAACGCCTGGTGAAAGGGTTACTGACCGGTTGTGGACAGCTAAGCGAAGCGATGGTGCCATCGGCTCGAGGTAGTTGGTCACTCGGCTCGAGATGGTCGGACAGTCGGCTCGAGATGGTCGGTCACTCGACCCGAAGCAGCCCCACACTCGGCTCAAGGTGATTGGTCACTCGGCCCGAGATAGTCACACAGCCGCCCAAGGCGATTGGCCACTCCGCTCGAAGCAGCCGCACGCTCGGCCCAAGATGATCGGCCACCCAGCCCGAAGCAGCCGGGCACTCGGCTCAAGCCGATCGACCACTTCGCCCGAGGCAGCTGCGCACTCGGCTCAAGGTGATTGGCCACCCCGACCCGAGATAGCCGCACAGCCAGCTCCAGATGATCGGCCACCCGACCCGAAGCAGCCGGACACTCGGCCCAAGATGGGTGGTCACTCGGCCCAAGATGGGCGAGCAGGTAGCTCGAGATGGGCGATCAGGTGGCGTCCGGGTCGAAAGGAGGCTTCTCGCCGGGGTTGAGCGGCGGCGGGGTTTGAGTCGCAGGCGGTGCCGGAGGCGGCGGTGTGTAGCCGTTGGGTTTGCTGCCGTTGGCGGGCTCGTCGTTGAACAGGTGCTGGGTCACCATGCGCTTCGGGTCGAAGCTGCGCAGTTCGCGGAGATTCTCCAGTGGCTTGCGTAGTTCGTCGAACTCCGGGCCCATCTCGTTGCGCAGCTGGTCACGGGCGCCGGTCGCGAACTCGCGCACCTTGCGGATGCTCTTGCCTATCCAGGCGGCAGCCGACGGCAGGCGCTCCGGCCCGAGGATGAACAGCCCAGCCAGCAGCAGGACAAGGATCTCCAGCCACCCGATGCTCTCGAACATGCCGCAACCTCCACCAAGTCAGCTTCTTCAGCTTACCGACTCAGTCGGACTGCAAGACCACGTCGATAGTCAGTTCTCTGCCGTCTCGCACGAGCACGACCGGAACCTTCGCGCCGATTTCATGTGCCCGTACCGCCACGGTCAGCTCCGGCGAGTTCCGCACGATGCGGTCGCCGACCTTCGTGATGATGTCGCCTTCGCGGATACCGGCTTTCTGGGCCGCACCGTTCTCGACGATGTTCGCGGCGCGGGCGCCCTGTGAGGACTCGGCGCTCACGTCGCTGACCGCGTTGATGCCGATCTCCGGGTGCTTGACCTGGCCGTCCCTGATCAGGGTCTGCGCGATCTTGCGGGCGAAGTTGGACGGGATCGCGAAGCCGAGCCCGACGCTGCCGCCGTCCTCACTGGCCGGGACGATGAACGAGTTGATGCCGACCAGCGCGCCCGTGGCGTCCACCAGCGGCCCGCCGGAGTTGCCCCGGTTGATGGACGCGTCGGTCTGGATCGCGTCGTAGGCCACCGGCGGGTCGCCGCCGCCGTTGGGGATCAGGCGGGGCCGGTGCAACGCGCTGACGATGCCCTCGGTGAACGTGTTGGACAGGCCCAGCGGTGAGCCGACCGCGATCACGGTGTCGCCGACCTGCAGCGACTCGGAGTCGCCGAACTGCAGCACGGTCGGGTTGTTGACCTGGACCTTGATCACCGCGAGGTCGGTTTTCGGGTCACGGCCGACCACTTTGGCGTCCGCGCGGCTGCCGTCCTGGAACACGGCGGTCATCTTGATCGCTGTGTCCTTCGCCGCGTTCTCGATCACGTGGTTGTTCGTGATGATGTAGCCCTGCCCGTCGATCACCGCGCCGGAGCCGACACCGCTGGCGTTGGGGCCGTGCAGCTCGATCGACACGACTGAGGGCGCGACTCGCTTGGCGATGTCGGAGATCGAGCCGGGCGGGCGCTGCACCCCCGGCGACACTTCGGCCAGCGTCACGTCGCTGGTCAGCGAATCGCCGGTGCGGGCGATGAACCAGCCGACCACGCCACCCGCGCCGCCGATCACCAGCACGACCACGGCGAGGATGATCAACGCGCTTGCCTTGACGCGTCGCCCGAACAGCAGCTCGGGCACGCTGAGCAGGCGCCCGGCGTCGGCGGCGACCTGCTCCTTGGCCTCGGGTTCCGGTTTGTCGAGCGCGGGCGGGCCGATCATGGCGCCCGCACCCGGGTCACGCCACGGGTCGGCGTCCTTCGACCACAGCGGGGAGTCCGCGGACTGCTCGCCGTCCGTCTCGCCCGGCGGGCGCTGCAGCAGCACCCCGGTGTCGTCCGAGGGCCGGCTGAACGCTTCGACCAGCGCGGCCGCGGGCGGCGGCGCTGTGCGCAACGCCGGATCGGGGTGGCTGCCGTTGCGCGCGGCGAAAGCGCTGTCCACTCCGGCCGGCCTGCCGAACACAGCTGCCTGAGCGGGGTCGACCGCCGGCCTGCGCAGCGGGCGCGGACCGAGCCGGTCAGGCTCAGGGGTCGGATCTTGCTCAGGGTGCTGGCTCATCACCGCACAGCCTGCCTCTCGGGTGGTGAAAGCCCAGTAAACGCGGGTGAGACCGCTCCGAACGCCGCGAAGCCCCCGCTTCTGCGACGGGGGCTCCGTGTCCTAGGAGAAAAGTCAGCGAATGATCGGGCCTGGCCCGACGAGAACAGGAACAGGCGCGACGTGCACGGGCGCCTTGGCGGGCGCGGGTGCGACAGGGGCGGACGCGTCACCGTTGGACGCGGGCGCACCGGACGGCGCGACGAGCGCGAGCGCACCGAGCACCAGGCCGGAGACGACGACTCCCGCGCCTTGAGCCGTGCGACGGCCGCGGCCGAGCACGTTCGGGCCTTCACCGAGCCGCGGCTGCGAACCCAGCGCGGGCTTGGCGCCGAGCGGGGTGCTCGTCGCGTTGCCGACGCGGTCCGGCCGCTGGACGGCGACCAACTGGCCGTCGTCGGTGACGGCGAGCCCGTCCGGCATTCCCGGCAGCTCGGTGTTCTGCGGGATCGCCTGCAGGCTGGCCAGCAGCCCGGCGGGCATCGACGGGGCGTTCGCCCTGCGGACAGCCGCACGTGCCTGCCGTTGCGCCGCGATCTCCGTGGCACACAGTGAGCAGCTGATCATGTGCGCGGCGGCCCGGTTGCGGGCACCCGCGGACAGCTCACCGTCCACGAACGCCACGACCGCGTCCGGCATCAAGTGCTGCTCGGGCAGATTCCACCCGCGCAGGTCGGTCATGCGGATGCCTCCCGGGTCAATCCACGGCGCCGCTCGAGCGAGGCGCGCAGGGCCTGACGGCCACGGTGAATCCTGCTGCGAACAGTACCCAGCTTGACCCCGAGGGTCGCACCGATCTCCTCGTACGACAGGCCCTCGACGTCGCAGAGGACGACGGCGGCCCGGAACTCCGGCGGCAGCTCGTCGAGCGCGGCCTGCAGATCGGGGTCGAGGTGGGTCTCCGAGTAGACCTGCTCGGGCGAGGGGTCGTCGCCCGCGAGCCGGTCGGTGTCCTCGGGCAGCCCCTCCATGCGCAGCCGCGAACGGCGCCGCGCCATGTCGAGGAACAGGTTCGTGGTGATGCGGTGCAGCCAGCCCTCGAAGGTGCCCGGTTTGTACGACGCGAGCGACCGGAAGACCCGGATGAAGGTCTCCTGGGTGAGGTCCTCGGCGTCGTGCGAGTTGCCGGTGAGGCGGTACGCGAGCCGGTAGACCCGGTCGCCGTGTTCCCGCACGACCTCGTCCCAGGTCGGCGGTGTCCACGTCGGCTGGTCGTCCAGCTCGACTGGCGTCGCCAGTGCGACGTCGGAATCGCTCATCAGGTGGGTACCCTCCCGCGGACTCGCCTGCCCACTGTCTGTTGCAACGACGGACTCGTTCACGGTGTTCCCCACTTCGGCTGTGCGACTCCCCTTGATGTCCACAGCTTCGTGCACGGCGTTATGGGGTGGGTGAGAGTCAGCTAAGACGAACCTGAGAATCCACACGATCGGCGCGTTCTCCCGGATTCGGGGCCGGCGCCGCTAACCT